>NZ_JBJIAB010000025.1:0-84852 GCF_045310795.1 Candidatus Clostridium helianthi
TACCGAAGAGTCTAAAGCTAGATCCCATCTAGCTTTAGACTCTTCGAAATTCTATAATTTCCTATACAATAAAAAAATGCCTTTATTAATAATAAAGACATCTTTGTCAAAACTATAATACCATATTGGCAATATATATTCTATAATTTTATAGACAATAATTTAGTGCACATTGGACAATTAATAATTTTCTTGTTATTTCAGTGCTAATGCCAAAATTCCTCATTTATAAGATAAATATTCATAAACAAATAAATATTGTAACTTTTGTTACATACTTATTATCATATAAAAACTATACTTTAGTTAATGAATTACAAATATTAATGAGGTGTTAATTATGAATATAGATAATTTGATGAGAGAACATAAAGGTATTTTTGAGGAAATAAATTATATAAATGAGTCAATTAATAATAAAAAATTCGAATCTGATCTTTTGGATATAACTACTCATATAAACAAACTTGCTGGAAAGTTGAAAATTCATCTAAGTTCAGAGGACAAATTTTTATACCCTAATCTACTTAATGGAGATGATAATAAACTTAAAAGGCTAGCAAATTCATATATTAATGAAATGGGTGGAATTTCAGATACATTTACAAATTATAAAAATAAATTTAATACAAAGAGTAAAATAATATCTGAAGGCAATGAAGTTTTTATAAGCGAAACAAAAAAAATCTTAGTTGCTATAGAAAAGAGAATTAGTAAAGAAGAAAGTGAGTTATATAAATTAATTAGATAGATTTGTATAATTAAAATAAACTCGATTCACTTAAAGCTAAGCGAATTGAGTTTATAAATGCTTTTCCTATATATTCTTATTTATCTTCAAATAATGCAGTTGATAAATAACGTTCTCCTGTATCTGGTAATAATACCACAACTGTTTTTCCTGCATTCTCCGGACGTTTTGCTAATTCTGTTGCAGCATATGCAGCAGCTCCCGATGAAATACCAACAAGTAAGCCTTCTGTTTTAGATAATTCTCTAGCAGCAGAAAATGCTTCCTCTGTTGTTATTTTTATAATTTCATCATATATTTTTGTATTTAAAACGTCTGGTACAAATCCAGCACCAATTCCTTGTATTTTGTGAGGGCCTGATTTACCTTCTGATAAAACTGGTGAATCTGCTGGTTCTACTGCAACAATTTTAATATCTGGATTTTTAGATTTTAAGTATTCTCCAACTCCTGTAACAGTTCCACCTGTACCAACACCTGCAACAAATATATCTACTTTTCCATCTGTGTCTTCCCATATTTCAGGACCAGTTGTATTTTTATGAACTTCTGGATTGGCTGGATTTACAAATTGTCCTGGTATAAATGAATTTGGAGTCTCATTTGCTAACTCACTTGCTTTAGCTATAGCCCCTTTCATTCCCTTTGCTCCTTCAGTTAGAACTATTTCAGCTCCATAAGCTTTTATAAGACTACGTCTTTCTACACTCATTGTTTCTGGCATAACAATTATAACCTTATACCCTTTTGCAGTACCTACAGATGCAATACCGATTCCTGTATTACCACTAGTTGGCTCAATTATTACTGATCCTGGTTTTAATAAACCTTTGTTTTCAGCATCTTCTATCATAGCCTTTGCAATTCTATCTTTAACGCTTCCTGCTGGATTAAAATACTCCAACTTAGCTAATATTGTTCCTTTTAAATCTTTTCCCTTACTATAATTTGCAACTTCTAGTAATGGGGTTCTACCTACTAATTCTGCTAAATTCTTATATATCTTTGACATTCCAACCACTCCTTAAACTTTCTCATATAATTCTTATCAGTTTACTATGTTATAAGTATATTCCTCTACTTTTATATAGTCAATACTTTTTTGTATATTTTAAAAAGTTTTGCCTAAATTACATATATATGCAATTGATGATAAATATACATATTAATAATTATTTTAAAAAATAAAATAGTAAATTTTATTTTTGATATATTATAACATTCTATTTTCTAACTATTTATAGTAATTTATTCATAATTCAATTATTGCTAATTTTTAAAGAACAAAGTTTCAGGTAACTTTAGATAAATTCTGTATTGTGCTTCAAACTCTTTTTATATATGTAGATTTCCTACAGAATAAAAAATAAGCAAATTCCTAGACTCAGGATATTTTGCTTATTTTTCTCTATATTGAAACACATCTTGATTCCGATATTTGTTTTAATAGATATTACTTTATGAATTTAATCACTCCATCTTTTCTTCCGTGTGCCTTCGGTGTATTAGCCGGATACCCTAAAGCTGCCATTCCCCAAACAATATGATTTTCAGGTATTTCAAAGCTATTTAATACTTCCCTTACTTCTTTTTCATCACAAATATTCTTTAATTGATTAACCCAACATGAACCTATTCCTAGTGAATTTGCCATTAAGAATATATTTTCTAATGCACAAGAACAATCTGCAAGTCCATTTGTATTCTCTCTATCATTAGACAACATAATTAAAGTTGGAGGCGCATAAAAGTTATATCCAGCATCCCTTTTCAAAGCTTCTCTAACTACTTTTGCAAGCTGCTCCATCTTTTCTTTGCTTTGAACAACTGTAAATTGCCAACTTTGTTTGTTCATTCCGCTTGGCGCATTTACTCCTGCCTGTAAAATTAAATCTAATTCTTCATCTTTTAATTGTTCTTCCTTAAAAGCTCTCACACTTCTTCTTGTTAATATGTTTTGTAATACTTCATTCATGATAACATCTCCTTTTACACAAAAATGTTTATACGTTATTTTTCCATTTAATTTGAAGATAATTAATTATAATTCTTATATTTAAATTATACCACTATATCAATTTTATGACTAATTACACCAATCTGGTTTTATTAATATCATCTTTTCTATTCATTAGGTAGTTTAATATAGTCAATGTTACTTTTTCTATATTGCACAGGTGTAATATTAAACTGTTTCTTAAAATGTTTATAAAAAGTAGGAGTATCCTTAAATCCACAAGAATAAGAAATTTCTGTTATATTCATTTTCGTGGTTTCAAGTAAATTCACGGCAGTATTTAACCGAAAAGAAATAAGATATTTTTGAGGTGAAATTTTATATTCATCCATAAATATTTTATATAAATATGTTCTATCAATTCCAACGTATTTAGCTATATCGCTAACTTTGATATCATAGCCAAAGTTATTATAAATATAATCGCGGGCCTTATCAGCATATGATTCACAAGTATTTTTTTCTTTTATATTCGCCTGATCATACATGGTTGAAAAACACATATACAACTGACCAATGAGAGCATACTCATTGTGACTATCTTCTTCATAATTATGTATTAGTGAAAGTAGCCTTTCTTTGAAAATTCCATTACTATTATCCTTAAAAATCAAATTATTTTTTGATAATCCACAATTTTTTAGAATAGTGCTAGCATCATTCCCATCAAAACTTACCCAACAGTACTCCCAAGGCTCTTCTTTATCTGCTTTATAATAGGTAGATTCACCTGGACAAATTAAGAAAGCCTCTCCTCTTTGTAATTCATAGCATTTGTTATTTACATAATATTTCCCTTTTCCATTTAAAATATAATGCAAAAGATAGTGATGACGAATGGCAGGCCCAAAAGAATGGGATGGCGCACAGACCTCATGGCCTCCATAGTATATTGTTAAAGTACTGATTGATCTATATTTTGAAGTAAATTCTAACTTTGCTTCCATTAATTAATCCTCCTCTATGGTACTTACATATAGATAAACCAACTAAGACCTAGACTTATGCATATATCTCGCCGAAATGAGAATTATGCTGTTGTTCCAGTTTCTAAGGAAATTATGATGGATGATTCTAAGCTCACAAGTTGCACCCAAGATGCTAGCCTCAAAGGCAAGCTTTGAACTAGCATACTTGGAACAACTTTTAATCTAAGAATCAAAGCCATCAAATTCCTAATGAAACATTTCACAAAAGCATAATTCTTATTTCTAGTTGGGATATATTTCATAGTATAAATCTAACTTAAAGTTGGGTTATCTATACTTTATGAATATAGCTATCCAACTTTAAAACTAAATTTATGTAATAAATTACCAAAATCATAAATCCACTTTTAATTTTTATTAATAAAAGTATACAAACATTCAACATAACCACAATTTTTAGAAACATAAAACATAGAAAGCATACATTTACAATTATATAATTTATTTATAATTATATCAAAATTACTCAAGGAGGATGATTATATGAAAATTACATTTATGGGAGCTGGAAGTACTGTATTTGCAAGAAATGTGTTAGGTGATTGTATGTGCACAGAAGCACTACGAGATAGTGAAATTGCACTTTATGATATTGATGAGGAAAGATTAAAGGAAAGTGAAATAATCCTAAATGCAATCAACAAAAATATAAATAATGGCAGAGCTAATATAAAATGTTTTTTAGGCGTTGAAAATAGAAAGATAGCACTTAAAGATGCAACTTTTGTGGTTAATGCTATTCAGGTTGGAGGATATGATCCTTGCACAATCACAGATTTTGAAATTCCTAAAAAATATGGATTAAAACAAACTATTGCAGATACAATTGGAATCGGTGGAATTATGAGAGCTCTAAGAACAATTCCTGTAATGGCTGACTTCGCAAAAGATATGGAAGAAGTATGCCCTGATGCATATTTCTTAAACTATACTAATCCAATGGCTATGCTTACAGGTTTTATGCAACGTTTCACTAAAGTAAAAACAATTGGACTTTGTCATAGTGTGCAAGTATGTTCAGAACATTTGTTAAAAGATTTAGGCATGGAAGATAAATTAGAAGGTAGAAAAGAATTAATTGCTGGTATTAATCATATGGGTTGGTTATTAGAAATATATGATAAAGCAGGCAATGATTTATACCCTGAGATTAGAAAAAGAGCTGAGCTAAAAAATTCTGGTGAAGAAAAACATAAAGACATGGTTCGTTATGAATACATCAAACACCTTGGATACTATTGCACTGAGTCAAGCGAACATAATGCAGAATATAATCCTTTTTTCATTAAATCAAAATATCCAGAACTAATTAATAAATTTAATATCCCTCTAGATGAATATCCAAGAAGATGTATTGAACAAATTGAGGGTTGGCAAAAAGAAAAAAATGAAATATTACGTGATGGTAAAGTTACACATGAACGTTCAAAAGAATATGCATCTTATATTATGGAGGCAATTGTGACTAATACCCCTTATAAAATTGGTGGTAATGTACTAAATACTGGACTCATTGATAATTTACCAACTGATGCCTGTGTAGAAGTTCCTTGTATGGTCGACGCTATGGGAATTCATCCAACTCATGTAGGAAAACTTCCAACTCAACTTGCTGCTATGAATATGAGTAATATAAATGCTCAGCTATTGACAATTGAAGCAGCAGTTACAAAAGATAGACGTAAAATCTATCAAGCTGCCCTGATGGATCCACATACAGCTGCTGAACTATCCATTGATGATATTATAAAAATGTGTGATGAAATGATCGAAGCTCACGGAGATTATATGAAAGACTTTAATGTTTAAACACTATATTATTAAAAATCCCCTAAAAACATTCACCTAATCCTTTTAGGGGATTTTCTTTCTTCTTAACTTATTTAGAGACTTTCCCTTTTAATATTATTTTTCCATATAATATTGTAAATAATGCTCCACATGATATTGCAATACAATGTGCTATTATGTAATTTACATACCCCTTATTTGCACTTGATGCTATTGCAAAACCAGGAACACCTGTAGTTCCAAATCCCATTGAAACTAGTTTACTAATGTAAACATAACCTCCTGCAATTGCTGCTCCCAAGCAGCCTGCAACTAAAGGAAATTTGTTTCTTAAGTTCACACCGAAAATTGCTGGTTCTGATATTCCAAATAATGTTGAAGTAAATGCTGGAATTGCAAGTTCTCTTATTTTTATGTCTTTCCAATGCAGTGCTAAGTATCCTAAAACCGCTCCACCTTGAGCTGCTACTGCAACTGACATTAATGGATTCAAGAAGTTTGTGCCTGTATCTGCTAAAAGTTGACTTTCAATAGCACCTAAAATATGATGTATTCCTGTAATAACTATTATTTGCTGTACTCCTGCAAAAAACATATATCCAAAAATGCCAAAACTTTGAGTTATCCATAGTAATCCCATTGTTACTCCACTAGCCAAAGCACGTCCTACTGGTCCTATAATTGTGAATAGTAAGAACGAAGCAACAAAGACTGTAAGCATTGGTGATACTAGTAACTTAACGCTGTTGTGAACTTTTCTATCAAAGAAGGTATCAAGTTTTGCAACCACAAATCCCATCATTAAAGCAATAATTATTCCACCCTGAAAGCCAACTAATTTTATATTAAGTCCTATGACATTTATGATATCTGGATTTACAGCACCTTTAGCGGCTTCATAGGCATCTGCTAAATTGCTATTTAACATAACTGCTCCGATAACCAATCCTAATACTGGTTTTCCGCCATATCTTCTAGTAGCAGAATACACAACTATTAATGGCAGAATACTAAAAACACTAGATGAAACTATGCTAACAAACCTATTTACACCTGATAAAGCTGGATACATTTGAATAATTGATTTTTCTCCAAATAGTCCCGCCTGTCCAAGTAATCCTGATAATCCCATTAGTAATGCTGCTGCAAGTATTCCCGGCATAATATCAATAAATACATCTGATAAGGATTTAATTCCTCTTTGTAATGGATTAAGCTTCTGAGCTGATTTACTCTTTACGTCAGATAAGGACATATTCTCTATTCCTACTAATTTAGAAAAAACCTCGTAAACTTCAGTTACAAGTCCAGCTCCAAAAATAATTTGAAGCTGGTCTCCAACTATAAATACTCCTTTAACTAATTCAATATTGTCTAGTTTATCCATCTTAGCTTTAATATTATCATCTAAAACTATTCTAAGTCTTGTTGCACAATGAGCAACACCTTGTATATTATCTTTTCCACCGATATTCTGTATAATTTCTTCAGAAATTTTTAGATACCTCTCTTGTTTACCCATAATTTATCTTCCTTTCGTATTATACATCTTGCAGAATTTATATCTTTTTGAATCTCCATTGAATGCTAAGAAAATCTTGCTTTACCCTTTCAATGGTAATCCCGACATTCATTAATTCATCTCCACCAAATATCTCTCCTGTTGAAATATCTTGATAATCATATTCCGAGTTCAACCCTTTAAATTTTATTGTTCTAATTGGCGCCGCTGGAAGTGATAGTATTCTAACATATGTTGCTACAAATTCACTTTTGTCATTAGACACAAAATTCCATGCAGCTTCATTTCCATCAAAAGGATTAAATATTCTATATAATTCTCCGAACTGTACTATTTCTCTTATATCATTATATAATTTAACTTGCTCTCTAACCATTTCTTTTTCTTCATTTGTAAGCTTTGTTAAATCTAATTCATACCCAAAATTTCCTGTCATAGCTACATGTCCTCTTGTCTCAAGTGGTGTTATTCTTCCAACTTGATGGTTTGGAGCAGTTGAAACATGCGCTCCCATAGTTATTGCTGGATATACAAAACTCGTGCCATATTGAATCTTTGTTCTACATATTGCATCGGTATTATCACTTGTCCAAGTCTGTGGCATATAATACAGCATTCCTGCATCAAATCTTCCACCACCACTCGAACAGCTTTCAAACAGTACATTAGGAAATCTACTTACTAGTTCCTCCATTACCCTATATAAACCTAAGATGTACCTATGACTTACTTCTTCCTGTCTTTCACAAGTCAATATTTCTGAGCCAATATCTGTAACATGACGATTCATATCCCATTTTACATAAGTTATTGGGGCGCTTGATAATATATTTGAGACTGATTCTATAATATAGCTACAAACTTCATCCCTCGATAGGTCTAACACAAGCTGATTCCTTCCTAATATATGAGGTCTGTTTGGAACGTGTATACACCAATCTGGATGTTTTCTATACAAATCACTATCTATAGATACCATTTCTGGTTCAAACCAAATTCCAAACTCCATTCCAATACTTATTATTTTATTTGCCAGTGCCTCTAATCCATTTGGAAGCTTACGTTTGTCTACAATCCAATCTCCTAAAGAGCTATTATCATCATCTCTCCTTCCAAACCATCCATCATCTAATACAAAGAGTTCTATTCCAAGCTCTCTTCCTTCTTTAGCTATACTTTCAATCTTCTCTTCATCAAAGTCGAAATACGTTGCCTCCCAATTATTTATGAGAATAGGCCTTACTTTATTTTTAAATTTTCCCCGGCATAAATTTTGACTGTACAATTTATGGTAGATCCTAGACATTTCTCCTATTCCATTTTGTGTATAAACCATGACAGCTTCTGGTGTTTGGAATCCTTTTCCAACTTCTAGAAGCCATGAAAAATCAAAAGGATTTATTCCCATAGATACTCTAGTATTATTATAAGAATCTACTTGCACTTGGGCTGTAAAATTTCCACTATAAACCAAATTAAAACTATATACTTCTCCACTATCTTCTGTTGTGTCTTTCCTAATTAATGCTAAAAAAGGAGCTTGCTGTGGGCTGCTTGCTCCTCTGCAGCTATCTATAAGTTGTACTCCTGGTACAATCTTTCTTCTTGCTATATTCTTTTCATTATTGTGAGCTCCATATAGAGTTATCATTTCAAAATCATCATCTCTAAAATCAACACTCATACTTAATGCTCTAAGAAGCCTTATACTCTCTTTTCCTTTATTACTAAAGCTAACACTCCTAGTTATTACATCTAGTTCTTTAAATAACGTATAACTTAAAGTAACTTCTAACCCAATCACAACATCTTCCATAATAATTTCAAGAGTTTCCGCTTCATCTATATAATTTGCATAAGTAGCAGGCAAACCTTCAAGCTCTCGTTTTCCTTTATATAATCCATATCCCTTATATCGAAGATCTGAAATTCTATATCCATCATTAATTCTGACCTGATACGCTGGAATTCTAAAATCTCCATTTCCAAATGCTTGATATTCTTGAGGGATAGTATCAAGGGAAAAAGTTCTGTCTTTATCGTCTGGATTGGGAGAAAATCCTCTATCCATAAATACTATTTTATTACTTCCTCTATATTTATTGATTCTTTTACCCCAGTATAAATGTGCTAAATACCCATCTCTTATTACTTGCATTACATAACTAGTATTCTTCCCCTGCAAATGAAACAGTAATTTTTCTTCGTTTATCTTTATACTCATATGTATCTCCTAATCTATCTTTAAAATTCTATTTGGTTTAAATATTCAAAATATATTATTTTAAAATTGTGCACTAATTTTAAAGCAATATGGAATTAAATATTTTATACTTTAATTTTAATTGTTTACATGATATATTTATATAGAAAAATGTAGACTCAAAAAGCATTCCTGTGACAACTAATATTTTTATTCAAAATCTTAAAAATATATAAACTAAGATATGATTTTAATAATGAGAGGTATAAAAAATGGCTTTTGTTTTTTCTAATAACAATGATTACTCAAACATTGAACTTAACCTTTATACATGTGGCATAGAATCTTGCGAAAGTGAACATTCCTATGGCCCTGCTGTACGAAGTGGCTATATGATTCACTATGTACTTGATGGAAAAGGTACATATAAAGTTAATGGAAAAACCTATAACTTAGAAAAAAATCAAGGGTTTCTAATTGAACCAAATGTTCTAATATATTATAAAGCTGATAGAGCATTTCCTTGGAAGTACACTTGGATTGGATTTAATGGAATAAAAGCAAAAGATTATTTAAAGAGAACGACTCTATCTTCAGATAATCCTATCTTCTCTTTTCCCGAAAACAGTAATTTGCTTAATTCACTTAGTAATATTGTTGATTCATCAAAAACAACCTCTAATAGAAATTTAATTATTTTATCTAAGCTTTATGAATTTTTATATCTTCTATGCGAGAACTTCCCAAATCATGAAGTGATAACAACCGATCGACCAATAAATTATATTGAAGAAGCCTTATTTTTCATTCATCAAAATTATGCAGATAAAATAGCTATTAAGGACATTGCCGCTCATATCTGCATCGATCGTTCTTATTTACATAGAATATTTAAAAATTTCACAAATAAATCTCCGCAGGAATATCTTCTTTCCCTACGGATGGAAAAAGCAGCTTCATTACTTCAAAACACTGAGTTGAGAATTAGCGATGTGTCTCGTTCTGTCGGTTATTCCGATCCACTTTTATTTTCTAAAACCTTCAAAAAATCAAAAGGATTAAGCCCTTCTGACTTTCGGTATAAATGCTCAAATCTAGAATAATATTTTATATTTTTTTATTTAATAGTCGTTCTCTGCCACATAATATAGATATAGATATTCATATGAATATTTATATACTCAATTAAAGGCTGCTCCACTTTATCTTATCCTAATTATCAATTGGGACAGGTAAAAGTAAAGCAACCTTTAATCAAACTCTTTAAATAGGATATTTTCTACTGCTCAATTTGGATATATCTATGTAATTTAATTATATGAGCAAATTAATGATTTGAAATATTTTTATACATTCTTACGCAAATATATTAAGATAATATTTATTTAAAAGATAAACTCTTTGAACAAATACGTGTTATTATTTTATTTATAATATCTATTAACGGACCTACAAAAAGTGTAGCAGTTATAGTGCCAATTCCTATAGGCCCTTTCAAAATAAATGCAATTATAATACATATTCCGTCTATAGAAAGTTTTGCTTTCATTAAACTTATACTCTTTTCTTCTGTAAGTGCTACCATTAAGTCATCTGTTGGATTCACAGGCAACTTCGGAATAATATATATTGATATTCCAGTTGCAATTAGGAATATTCCAATGAAATATATAACTACTTTCTCATAGGTTGTGCTAAACACTATTCTTTCAGTCATCATTACCCACATATCTGTAAAAATCCCTACTAGTATTGAAGTTAAAAATGTAGTGAATTTTAGAAACCTTTTTCTTACCATTGACGAAATAACAGCAACAACAAAAGATGTTATCCATATTGCTATTGAAACATTAACCTTTAGCAAGTTAGCTAATCCAAAATTTATAGAATCATATGCTCCCGCTCCAACTTCTGATTTAACTGTCAATGATACTCCTAACGTCATTAATACAATCCCACTCAAAAATACCATAAATTGTTTTACATTATATTTCATATTCTTTGCCATCCGATATTCTTAAGATTTTACTTTGATAATCAGATATTAGGTATATTTATTGCTTCTTGCGCTTTTCCAAATAGCTGTAACTCTTCTATATGAATCATTCTTAGCTCTTTGAACCAGTACTAGCAATCCCCTCAATAAACTGTCTTTGGAATATGATAAATAATAAAAGCATTGGCCATATAGCTATCATCGAACCTGCCATTAGTTGCGGAAAGTTTGTTGAATATTGGCCTTGTAGTGATGCAAGACCTGATGATAACGGCATTTTATCTATCGAAACATTTACTATTAAAGGCCACATTAGATCTTTCCAAGCAAATAATGCAGTAAATATTCCAAGAGCTATTAACCCTGATCTAGTTAAAGGCATCATAATCTTCCAAAATATCTGCCATCTATTACACCCATCTAATATTGCGGCTTCTTCAAGCTCGTTTGGTATTCCAATAAAAAATTGTCTAAGCAAAAAGGTACCAAATGCGCTTACTATTCCAGGAATAACTAAGGCTGAAATTGTATTTAGTAATCCCAACTTTGAAACTATGTTATATTGAGGGATGATAAACAATTGTCCTGGTATCATCATTTGAATAAGTACAATCATGAAAAAGAAATTTTTACCTGGAAATTTTATTCTAGCAAAAGCGTATGCTGCCATTGCACTAAAAAATACTGAACCTAGTATTCTAAATATAAGCATTAGAATTGTATTTATATAGAATCGCCCAAAAGGTAGTAAGTCCCATACATCCTTATAGTTGCTAAACTTGAACTGTCTAGGAATAATTGTAGGTGGGACTTGTGTCGACTCAGTTAGATTCTTTAGAGATGTTATTATCATCCATATGAATGGAAGTAACATTGCTAAGGAACCTATTATTAATATACCATGAATTATGATTTTTTTTGATTTCAGACTTTCTTTCATAAAACTGCACCTCCTAACTATTGATAATGAACCCACTTCTTCTGTAACTTAAGCTGAATCACTGTAATTATTAAAATTATTATTAGCAATAACATAACTATTGCTGAACCATAACCTTTATCATTGGTAATAAAGGAATACTTATAGAATAAATAAACCAATGACTGAGTTTTTTCCATTGCAATATTAGTTTTATCAATCATCATAAATATATAATCAAACACTTGAAGTGAACTTATCATCGTTGTAACTACAACAAAGAACATTGTTGGAGATACTAAGGGAAATGTGATAGCGAAAAATTGCCTTATAGGTCCCGCCCCATCAATATCAGCAGCTTCGTAGAAGCTTTTTGGTATTTCCTGAAGACCTGCAAGTAAAATAACCATGTTATAGCCTATAGTACTCCATATGCCTACTACTATTACAGATATAAGAGCAATATTGGGATCAGTAAGCCATTTTACTCCCGATATTCCTACTAATGAAAGTAAATAATTAAACAAACCATAATCTGAACTATATAACCATCTCCAAACCATAGCTATAGCTGCTGGAGCTGAAACCATGGGAAGAAAATAAATTGTACGATAGATAGTTTTTCCCTTAATCTTTGAATTCAATAATACAGCAATGAATAAAGAAATAATTACACCTACTGGAACTGAAATAACTGTATATTCAAGGGTATTTATAACTGCATGCATCACACTTGAATCAGAAAACATACGTATATAGTTATCTAAGCCAACCCACTGATTCTTTCCGAAACCGCTAGTTTTAGTAAAACTCAAATAGCACGTTTGAATTAATGGCCATATATTTAATACAATAAGTCCTAATATGGTTGGAGCTATCATTAAATAAGCCCAACCATAATCACGTAAGTTCTTTCTATTTGTTTTCTTAACTTCATCTGTAACTTTTCGTGTGTCTCTTTCAATAACCATAATTCTATATTTCGCCTCCTCTTTATAATATTTATATCTTGGATCGATAACAGCCAACAACTAGTTTACTGACTGTTATCATTTAAATTCCTACTGTTCTGTAGCTAAAAGATCATTCATTTCCTTAGCCATTTGATTACACCCATCTTCTACTGATATGTCACCTGACCACATTTTAGAGAATATTTGTGTTTCTAATGGATCCCATTTTGATCTTGTTTCAGAATTAGGGAATATGTGTGCATATTCTAACATTTGCGGGTATACTTTTACATTAAATTGTTTGTTATTATCTATCCATGCTTGCTCAGTTCCTTTGAATGCTGGAATTGCTGCAGCTTTTTCAGCTTGAATAGCATTTGCCTCTTTTGTACCCATGAACTCTAAGAACTTCCAAGCCGCATCTGGATTCTTTGTTTTTGCTGAAACCGCATTTCCTAATCCGTTATACATAGTTGCTTTTTTCTTTCCAAAAGGAAGAATAGCTACATCACAATTTTTAGCTACATATTCATTTGCTTTAAATTCACTTACCATCCATGATCCAAAAAATGCCATAGCACCTTTTCCTGATTCAAAGTATTGATCACGGCTCGTATCTGCGAATTGTTGTACTGTTGGAGAAACCTTATACTTTTGACTAAAATCAACTGCAAATTGCATTGCCTCTTTAGTTTCTGGTTTATCATAACCTGATTTTTTCTTATCTGCAGATAAAACTTCTCCTCCATTTTGATAGATGAAGTCATAATAATTTTGTTGAGTATCCACAGGCGATAAGAATCCATATACTCCGTTTGCTGGATCGTTTAATTTCTGAGCTACTTCTAATAGCTTGTTCCAATCCCATGTTCCATCTGGATAAGGTATACCTTTGGCATCAAACATAGTCTTGTTATACCATAGAGCTATTGTGTCATAATCTTTTGGTATTGCATAATTCTTTCCTTTCGCAGTATATAAATCTACAAGATCCTTAGGAAAATTATCTAGATTTACATCGCTGCTATTCTTTAGCTTATCAGTAATATCCATTAGCGCGTCGCCGTTAGCATATTTCAAGAAATTACTTGAATGCATCCAGAAAACATCTGGTAGTGTTCCACTTGAAGCTCCAGCATCTAACTTAGTCCAATATTGATCCCATGGTGTGACTTCAACATTTACAGTAATGTTAGGGTTTTTTTCATGGAAAGCTGCTGCAATTGCTTCCATGCCTGGTTTTTGATTCTTATCCCAGATTGCATAAGTTAAAGTAACATCACCTTTCGAGCCCCCACCAGTGGAATTGGTTCCACCACACCCAACAACTAAAGTACTTACAGCCACAGTTGCTGCAATAATGCTTATAAATTTCTTAATGCTCTTTTTCATTATTTGACCCCCTGTTTTTAATTATGTTTGAATACATATCCTAATTCTTAGCACTGTTATTTATTCAATTGCCATACATAAATAATATTATATTGTACTTCTAATTCAAATGGTTTAATGTAATCGTTTGATGGTTAAATGTGTACAAGTGAAAACATTTTCTCCGGATACCTGTGTAAATTTTAGTTACTAATATTTAAACTTAAACTCGATATATGTTTAATTCAGTGAAACCAGTAATACTTCTAATAGATAAAGTTAAATGGCAGGCGGTCCCACTTCCCTACCTGCCCTTAATTTTATTAGTTCAAGCAAAAGCGAAACAACCTGCCGTTAAATGTTCTCTTCAATTAATTCTCACATACTTCTCAATAAACATTAATGTACTTTCTTTGCTTTCATGCATATTTAACAAAAACAATTTATCTTCATATCTCTATTATTATAAAATTCATAACTGATTATTTATAATAATAAAATTTTATATTTTTCTCAATATCCACTGTTTAGCTGCATAATCACCTTTAAGCTCTGGTATAACTAATCCAATATTCATTAATTCATCTCCGCCAAAAACTATCTCTTCATCAATTATTTGATATTTCGCATCATTTTCTAAGGCTGTGAGCTTTAGCGGTTTATTCCATTTATTTGGCTCGGCATATTGCTTAATGTAGCTTATGACAATTTCCTTTTTATCTTTTGAGATATTCATCCATGCAACTTCGTTACTTTCAAAAGGGCTTATTAATCTATAAGTGTCTCCAAACTGAACTGTTTCCCTTATTTGCTTGTATAACTCAACTTGATTTTTTATTGCTTCCTTTTCTGCTTCTGTCAACTTAGTAATATCAAGCTCATACCCAAAATTTCCTGACATAGCAACAATTCCTCTTGTTCCTATAGGAGTAACCCTTCCAACCTGATGATTTGGCACTGCTGATACGTGGCAGCCCATTGAAGCACTTGGGTAAACTAAGGATGTTCCAAATTGTATCTTAAGTCTTTCTATAGCATCGGTATCATCACTTGTCCAAGTTTGTGGCATATAGTACAGCATTCCTGGATCAAACCTACCGCCGCCTCCAGAACAGCTTTCAAATAATATCTCTGGGAACTTTGCTGTTATTTCCTCGAGTATTCTATATAAACCTAGCATATACCTATGTGCTGTTTCTCTTTGTCTTTCAGGTGGCAGTCCAAGTGAACCTATTTCACTCATATTTCTGTTCATATCCCATTTTACATATGAAATAGATGCATTCTCTAATACACTACTAACTGTTTCTATTATATAATCACATACCTCTTTTCTTGATAGATCTAATATAAGCTGTTCTCTAGCAGTTGACCTATTTCTACCTGGTATATGAATGCACCAGTCAGGATGATTTTTATATAATTCGCTGTTTGGAGATACCATTTCAGGTTCAAACCATAATCCAAATTGTAATCCTATTTCATTTATTTCTTTAGAAAGCTTTCCAAGTCCACCTTTTATTTTTTCTTCATTAACAAACCAATCACCTAAAGATGTGGTATCATCATCTCTCTTTCCAAACCAGCCATCATCAAGAACAAAAAGTTCTATTCCTAAATCACTTGCTTCACTAGCAATTTCCTTTATACTAGTTTCATTAAAATCAAAGTAAGTGGCTTCCCAATTATTTATAAGAATTGGTCTTACTTCATCTCTATATTTACCCCTGCATAAGCGTTTACCGTATAAATTATTATATATTTGAGACATTCCTGTTAATCCATCTGAAGAATATACGAGTACCGCTTCTGGAGCCTGAAACTCCTCATTTTTTTCTAATATCCAATTGAAATCAAAAGGATTCATACCAATCTGAGCTCTGGCTTTACTATACATATCAACTTCGATAGCAGCTAAAAAATTCCCACTATAAACTAAGCTAAATCCATAAACATCTCCATTTTGTTCACTTGCACCTTTTCGTGCTAATGCCATAAAAGGATTTTGAGCATGACTACTTGCTCCCCTTCTACTTTCTATTGACTGCATTCCAGACCTAAGGCCTGTTCTAACAATATGTCTTTCCCTTGCCCAAGCACCTGATAAATGTATAAAATCAAAATTATCTTCTTTAAAATCAACATTAGCACTTAAAACTCTCAATATATTTATATTTTCTTCACTCTCATTTACTATCCTAACTGATTTTGTTATTGAATCAAATTCTTCAAAAACACTATATGTTAATATAACCTTTACATTTTTTAGTTCATCTCGTAAATATATTTCTAAAGTTTCTGCTTCATCATCAGCTTCAACATAGGTTGATGGTAATCCTCTAAGAAAAGGCTTTCCTCTATAAATTTTATGGCCATCATACCTAAAATCAGTAGCTGAAGTTCCATCTTTAAACTGAATTTCTATTGCTGGTGAACGTAAATCAGTACTTCCATATCCAGGGTATTCCTGAGACACCGCTTCCAATTGAAAAGTCCCTATACTATCTGTATTAGTAAGAAAACTTCCCCATAAATTTTTTTCAATAAGGTAATCTAAATTATTAGTATTTATTTTTCTCCCCCAGTATAGGTAAGTTAAATGGTTAGTTTCTAACACTTTTGCTATATAACTTGTTTTTTGGGTTTTTAGATGAAATGTTCTTGTATTCTTTTCATAAATAATTGCCATATTAATTCCTCCATTTAATATATACTCTTTGGATACAACTATTTTCAGAACATATTTACTTTAGTAAACTAGTTGATAAATAATTCTGTTAATGTTATCATTTCCTCATAGATTTTTTTAGACTAAGTTTATCTATGTATTCATTATAATTACATGAAAGAGCGAATTATATGGTGTTATGTATGTTGCTTATGTAGAAATGTTATGTTTTGCGACTACCAACTTAAGGAGTGTGTAAATATCATGGAAATTAAATATGAAGAAAGTAACAAATCAAAATATCTTGAACCACAAAAGAAACAATCTGTAGACTTGTTTCTGTGCTATTGCGGTTCAGAAAATTGTACTCCTGGTTATTCATATGGTCCAGCAATAAGGCCTCAATATTTAATTCACTATATAATTGACGGGGAAGGTTCCTACACTGTTAATAACACAACATATAAACTTAAGAAAAACCAAGGCTTTTTGATTTGTCCAAATGTTTTAACTTATTATAAAGCAGATGAGAATAATCCTTGGACCTATATGTGGGTTGGTTTTAATGGTGTTAAAGCTCAAACTTATTTAAATTATGCAAATCTAAATGAAGAAAATCTTATATTTGAATATTCAAAAGACGACTCCTTAAAAAACTACATTTCTGAAATGCTTAAATTAAAAGAAATGGATTATTCGAATGAATTAAAACTTGAAGGACTTTTATATTTCTTTATGTCTGCATTAGCTGAAACAAGAAAAGACTCTTATAATATAAAAACCTATAAAAGTACTGAATTATATTTAGAAAAATCTATAGAATTTATAGAAAATAATTACTCAAACAATATAAAAATAAATGATATCGCCAGTTATATTGGTATAAACAGAAGCTATCTTGCAAACATTTTTAAGAGAAATATTAATATGTCACCACAAGAATTTTTAGTAAACTATAAAATAGATAAGGCTTGCGAGCTTCTAAAAAGTACAGATTTATCAATTAAGGCTATTGCTGCCTCAGTGGGTTACACTGATCCACTAACCTTTTCTAAGATATTCAAAAAAATTATAGGTAATAACCCAAAAAGTTATAGGGAAAGTGCTTTTCCCAATAAAATATAGTTATTTAGCTAAAAATACGCCATTCTAAAAATTAGATGACGTATTTTTTCCGGATTAGGGCAATTATTCCTCATTAAATAATAACTATTGATTATCTACAATGATATAAACTTAGAAATTACTACTATGCTTCAATAGTGAATTCATGAGTTTTTAAATCAGCTTTTATAATTGCAATGTGTTCTCCGCATTTTCTAGTTATTACAAGTTTACTTCCATCAACTTCAGTAATACATTCTCCCTCTAATCCAAAAGCAAGATTATTATTTCTAAATTTCATTAAATCTCTCATATCATTTACTATTTTTCTGTTATTAAAATTTTCTCTGATTTCTTCCTTTGAGTAATAATGACGATTTATATCTCTTCCATTCTTAGTTGATTCCATTAGCTCAATATCATTTTCACCTGCAAGCATTCCTACATAATAAACTTGCGGTATACCTGGTGCGAAGAATTGTATTGCACGAGCTAATAAATATGCTTTATCATTATTTCCTAATGCTGAATAATAAGTACAATTAACTTGATAAATATCTAAGTTATTGTAAGCTGCTGTATTGTAAATCTTTTTAACATTTGCACCTTTTGTGAACATAGCTTCCTTAGTTTCTTCTATTTCTTCATCTGTCATTAAGTCCTTTACATCAACAATACCAATGCCATCATGAGTATCTAAAGTTGTAAATTGCTTCATTGGACTCATATCAAGCCATCTCTTTAAATTATCACCTTTCCCTGAATATAAAGCATTTAAAACCAAAACTGGAAGAGCAAAATCATAAATCCAAAAACCTTTTTCTGAAATCTTATGTTGTATAGTATAGTGTTCATGAATTTCTGGTAATATGTCTACCCCATATTCTTTAACCGTATCTTGAATTTCATAAAGTAAATTCCACATTTCTGGCTCAATGAAGAAACAGCTTGTCCCCGATTTCTTTATAGCATATGCAAAAGCATCTAAACGAATAATTGATGCTCCATTTTTACACATTGATATTAGTGTATCTTTAATAAATTCTCTTGCAACTTTTGAATCCATGTTTAAATCAATTTGTTCCTCTGCAAAAGTGCACCAGAGTTTTTCCTTGCTTCCATCTTTAAATTCAACTTCATAGTAAGGTGCTCTTGGTTTTCTTTTATAAATTGCACCTACTTGTTCATCGGTTGGCTCACCATTTTCCCAAAAGTCTTTATATCTTATAAAAAAATCCTTATATTTTGATTCATCTTTCTTTTCTTGAAAGTCCTTAAATAATTCAGATTGCCTTGAAATATGATTCACCATGAAATCATACATTAAATATTTATCCTTACTTATTTCTTTAACATCGTCAATTGTACCAAAGGCTTCATCTACCACATCATACCTCATAGGTGCAAAGCCTCTATCTCCTGATGACGGAAAGAAAGGTAGTATGTGAACACCTCCTATTGCATCAGAATAATGTTCATCTAAAACATCCTTTAATTCCCTTAAATTCTTTCCTAAACTATCTGCATAAGTTATTAGCATAATTTCATTTTTGATTTTACTCATAATATACTCTCTCCTATTCTCTAATTAGGGTTACCTCTTCCAAAACATTAAAATTTGAAACTAGAAATTAATGTGGAAACGATAACTATTCTAACTAGATTATATATATACTACTTCAATAATAATATATTATTATGTAGCAAAAGTATGGAGAAATGTTATATTCCCAAACATCATTCTAATAATCCTTGAAAATATATTGATTTTGAAATATAAATTAAATGACTGACAAATATAGGATTTATGTAGTAATATATTATTAGAGGTGATGAACATGAAGGTTGCTATATTTAATGGAACTGTTGCTACAACAAATGGTGTTTATAAGATAAGTGATATAGATGTTGAATCTGCAAGAAAGCTTTTATCTAAGAACGGATTCATATCTGCAATAGGGCACGAATCAACAGCAGAGGCTATCGCAGATACACTTAATATGGATATTAAAATGAATCGTATAAATTTTAAACAAGAAGTAGGGCAAAAAGCTATAGTTTTTAAATTAAATGTGAGGCCTCCAGAGGGATCAGTCTTGTCGAGGGATGAAATAGAAAAAATAGGCTATTCATTTAAGTTAATGGAGCGATTAGAATGAATAGAAAATTTTCAACTTAGAATTGTAATTGGTTTATTGTATCTACAGATACTCTTACTCTGAAAAGATAAATGGTATCGCCAAATATTCTAAAAAGCAGTTCTTTCCAATTTAGCTTGTTAAAATAAAATTAAGTATGATGAATTGGATGATACCTGCTTTTCAGTGCCTTCAATTATATTCCAGTAGTCCTATAGAACATTATACCTATTTGATATGAAACCCACACATTTCAGTAGATAAACTTAAATCTACGTTCTGCTATTTATCTATATAACATACTTAATTTCTTTATTT
The DNA here is from genome assembly GCF_045310795.1 of Candidatus Clostridium helianthi. Lineage (NCBI taxonomy): Bacteria > Bacillati > Bacillota > Clostridia > Eubacteriales > Clostridiaceae > Clostridium > Candidatus Clostridium helianthi. The sequence goes on from NZ_JBJIAB010000025.1 coordinate 20,741, forward strand.
TCAAATAAGTCCTCTATTTCTTTTATAAAGAATTGTTTCATTTCATCTATATTTTCTTTTGGATAGACGTACTTTCCATATCCAAATTGACCATATTTGAATTTACGCTCTTCATCACTCATTGGTAATTCACTTTCTGGAAAAACCTGAAGTATTATATTTTTTGCTGTTGATGTGTAACGATGCGATATTATCTCAAAGGTCACTGGAGTTTTTAAATCCTTTGGCAGATTTTTACTTAAACTTAACAATAAATCATGATATTCTTCTTTCCAATTTGGATAAATGAACACAGGTGCAACTAAAAAACCAATTGGATATCCTGCTTTAGCCGCCTTTATACTAGCTTCTATCCTTAAGTCACGAGAAGCTGTTGCATGCTCATACTTATTAATAACTGATGATGTATTAATGCTAAATCTCATTTCAGTATGACCATTATGTTCTAAATCCAATAGTGAATCTATATCATTATACTTTGTCACGAATCTAAATCTAGCATTTTCATACTTACCAAAAAATACGATAGCCTTTTCAAGTGAATGAGTATAAGGTTCCACTGGTATTGGATCTGATGTAGCTGCACCTTCAAATATGGTTATTTCAGGCAACCTTTCATCTATATACTTCTGAGCTTGACTTAAAATCTCATCAATATTTACATGTACCTTCACAAAAGGTTTATCTCCGAGTTTTGTATTTAAATAACAATATTCACATTGCCCCATGCACCCTGATATTAGTGGTAATTGATAATGGGCCGAAGGCTTACAGGATTGAAATTTCAGACTCTTCTTTGTTCCAACCACTAAAGTCTTTTTTCCTTCCCTATACTGGGCATAAAAATCTTCTCCAGGAATATGCTGTTTTAATTTATTTGAAGTAATATTGATAATCTCAACATCCTCTTTATCTTTAAACTTATTCAAAATATTTTTAGCTGCCTCATAATCTAATGAATCTTTTTCAAATATAACTCTTTTAGGTATAAACATATTTTTTCAAAAAACCAGCATATATACGCTGGTTCCTTTTCTCCTCTCTTTATATTTATATTATGTGTTTGTTTATATAAAGCTAGTATTTGCTAAAAATTATATTATATATACCTAAATTTACTTTTAATTATTTGATATTATTTTGTGTTTTATAATTGTTTATTCTATCCTTAAGCTCGTTTACATTAGGTTTCCTATCTATTGATATTTCTTGCTTATTATCCGATTTATAAATAACAGGAACTGGCTCCCCTTCTTTTAAGAACGCTAATTCTGCATAACGAATAACTGTTGTTACTTCCCCTAAAAATTTACTTCCATTCTGCTCTAAAACATCAAGTTCCAATTTGACTTCTTCTAATTTTCTTGAATGCTTCTTTCCTGTTTCTGTTACCTTTCTAATAAGTCCCACACTTTTAACCCCATTAGCCAGAGCTTTCTTATATCTTACTTCCCTTGAAATCATTGTTATAATTATTATCGCTAAAGGAATAAGTAATGCTAAAGTTGGAATCATTAATGGCAATCCAGCACTAACTCCTCTCTCATTTGTTTTAGTTAAAAAATTCTGCATAATAATAAATAAACTAAAACCAGTAGCTGCCACAATTAAAATTGCTGATAGATAATTTTTATCTTGTTTCATATTTATTCTCCCTTTTTTATATTTTAATGTAAATTCTAATACTCTATTTATAAAGATTTTTCTTATTTTAAGAGTTTTAATTTTTTTTATTCAAATAAAGAAATTTAATTCTATCCCGATTTAGTATTCATATCTAAATATGACTTCATAGTGTCATTGTTAACGTTAAACATTTTGAGTTTATTGCTCCTTTCTACAAAAATAATCTGTAGAATACTTGTTTCAGCTTTATTATAACATAAATAATAAACTTAATTAATAAATTAAATATGTAATTATACTGTATTTTTACCATTGGATACAATTAATCTAAAACATTTGTATACATTTTCATTTTATAAAATCCTTTTACATAATAAGCATTATTTATAATAAAAGTTCTACACAAAGACCACTATTCTAAGATGACTTAGAACAGTGGTCTTTAAAATTATATATAAACTTTACTTAAAAATATTTTATATTAATTAAAAGTTTAGTTACCTCTGAAATTCAACTGTATTTAGCATATCTTCAAATGACTTCATATTTTCATCCGAAATCTTTTTCACAGCTGAAATTGTAAATATATAAGACTTACCATCATTAAGGAATGTAACTTGATAAGTTGGTATATCTGTTCCCTGGTTCTTTTGAACAAAATAAGTAACTCTTTTACATAAACTAAACCTAATCTTCTTAAAGTGTAAATATTCCTTTAATCTATCCCTTATTATTTAAATCACTCTTTTACATTTGCCTAAAAAGATAGATACGAAATTTTACCCCAATTCTATTTTATAATAGCATCCATATTAGTAAAAAACAACTTTAAATTACTTTAATTGGATGATATAATGTACTTTGTTAACTACTATAACTTAAAATGATAGGGGTAAAAAATAATGAAGAAAAAAAGAATAATTGGTTTTTTAGCATTGGTGGCGTTACTATTTAGTTTTTTATTTAGTGGATGCTTTGATAGTAATGCAGCAAAAAATTCAGCTGACATTTACTGTTCACTAATATTTAAATCTGATGCTAAAGATATTCAAAAGATAGGGGTATCTGACTCTGAGAAAGACAATATAGTAAAAGAATACGAAGATAAAATTAAGGATCAATTGAGAAAAAATGTTCTTTTGATGCAATATTCAGCTTCAGATGAACAATTAAATTCTATATGTGAAGCATATAAAGAAGCACTTTCAAAGATTACCTATGAAACAAAGCAAATTTCTAAATCTGGTGACGAAGCCGAAGTAGAAATTTCAACTACTAATTTTGATATTAAAAAAATCGATGAACAAGCAGCAATGGATGCTTTAGATGAAACGGATAAGATGGACTTTACAAGTAATGAAGAGGAAAATAAAAAATTTGGTGAAATATATTTAAACAAGCTTGCAGAAGGATTAAAAAATGCAGAAGTGAGCTCTGATAAATCTTCAAATACATTTAAATTTAAAAAAGTTAATAGATATTGGATTGCAGATGATCAAACTAATTTCGGGTACAAGTTAGTTGAATTAGCAGTAAATAAAGATAATCCTAATCTTAATATTGATGAAGAAAGTATCTCACCAAAAGAAAGTGCTGAAGTTCTTTGGAACTTAGTAATTAAGGAAGATAGTAGCGGCATGGAGAAACTTGGTTACAGCAAAGCTTTTGGCGAAAGAATAATTAGGAATATAAATAAAAATGATTTTAAAACTTTCAAAAAAGAATCTGGACAATCTGGTATTTCATTATCAGATGATCAACTTCAAGGAATGATAACTGCTCTAAGAAGTGCTATAAGTAAAAACTCGGTTAATTTTGAAGAAGTGTCTAAAACAGATAATTCTGCACAAGTTAAAGTATCATCAACATTTATAGATAGAAATCAAATCTCTAAAGATGCTGTAAATATTACTACATCTCAGGCACTATCAAATGGTATTAGAGATAAACAAAAGCTTACAGAAGCTTACGTTGCAAACCTAATAGATTCAATTAATAAGGGCCAAATAAGCTCAACAACAACTGAAAATACATTCAGCTTCACCAAAGTCGGAAATATATGGTTGCCATCAGATACTACTAATTATACTGAAATCATTTCCAAAATGGTTATGAAATAATCAGAAATATCATAAAAAGCCTTAACAAACTTAAGCGATTCAGAATAGGATTTTACCTCTATTCTGAATCGCTTATTTTTTTTCTGCTATAATCTAGCCTTAAAATCTTCATATCCAAATTCTTTTATTATTTCAATACCTTTTTCTTCACTATATTTTACAATTGCAGGAAGATTAACTCCATTAAAGGTATTATTTTTAACCATTGAGTAAATAGCCATATCGCAAAATACAAGTTTATCTCCTGGCTTTAAAGGTTCTTTAAATGAATAATCTCCTATAATATCACCTGCAAGGCAAGTTGGCCCTCCAAATCTATAAGTAAATTCGAATTCATTTGGCTTTCCAGCACCTATTATATTAGGTCTATATGGCATTGCAAGTACGTCTGGCATATGACATTCCGCTGAAGTATCTAGTATAGCTATATCCATTCCATTTTTCATAGTATCTAATACTGTTGATACAAGGAATCCTGTATTTAGAGCAATTGCTTCACCTGGTTCAAGATATACTTGTACTCCATATTTATCTTTTATGAATTTAATAGATCTTATTAGTGTTTCTATATCATAATCTTCTCTAGTAATATGATGACCACCACCAAAGTTAATCCACTTCATTTTCTTGATGTATTTTCCGAATTTTTCATCCACCACTTTTATTGTACGTTCAAGGGTATCTGAATTCTGTTCACACATTGTATGAAAATGCAATCCATCTATACCTTCAAGATCTTCTTCTTCAAAGTTAGCCAAAGTAACTCCCATTCTTGAATTTTCAAAACATGGATTATATATATCTGTTTCTATCTCTGAATACTCAGGGTTAATACGAATAGCACATTCGATTTTCTTTCCTTTAAAGTTTTTGACTTTATCCTTATATTTTCTCCATTGACTAAATGAATTAAATACTATATGATCGCTATATTTCATTATCTCATCAAATTCGTCTTCTCTATATGCAGGAGAATAAATATGTACTTCCTTCCCCATCTCTTCGTATCCAAGTCTAGCTTCATGAAGAGAACTTGAAGTAACTCCTTTTAGATACTTTCCAATCAGCGGGAAAGTTGAGTACATAGAGAACGCTTTAGTTGCCAGAATAATATTGGCACCTGTTTCCTTTTGAACATAATCTAAAGTCTCCAAATTCTTCTTAAGGAGTCTCTCATCAACCAAATAACATGGTGATGGTAATTTGCTTAAATCTATATCTTTCATTAAATCACCAAACCTTTTTTCTAATTACAAGCTTCAATCACAGATTCCAATCTCTTTTCACTTGATAATTTTGTCTCTTTTCCATCATTTTATACTTTTCCCCAATATAACAACCCTTTAATGGTTCAAATTTAATTGGTCAAGCAAATTAGTTAAACGGATAAAATTACGAACTAAGTTTATATATTGAAATATAAATAATATTAGAACTGGTAGGTACTCTTTTGTGCAGTGTTGCATTTAGAATATAGATGCATAGATTTCTTCAGTAAAAGTTGTTCAAAAATGCTAGTTCAAAGTTTATCTTTGAGGCTAGCATTTTTGTGCCACTTTTACTGTTAGAAATCAGCATCTATATTCTATAGCAACCGAAACAACAGAGTACCTACCAGTTCGGTTAGTTGTCACATAGTTAAGAAGTCTGAAATTTATTCAACTAAAGTTGGATCGAAGCTTTCTTTCCATGGTAATCCCCATTTATTTAACTCTTCCATAAATGGATCTGGATCAAATTCTTCTACGTTATATACTCCTGGTTTCTTCCATAATCCTCTTAAGATTAAGCTTGCACCTATCATAGCTGGAACCCCAGTTGTATATGAAATTGCTTGAGATCCAACTTCTTTATAACATTCTTCATGATCACAAACATTGTAAACATAATATGTTTTATCTTTTCCATCTTTTTTACCTTGGAAGATACAACCTATATTAGTCTTTCCTTTTGTTCTTGGACCTAATGATGCAGGATCTGGTAATACTGCTTTAAGGAATTGTAATGGTACTATTTGCTTTCCTTCAAATTCAATTGGTTCAATTGAAGTCATACCAACATTCTCAAGTACATTTAAATGTGTTATATACTTTTGTGAGAATGTCATCCAGAATCTTATTCTCTTAATTCCTTTAATATTTATACCTAAAGATTCTAATTCTTCATGATGTAATAAATACATATCTTTTGGTCCGATTTCTGGGAAATCATAAACTCTCTTTATTTCAAGAGGTTCTGTTTCTATCCATTTTCCTTCTTCCCAATAGCTTCCTGGAGCTGTAATTTCACGAATATTGATTTCTGGGTTAAAGTTAGTTGCAAATGGATAACCATGATCACCAGCATTAGCATCTAATATATCTATATAATTTATTTCATCAAAATAATGCTTTTGAGCATAAGCACTAAACACACCAGTAACCCCTGGATCAAATCCACTTCCAAGTAATGCAGTTAAACCTGCCTTTTCAAATTTTTCTCTATATGCCCATTGCCACTTGTATTCAAATTTTGCTGTATCAAGTGGTTCATAGTTAGCTGTATCTACATAATGAACTTTTGTTTCTAAACAAGCATCCATAATTGTTAAGTCTTGATAAGGAAGTGCAAGATTTATAACAACTTCTGGTTTAAATTTATTAATAAGTGCTACTAATTCTGGTACATTATCAGCATCTACCTTTGCTGTTTGTATTTTTGTCTTAGTTTTTCCTTCTAATGAAGCTTTTATTGCATCACACTTTGATAAAGTTCTACTAGCAATACAAATTTCCTCGAACACCTCTGAATTTTGACAACATTTATGAATAGCAACGCTAGCAACACCACCAGCGCCAATAATTAAAGCTTTTCCCATTCCAATTCCTCCAATTTCTTTATAAAATGAAACTTTTCAGATGGAGCTTTATGCTCCAGCTGAATTTAGAATATTGACTTATTATTTTTTCATTATTTTCAAGTCATGAACAAAAAATTTAATTGTCCTATCTGATAATTTTTCTAATCAGTAAGTCCATTTAACATATCTCTAACGTAAGTTGGAAGTGCAAAGCACCCCACATGAAGATCTGTATTATAATATTTTGTTTTTATCCCTAACTTATTCCAAGCTTTTGCATCAAAATCCTTTATAGGGTGATACTTTTTTGAAGCAAATCCAAATAACCAATGTCCTGATGGATATGTTGGAATATGTGCTTGATAGACCCTAATGATTGGAAAAAATTTCGTTATTTTTTCATGAGCTTCTTTCATTGCAGCTGCATCATTATCATAGTATGGACTTTCATGTTGATTAACTAAAATTCCATCTTCTTTTAACGCTTTATAGCAATTTCCATAAAACTCCTTAGTAAATAATCCTTCTCCTGGTCCAAACGGATCTGTTGAATCAACTATGATTAAATCATATTCATTCTCTTTATCTCTTATAAATTTCAAACCATCTTCATAGAATACATTAACCCTTTTATCATCAAGCTTACATGATGTTACCGGAAAGTATTCTCTGCAAATATCAACAACTCTTTTATCAATTTCAACCATATCTATCTTTTCAACTGTACTGTATCTTGTAAGTTCTCTTATTGTTCCACCGTCACCAGCGCCTATAACTAAAACATTCTTAATATTTGGATTGGTTGCCATTGGTACATGAACTATCATATCATGGTAAATAAATTCATCTTTTTCAGTTACCATCATTAATCCATCTAATGTAAAAAACCTTCCGAATTCCTTAGCTTCAAGTACATCTATTCTTTGGAATTCAGTTTTTTCAGTATGTATTTCTTTTTCAACTTTAATTGAAAATCTTACATTTTCTGTGTGTTGTTCTGTATACCATAATTCCATTTACTTGTCCTCCACAATATTAATATTCTCAATTTTAGTGTCTTCTGTTCCAGTTAAAAAGCAGCCTTTTTCTTTTGCATAATTTATGTAGTCTAATATTTCTTTTGTTATTTTTTCTCCTGGAGCAAGAATTGGTATTCCTGGTGGATAACACATTACAAATTCAGCACATATTTTCTCATTGCTTTCATTTAGCGGCACTGAAGTTTTTTGAGAATAAAATGCTTCCTGAGGAGTTAGTACAACTTCAGGATCTATATACTCATGATCAAACATTCCAATTTTGTCTTTTGAATGCAATCTCTTAATTTCAGATAATGAAGAGATTAATCTTTCAATTGCAAGACTACGATCTCCAACAGAAATAATAGCTAAAATATTTGCGATATCTCCCAATTCAATTTGTATACCATACTCATCTCTTAATAGATCATATACTTCTATTCCGGCGAGACCTATTTCTCTAGTGAATACAGATAACTTCGTTATGTCAAAGTCATAAACAGCATCATTATCAATTAATTCCTTTGAAAAAGCATAATACCCGCCTATTTTATTTATTTCCCCTCTAGCATATTCAGAGATTTTCTTTACTTTATCAAAAATTTCTTTTCCATGTAATACAAGATCTCTTCTTGCCAAATCAAGTGATGACATTAAAAGATATGAACCACTTGTTGTCTGAGTCAAATTAATTATTTGACGAACATATCCTATTGCTAAATCGCAATTTAAGAGTAGAAAAGAACTTTGAGTTAAAGATCCTCCAGTCTTATGCATACTGACTGCTGCCATATCTGCCCCTGCATCAACTGCTGACAAAGGCATATCATCACCAAAATAAAAATGTGTTCCATGAGCTTCATCTACTAACACGTACATTCCATTTTCATGGGCAAGTTTCGTAATTTCTTTTAAATTTGAACAAATCCCATAATAAGTAGGATTATTTACAAATATCGCTTTTGCGTCTGGGTTTTCTTTAATTGCTTTTTTTACATCTTCAACTGACATCCCAAGTGGTATTCCAAGTTGTTTATTGGTTCCTGGATTTATATAAACCGGAATTGCTCCGCTAATTATTAAAGCATTTATAGCACTTCTATGCACATTACGAGGCATTATAATCTTTTCACCTTTTTTACATACACTCATAACCATAGCCTGAACTGCAGAACTTGTTCCATTAACCATTAAAAATGCGTGTTTAGAACCAAATGCATCAGCCGCAAGTTCCTCAGCTTCTCTTATAACCGATACCGGGTGAATAAGATTATCGAGTGGTTTCATTGAATTTACATCTACTGAAAGACATTGCTCTCCCAAGAATTCTCTAAGCATATCATTTCCTCGGCCCTGCTTATGACCCGGTACATCAAATGGAACCACTCTAGCTTTCTTATATTCTATTAATGCCTCATAGATTGGTGCTCTTGAGTGGGATTCTTTGTTTTTCATCGTATACATCCCTCCCCGTTAATATATATTAGTTCCACTAAAAATCTCAATCATCTCTCTTCTTAAGTTGTTTTCAATTTCAAGTCTTTGCTTTGGCTTGATTTCATAAACATCTCTATTAAAAAGGTAATTTTGAAGTTCAATTTCTTTAATTAGCATTTTAGTGTGAAATATATTTGATTGATATACATTTATATCCATTGCATCATACTTTTTCAAGGTATTTTCATCAATATAATCTTGTATTGATGTTATTTTATGATCTATAAATAATTTTTTGCCATCAACATCTCGGGTAAAACCTCTGACACGATAATCTATCGTTATGATGTCTGAATCAAAACTTCCTATAAGATAGTTTAGTGCATTTAGCGGAGAAACTTCTCCACAAGTGGCTACATCAATATCAACACGAAAAGTAGCAATTGAATTATCTGGATGATATTCTGGATAAGTATGCACAGTAACATGGCTTTTATCTAAATGCCCTACTACTGTATCTCTAGTTTTTAAAATGTCAATTTCACCTTTATTACAAGATGCATCTATTTCTTTGACTGCTAGCGTTTGCTCTGATACTAAAATAGTCACACTTGCTCCCTGAGGATCATAATCTTGCTTCGAAATATTAAGTACATGCGCACCGATACTTTCCGTTACATCACACAGAATTCTTGTAAGTCTTTCTGAATTGTATTGCTCATCAATATAAGCAATATAGTCCTTTTGCTCGCGCTCACTTTTTGCATAGCATACATCATAGATGTTAAAGCTAAGTGTTTTGGTGAGGTTGTTAAAGCCGTATAACTTCAGCTTGTTTTCCAACCCTAACATCACAACCTTTCTGACCCAAATTAAATTATAGTTGCATTAGAATTTGTTTCAAAAACTTATTCACTAAAATCATACATATTCTAATGTTTATAACCTTCAAATACTCAACTTCTAGTTTACCTTGAAACATCTTTATTATACAACATTGACATTTTACTATATTATCTTTAAAATTGCTACTATTTATGACAATATTTCTTTAATATACTTGATAAATTTATTTAAAGTCCCTTATGCTTTATTTTGGTTTAAAATCCTTCTTATTTCTCATGTATATAAATAAAGTAATAATTAACTATTTTTTCTTAAAGCTCTTTCTTTTACATATTGATTATATTCTTCTATTGAATAAACTTCTGGTTCTCTTACTTCTTCCAAGAAATGTGAAGCCTCTGCATCTGCATTACTAAATGCCAAAACTGACTTATGCATTTCTATTGCCTTATTGTAGTCTCTATATTCATCCTTTGGAACATAAGCACCCATATGCCATCTTATCATTAAACATTCTTCTAATGATAACTTGACAAATTGTTGAAGTAAAATTACACTTTTCTCTCCATGCCCTAAAGGAATTTTATCGTCAAATTCATAGGCTGCATATCCTATCCACTTTCCTGTCATCTCATCTTTTTTTAATCTCATAGTTTTCTCATAAAAATTACACTTACACAAATCATGCAGATATCCTGTTAAATACATTGTATCATGACTCAAACCTAGCTTATATTGCTTGTTTTTTTGAATTAATAATTCAACAACATTATCAGAGTGAAGTGCTAATCCTCCATCAAAGTTTGAATGAAACTTAGTAGATGCTGGGGCTGTAAAATAATCGGTTCTTTCTAAAAGATATTTTATTAATTCATCTATCCCATCTCTTTTAATCGAGCTCAATCTTTCTAATATCTTATCTTTCAATTCTTGCATTTCTTTTGCTGCCTTAGCTTTTGTCATTTCCTTTAAGTCACTTAAATCACTCATGAATACATCTCCTTACATTAATCAACTTATAATTATTATTTTTTTCCTCTAAGCACATATCTATTCATTATTATGCTTCTTTTACTATTTTAACACTTTTAAGAAAAAACTCATATCATTGAATTCAATGATATGAGTTTTCTAGTTAAAAATATTCTTTCTTTATTTTAATAGTAAAATATTTCATAGAGTTTATAAGCAAATTTTATTTTAAAAAGCATTTTATTCTTCTACTACTGGCAAGACGCTTAAATTGTTTGACTCATCATCATCTCTTAAGCTCCTTAAATATTCCTCACCTTTTCTTGATGTCGAGACAGATACTCCAGATATAGCCCCCTCTTTAGCTAGTTCCACGCCTCTTTCTTTAGTTATTCTCTCTCCATTTGAAAGTTCATATCCTGTTATCTCACCCGAATGCTTTATTATAGCCTTTATAGAGCTTTTTTCCACATTTGACTGTGAATCTTCATTATCACTTAACTTTATGTCAGTATTTGCTACAGCAGCATTATGAATAAAGTCATATGTTAATCCCATTGAAGATACATTATATTTATCCTCCATACAAACACCTCCTATTTTCTATATAAGCATATGGGTATATTTCTAAACCCTGTTTTTTAATTTTTTAAAATACACTTGCTGAATAATTAAAATATAGCAAGTCAGTATTTTAGTATATTTTCTTTTATATGCCTATTCTAAAAACCTTTAGTGTTATATTGTCCAATAAAAATACTTTAATGCATTCTATTATTTACTATTTAAATATTGATATCAAATTTTTGTAATTCATCTTCCAGTTTCCTTGGTTCCTTTAAAACTATTCCTTTTAATCCAAGCTTAATAGCAGCTTCGATATTTTGCTCCATATCATCTATAAATAAAGTTTCACCTGGTTCTAAGTTATATCTATATAGTATCTTCTCATAAATTTCTTTTTCAGGTTTAAGTAATTTCTCTTTATAAGAAACCACTCCTCCTTCAAATAATTTAAATAAGTCGTATTTATTATTTATATATTCAAAAGCTGCTAGATGAAAATTAGATAGATAATAAATTTTATAACCTTTTTGCTTTAGTTTTTTTAATGTATTCACACTGCTTTCTATTGGAATCAGTATATCGTACCAATTTTCAAAGACTTTATTAATTAACTCTTCACTTTCAGTGTTTCTATTAATTATATTTCTTTTAGCATCTTCTTCACAAATTGTTCCTCTATCAAGCATCGGCCATTCATCACTCTGAAATATACATTTATATATTTCTTCTACTTTTTCTTCATCAATTTTTGATTTTACATATATCTTTGGCTGAAAATCTAAAATAACATTTCCAAGATCAAATATTATATTTTTAATCATAAAAATTCTCCTAATTTTAATAATGTATTTTATTAACTATAGATATACAATTCAAGAATTGGACTTATTAGATGGACATATTTACAAGGTTGCTAAAAATTTAAATTCATATCTTCACTAGAAATCATAAATATATTTGTGTAGAAAACATTTGAAAATGAGCTGTTAAAGGTTCTTAGCTGTAGGTTGTTCCATTTTAGCTTGTCAAACTGAAAGTTGGAGCATGCTAAAGTGGGTATAACCTGCTGCTTAGAACCTTCAGCGATGTTTTCATAGCTTTTCGGAATCAAAATATTTATGATTTCGGTAAGTTATTGCATAAGTCTAAGTTTTGTTTTGGATATCTATATAATTTTATATTTGTATGATAAATTTAACTATTAATATTCCATACTAAAGGCCAATATCTTCTGCTACATTTCTCATTCCTAAAATTGTATTTTCTATAACCTTGTCTAATTCCATATCTATCATCTTGCAACCATTTAATATTACATTTCTATCTACACCTGCCGCAAACCCTTTTGCCTTAAATTTTTTCTTAACAGACTTAACTTCTAAATCCATTACGCTTTTAGATGGTCTCATTAATGCAGCCGCCCCTATAAGTCCTGTAAGTTCATCTATTGTATAAAGTACCTTCTCAGCATTACTTTCAGGCTTTATTTCATTTACTATTCCATATCCATGAGATGCAACCGCTCGTATATAACTCTCCGTAAATCCTTCTTCTCTCATTATTTCTTGAGATTTAGCACAATGCTCATCTGGATACATCTCATAATCTATATCATGAAGTAATCCAATTATTCCCCATATATCCTCATCTTCATTATAGAGTTTAGCAAAGTGTCTCATTGCCCCTTCTACTGCTAGTCCATGTTTTCTGAGTGCATCACTTTTGTTATACTTACAAAGTGCATCCCATGCCTTTTGTCTATCAATTTTTTCTTCCATATTATATAGCCCCCTTAACATATGTATATAAAATTATTTTTATTAACATTTATTTCTATATATGAAATTATATCCATGTTAATAAACATAATATCACTATGAAAATTTATAATCAATATTATTAGGACTTAAGTTATAAAATTATATATATTATACTTAAATTTCTAAATTCTAACCCAAATGTAAGAATCCTTCTTACTAGCATTTTTAAATGTAAATTTATTATTCAACTTTATAAATGCAGACTTCCTATTTGTAAGTCTGCATTTTATGGCTAATATTTTTATATTCATCCTTTAGCTTAGTAATTACTCTTTCTTCATTATATTTATTATACGGCCATATTCTAGTTTCTACTTTACATCTAATCCACTCAGCTTTTAAACATATTTGCACAAGCTCATCTATATCTCTATTTAGGCTTTCAATTTCATTTTCATAATTACTTACTATATAATCGCTTTTTTCAACTATATTATTTATTAATTGCAAATCATCTCTGTATACAGATTTGACTTCATTTTTAAGCTCTAGTAAATTTAATAAATGTGTATTATTTTTATGCTCAACATTCTTATAACTATTTGCCATAGCCAAAAATTCCTTTAATATTTTTTTTTCACTTATCACATCTATAGCTTCATAAAATTTTGTTGTTATATCTTCATTTCTTTCTGCAGATTTTATTGCATTTTTACAATAATATATTAATAAATAACTATTAAGTGTAGCTTTTAATTCTTCTACTTTTGATATTAGCTCAATATCTAGTTTTCCTGTAAAATTCAAATGCATTTTAATCAACGATACTATTTTATCTAACTCTCTTCTATATTCAACCTTATTACTTCCATCTTTAGTTCTGATATATAAGTTAGTTATATTGCTTAGCTCTTTCAAGCTTGCAATATGCGCTCTTAATGTAGTTATCCATATGACTCTAAATCTTGTAATATTATTTATGTAAAGAGTTTTCTTATTTTGAAATAAATTAAGTACTCCTGTTAAAAGAGTTATCAATATTCCAGTAAATGTAATTATATCTATTATTGCTATCTCTAGTTCTCCTATTCTCATAAAATTCTCCTAAGTTCCTTAGCTTATATTCTCTAGTTGTCTTTATTATTTCATCAACAAACATAAAAAAGAACTAAGATTACAATTCTCAGCCCTCGTTCTTGTGTTTATTTTATTCATTTTTTCCTCTTTTATTCTGTATTCTAAACATAAAATATTTTCTTTCATTAATATATATATTTCAAAAATAATTCTTCATAATAATTCTAAAAATATTGCAATAATTTTAGTTGCAATTGTGAATTGCGAAATGTGCATTGTGAATTGCAACATATATATTTTATTATAGATTAAATTTTAGTATCCTTTTATATGCCTCTGTAATAAACTATAATAAAGCAATTAACAAAAAGGTGGTAAAATGAATCCTTTATTAAGTATGATACTCAGTTCCCTTTTTAATGGAATGGGTGGCGGATTTAGAAATCCCATGATGCCTAACCAAAATGGTGGCAGCGGTCCAAATCAAATGGGTGGTAATCCTTTATTAAACATGCTTATGGGTGGCATGGGTGGCGGCATGAACCCTATGAATGGAAATCCATTAATGAACATGTTGATGGGAAATATGGGCGGATCTAACGGTTCTCCATTTAATAATCCAAATAACAACCCTAACATGAATAATGCAAATAATATGAATAGCAATGGTCCAAATATGAATAATATGGGAAATATGAACGATATTAATTCCCTATTAAGTATGCTAATGGGAAATCAAGGCAATATGCCTATGAATAATATGAATAACATGATGAATAATATGAACAATAATTCAAATAGACATTCCCATTCAAAAAAATAGTGGACATTCTAATAGGTAGCTTAAAATTTAGGCTACCTATTAAATTTTATAATAGTAAGCCTTTTCTATAAAAATATTCTAGATTTATATATTTTCAAATAATCACTTCAGAAATAATTATTATTTGTAATCTTTCTCATGAAAGATTACGCTTCTCCATCTTGTCCTATTAAGCCTTCATCTATGGAGTATATCCACAGATTTTGTATATATCTAAAAAATTCTAAATTTTCTTAATTACCTCTTTACTTTTTAATAGTAATCGCTTACTATTAAATTAAAAGGGAGGTATTAAATATGGAGAATATTAATGTATTAAAAAGTGATTTCACAAAATTATTTGCAAAAGATGCTGAAAGTGTTTTCTTTTCACCTGGAAGAGTTAATTTAATTGGAGAACATACTGATTACAATGGAGGTAATGTCTTTCCTTGCGCTCTTACTATTGGAACTTATGCTTTAGTTAGACAAAGAGAAGATAAAAATGTATTAGTTAACTCTTTAAACTTTAAAGAATTAGGAATTTTAGAATTTAGTTTAGAGAATATGATATATGAAAAACAACACGATTGGGCCAATTATCCTAAAGGTGTAATTAAAACTTTTGAAAATCATGGTTATAATATTCCTAACGGATTTGAAATACTTTTCTATGGAAATATTCCAAATGGTTCTGGATTGTCCTCTTCTGCTTCAATAGAAGTTTTGATGGGAACTATATTAAATGATTTGTTCAATTTAAATATCAACATGGTTGATATAGTAAAAATGTGTCAAGAAGCTGAAAATAAATTTATCGGTGTAAATTGTGGAATAATGGATCAATTTGCTATTGGCATGGGAAAGGAAAATTGTGCGATTCTTTTAGATTGTAATACCTTGAAATATTCATACAGTACTATTGCTATGGATGGCTACAAGATAGTAATTGCCAATACAAATAAAAAGCGTGGTCTAGCTGACTCTAAGTACAATGAAAGACGAAGTGAATGTGAAACTGCCTTAGCTGAAATACAAAAAGTTAAGAATATTAATGCTTTAGGTGAGCTTACAGAAGAAGAATTTGAAGAAGTTAAATCTTGTATTTCAGATCCTATTAAAGCAAAAAGAGCAAAACATGCAGTATATGAAAATAGAAGAACATTAAAGGCTGTAAAAGCTCTAGAAGAAAATGATTTAACTCTATTCGGAAAACTTATGAATGATTCTCACATTTCTCTAAGAGATGATTATGAAGTTACTGGAATAGAATTAGATACTTTAGTTTCTCTTGCTTGGAAAAGTGAAGGTGTAATTGGAGCTCGTATGACAGGCGCTGGTTTTGGAGGCTGCACAGTTAATATTGTTAAAGAAGACTGCATAGATTCATTTGTAGAAAAAGTTAAAGCCGAATATACAAGCAAAATTGGCTATGAACCTAGCTTCTATGTAGTTAGCATTTCAGATGGAACAAGAAAAATTGGATAAAAGATTTACTACTTAAGATTTTATTAAGTTGATTATAAGAAAGATTTAGTTTAAATTTAAAGTATAAGTCTTTAAACCAAATCAATAAAAATAAGGGAGATGTTAATATGTCAATATTAGTTTGTGGTGGTGCTGGATATATCGGCTCTCATACAGTTCATGAACTTATAAAACAAAATAAAGACGTAATAATAGTTGATAACTTACAATCAGGTCATATGAAAGCTGTAAATCCAAAAGCAAAATTTTATAAAGGTGATATAAGAGATTCTGAGTTTTTAGATAAAGTTTTTTCTGCAAATAAAATCGATGCTATTATACATTTCGCTGCTAATTCTTTAGTTGGCGAAAGTATGGTAAAACCTCTACTATATTTCAATAATAATGTATATGGTATGCAAATATTACTTGAAAGTATGGTAAAACATGATATTAAGAATATAGTTTTTTCTTCAACTGCAGCAGTATATGGAGAACCAAAGAAAATTCCTATCTCTGAAGATGATGAAACAAATCCAACTAATACCTATGGTGAAACAAAGCTGACTATGGAAAAAATGATGAAATGGGTTAGCAAAGCTAACGGAATAAATTACGTTTCTTTAAGATACTTTAATGCAGCTGGTGCACTGGAAGATGGAAGCATCGGTGAGGATCACTCTCCTGAAAGTCACTTAATACCTCTAATACTTCAAGTTCCACTTGGAAAAAGAGAAGCTATAACTGTTTTTGGAGAAGATTATGATACTCCTGATGGTACTTGTATAAGAGATTATATTCATGTACTAGACTTAGCAGACGCGCATATAAAAGCTGTTGAGTATTTACAAAACGGAAATGAAAGTAACATCTTCAATCTAGGTAATGGAATTGGCTTTAGCGTTAAAGAAATGATTGATTCAGCTAAAGAAGCAACTAGTGAAGAAATTAAAGTTGTTGTCGGCGAAAGACGTGCTGGTGATCCTGCAAGATTAATAGCTTCTAATGAAAAAGCTCAAAAGATTCTAGGCTGGACTCCTAAGTACACTGATGTAAAAGCTATAATCAAAACAGCTTGGACATGGCATAAAAATAATCCTAACGGATATGATGACAAATAGTAAAATCATATAGAATTTTAAAATTTATCTTGGGAAACTAGAGCTAACCCAAAAACTTATATGGTTCAAGTTTCCGCCACCTAGACATAGAAAAAAATAAGTCTATGAAATAAAATAACATGGACTTATTTTTTAGATATGTCTTAGATTAATACCTTTTGTTAAAATTGAGGAGGTTTTAGCATGATAAATATAAATCATGAAATAAGTAGACTTATAAACTTTGCATTGAAAAAAAATCTTATAAATAATGATGATATAATTTACTCTACCAATATGATTCTTGGAGTATTAAGCTTAAATGAATTTGAAGTTTGTGAAGTTGATGAAACTTTAGAAACTCCAACTCCTATCTTAGAAAATATCTTAGATTACGCATGTGATAATAATTTAATAGAAAATACAGTAACTGAAAGAGACTTATTTGATACTTTAATTATGAACTGCGTAATGCCAAGACCTTCTGAGGTTATAAATAACTTTAATAATTTATATAATATCTCTCCAACTAAAGCTACTGAGTACTATTATGATTTAAGCATTTCTTCTAACTATATTCGAAAAGATAGAATTGATAAGAACATAATATGGAAAGCACCAACGGAATATGGAGACTTAGATATAACAATTAATTTATCAAAGCCAGAAAAAGATCCTAGGGATATAGCAAAAGCTAAATTAGTTAAATCTAGTTCATATCCTAAATGTTTATTATGTAAAGAAAATGAAGGATTTTATGGCCATATAAATCATCCTGCCAGACAGACTCACAGAATTATACCTTTGGATTTTGATAAACAAAAATATTTCTTGCAGTATTCCCCTTATACTTATTATAATGAGCATTGTATAATTCTAAATAGCGAACATATACCTATGAAAATTAATAAGGATACTTTTAGTAATTTATTGATTTTTACTGATATACTACCTCATTACTTTGCTGGATCTAACGCTGACTTGCCTATAGTTGGAGGATCAATACTATCTCATGATCATTATCAAGGTGGTCACTACACATTTGCTATGGAGAAAGCTCCAATAGAAAAAAACTACTCCGTTAAAAATCATGAAGATGTTGAAATAGGTAGAGTCAAATGGCCTATGTCTGTTGTTAGGCTTTCAAGTAATGATAAAGATAAATTATTAGATTTAGCTGACCATATTTTAACTTCATGGAGAAGCTACTCAGATGAATCTGTAAACATATTAAGTCATACAATGGATGAACCGCATAATACTATTACTCCTATTGCAAGAAAAAGGAATAATAAATATGAGCTAGATTTAGTCTTAAGGAATAATAGAACAAGTACTGAGCACCCTCTTGGTATTTTCCATCCTCATAGTGAAGTTCATCATATTAAAAAAGAAAATATAGGACTTATAGAAGTCATGGGACTTGCAGTTCTTCCTGCAAGATTAAAAGAAGAATTAAATGTTTTAAAGGAATACTTAATTAATAGAAAAGACAACATTTTAGATGATGAAATGGTGGCAAAACATTCTGATTGGTATAAATATCTTCTAGAAAAATACTCTAATATATCTCAAGAAAACGTTGATTCTATTCTAAAAGAAGAAGTTGGATTTAAATTCTTAGAAGTATTATTTCACTCTGGAGTATTTAAAAGAAATGAAAAAGGATTTGCTGCCTTTGATAAATTTATAAATATATTATAAGGTGGAATAATTATGAAATTAACCATAGTAGATGTAGCTAAAAAAGCTAATGTATCTGTTGCGACTGTTTCAAGGGTAATGAATGGTAATTATCCAGTGAAAGAAGAAACAAGAAAAAGAGTACTTGAAGTAATAGAAGAACTTAAATATATTCCTAATATGCAAGCACGTGAGCTTACTAAGCAGAAGTCAGCTACTATAGGTGTTGTTGTTCCTAGTATCAATAATATGTTTTTCCCAGAAGTTATAAACGGGATTGAAAGCAGCTTAAAAGCAAATAATTTGTCTTTAGTTCTAGCATGTAGTAATAATGATAGTGAAGAAGAAAAATTATGCGTTAACAATTTATTATCTAGGAATGTATCTGGAATAATAGTTATTGACCCAAATACAGAAAATATTAAATCTAAATTTTTTCATAATATTTCGAAACAAACTCCCATTGTTTTTGTTAATGGACATTCAGTGTCCACAAATATTTCATCTGTTGTAAATGATGAGGCTATGGGCGCAAGTATGGCTTTAAATTATTTATTAGAAAAAAATCATAAAGACATACTATTTGTTAGAGGAAAAGATAGTTATTCTTATGACATAAAGGAAAAAGTTTATACAGAAATAATGGAAGACATAAATAATTTTAATCCACAAAATATTATCAACATAGGAAATGGAAATAGTAGTGAAACTGTTGATAACACTGTTAATATCTTCCTAAATATCCTTGAAGCATCTACTGCAACTGCAGTTCTTGCGTGCAATGACCTTATGGCTGTTGGTGTACTTAACGCTTGCAAAAAACTAAATATAGATGTACCAAATAAATTATCTATTATAGGATTCGATAATATAGATTTGAGTAAATTTGTAGAACCTAAGTTAACTACTATAGATCAAAACATGTTTCTTCTTGGCTCAAATGCAGCAACACTGCTATTAGAAAAAATAGAATGTGATAATTCTTGCAGCAAGAGAATTATTCTTATGAATACTTTAATTGAGCGCGATACTGTAACCTCTATTTAATATATTTATTAAAATAAATAATGCATTTGTTATAGTTACTGATTATTTTTAATGTAACATATACCAAAGCATTATTTTTTTAATTTAATCATAAATAAGTTTATAACTGAATTCTATTTACATAGAATTTACTCTTACATACGGAATTTAACTTTTCATTTTAGTTTTTTTATCAAAACTTTAAAATGAATTCATTGCCACAGAACATATATTCGTATATAATATTTTTAACGAATATATGTTCTTTTTCTATTTGTATATGTTCTAAATAATATGATTCAATCATTATAGAATTACCTATTTTTTTATTATCTTATATTTTAAAATAAACTTCTATGAATTAAATTTTTTAGAGCGTGTATATTTTATGATAATTAATTTAACTTTAAAATTCTATTCCCTACGTGCTTAGTTAATGCAAAAATACAAAAACTAAATTCCAATACACCATTCAAGTTTTGTCAGAGCATATATTTTAATTTTAAAGTTTCATTTTATAAGGAAGTGTAATCAAAATGGATTTAATGGAAAAATTAAAAATATTATCTAATGCCGCAAAATATGATGTCTCTTGTTCCTCTTCTGGCTCAAAGAGACAGAATGCTAAAAATGGAATAGGCAATGCTTCAGAAGCTGGTATTTGTCACAGCTTTACTCCGGATGGACGTTGCATTTCTCTCCTTAAAATATTATTTTCAAATGATTGTATCTTTGATTGTAAATATTGCATTAATGGATCATCTAGAGATTTTTTAAGAGTAAGCTTTACTCCTGATGAAATATGCAGTCTTGCTATTAATTTTTACAGGCGTAATTATATAGAGGGCCTCTTTTTAAGTTCCGCTGTTATTTATAATCCTAATTATACTATGGAACTTCTACTTAAAACTGTGAAAAAACTGCGTATAGAAAATAAGTTCAATGGTTATATTCATCTAAAAGCTATACCTGGCGCTGATAATGCTTTAATTGAGGAAGCTGGAAAATTTGTTGATAGAATGAGTGTTAATATAGAACTTCCTTCTAGCAATAGTCTTAAACTTTTAGCACCTCAAAAGAGTAAAGAAAAAATTTTACAACCTATGAAAACTATAAAAAATTCAATAATTAATTATAGTGAAATGAAAAAAAGCATAAAAAGTACACCATTGTTTGTACCAGGTGGTCAAAGTACTCAATTAATCGTTGGCGCAACTCCTGAAAGTGATGGAAAAATCCTAAAACTCTCTGAAGCTCTTTACAATAAATATAGTCTAAAGAGAGTGTACTACTCTGCTTATGTCCCTGTAATTAAGGACAATAACCTGCTTCCTGACATTACGCATCCACCAATGCTTAGAGAACATAGACTTTATCAAGCCGATTGGCTTCTTAGATATTATGGATTTAAAGCTAATGAACTCTTGAAGAATGATGATGATAACTTTGATTTAGATTTTGACCCAAAAACACATTGGGCATTATCCAATTTGAATGAATTTCCTATTGAAATTAACAAAGTTTCTTATGAAAAATTATTACGAATACCTGGTATAGGAGTTACTTCTGCTAAGAAAATTTTAAAAATAAGAAGAGTTCATAATCTGACCTTTGATGACTTGAGAAATCTAAGGGTTGTACTTAAAAGAGCTAAATATTTTATTACCTGTAACGGAAAATATCATGGAGATGTTCTTTTTGATACTATTAAAATAAAAAATAAACTTCTAGAACAAGATATTTCTAAAAGTGGCAGCGTAAATCCTAATCAAATATCATTTTTTGATAATATTTCATTTAATGACGTAAAGCTTCCTTCTGGAATTATATTACCTAAGGATAATATTTCTTTATCACATATATCACCTATAAAAATTGAAAATTCTTTAAATAATATAATTCCTAAATCAAATATATTAACATTAGGTGATAAAATTACTTCTTTAACTGGAGAGTTTTGATTATGAAAATATATTTATATGATGATACTTTTGAAGGCCTATTAACTTCCATATATGATGCTTTCTACTCAAATGGATCACCTCCAACATCTATATATGGAAAAAGCCAAACAAATACTCCCCTTCTACTAGGGAATATAGTTGAAATTTCTACTGATATTAATAAGTTCAAAAAAGTAAAAAATGCCATTATAAATAAAATTAATTTCCTCTCATTAAAAAAAATATACTTTGCATTTTTAAGTAATTATGAGGACAAAGGAATAATAATATTTAATTATTTAAAGATAGCCTTTAAACTCGGACCAGATGTTCATGATTTTTTAAATCTAGATGTAATAAGGCTTGTAGATAATATTACAAAAAAAGTTTTAAATGAATGTCATAGATTTGAAGGGTTTATTAGATTTAATCAGATTGAGGAGAAACTTTTATACTCTTCTATTGAACCAGATAATGATATTTTAGAGCTTATTGGAGATCATTTTAAAAATAGATTTCCTAGGGAATATTTTATTATACACGATATTTCTAGACAAAAGGCTTTAATATATAATACAAATTTTTACGAAATAATAGATATGGATATGGAAACTTATGAAAAACTAAAATTTCATAATGATGAATATACAAATCTTTGGAAAACATATTTTAAGTCTACTACCATAGAGGAACGAAAAAATCTTAAACTTCAGTGTAGAATGATGCCTAAACGATATTGGAAGCACATACTAGAAACAAAAATATAATTTAGGTTTACTGCTGAACCCTCGAAAGGGAATATATGCGTTTGTTTCAGTTCTTTGAAGATTTCGCTGGGTGATTTCTAAGAGCACAAGTTGTGCCCAAAGTGCTAGCCTCAAAGCACAGCTTTGAACAAGCACATTTGGAACAACTTCTACTCTAAGATTCACATCCAGCGAAATCTTCTAATGAACGTTGCACAAAAGCATATATTCCCTTTCTTTTCATTAGAAGTAAATTTGAAATGAAAACTATAGACATCCGAAATATAATACATATAAATTTCACAGGACTAGAAAAACTTCGCTGTTACATCTAAATGGTAAGTTGCGCCCATTTATGCTTGTCCAAATTTATTTGGACAAGCAAAATGTAATAACTCCCAAGAAAGGCATACCAACAGCTGATTTTTCAATTCCTGGCTTCACATATATGTATTCTACTTCTTTGTTTTACTATCACTTTAAGTATTTCACATATACCTTCGGTTATTTCTAACATAGATACCAAGTGTAAAGTTAAACAATATTTTATATATTGCAGTATACCAGAAAGGAAGGTCATGCTTTTGTGGAAGTGTTGCATTGAGTATTTAACTGTAGATATTTCCTTAGCAGAAGTTGTTTCATTTATTGCTTGTCACGAGCTTGCCTCGGGATCATGCAGAAATGATGCAACTTCTTCTATTGGAAATTCGCAGTTAAATACTCTAGCAACCTGGAATAAATGCATGACCTTCCTTTCGGTATTTACATATATAACTTTAAGTTCACTCTAGATATCTAGCGTTTCGCCATACCTTTAGTTTGCGTCTTTAATATCTCCATTTACTATGATTTCTAGTTCTCCAGTTTCAGGACTCATAATGAGACCGTGTACCCTTACGTCATTAGGTAAAAGAGGATGATCTTTTATCATTTTAACACTTTCTTTTATTGATTCCTCAACAGATTCAAAACCATGAAGCCATCTCTCAACGTTAACTCCTGCGTTATTTAAAGTTGAAATAGTTTCTTCTTTAATTCCCCTATCTAACATCTTATCAACAAGTTTTTTTGTATTTAGATTACTCATTCCACAGCCATGATGTCCTATTACAAAAACATCTTCTGCTCCGAATTCATATACTGCAACTAATATGCTTCTCATTACGCCACCAAATGGGTGCATAACTGTTGCTCCTGCATCTTTTATTATTTTTGCATCACCATTTTTGATATTCATGGCTTTAGGCAACAATTCTGTTAGTCTTGTATCCATACATGATAATATCGCCATCTTTTTCTTAGGTATCTTAGTTGTCACATATTCCTGATAATCTTTGTTCCCCACAAAACTTTCATTATACTTTATTATTTCTTCTAATTTACTCATTTTAGCCCCACTCCTCGTAAATTTAATAATATAATACGTTTTTTTTATTAACTTAATATTAAGTTAAGTTGGTTTAATTGTAAAGTTATTTTATACACCTTTTAATTCTTACTTACCCATATATTCATGATAAGGCAAACGAATTGAAACTCCTGTCTGATCAAATTTATAATCAGTATCATAAAGCGGGTTTTTATTAGAAACAAGGTTAATTCCAACACTGTAAAGGGCTTTGGCCAATTCATAAGGATCCTGTAGAACAGACCCTGTCATTACTCCTTGTTTAATTAATTCCTGTGCTTCTGGGATTGCATCAACTCCTACAACTGATATATTAGGAGTCTTCCCCCCCTTATTATAACCATACTCTTGCAGTGCTTTAATTGCGCCTATAGCCATGGAATCATTATTTGCAATTATAGCTTCAATTTTATTTCCATACTGTAAAAACAATGTTTTAGTGACATTCTTAGCTTCTTCCTCATTCCAATCACAAACCCTTAATGCGACTTCTTGAGTCTTTATCCCTGAATTATTAATTTTTAATATGGAGTATTCTGTTCTTTTAATTGCTTCTAAATTATTTTGCTCTCCCATTAACATGACATATTGAAGTATATCATCTTTATTTTTATCCATTGCTGTTTTATTTTTATTCCATGCATTTATAATAACTTTTCCTTGTAATAGTCCAGCTTCCTCCGCCTCTGTTCCTATATAGCAAGCTTTATTATAAGATCTTACAGAATCTATCGCAACTGGTTCCCTATTAAATAGAATTACTGGAATATTAATTCCCTTTACTTTATTAATAACTGACTGTGTACTCGTTGTTTGGACTAGATTTACCAGCAAAAGATCAACATCTTGCTTTTCAATTAAATTATTAATATCTTTATCCTGTATAGATTGATCATTCTTCCCATCATAAAAAATAAATTCAATGTTTCCTTCGTTTTCTTTTTGTATCTTTTCTAGATTTTCACGAACTAAAGAAATGTAAGCATCGTCAAATCTATATAATAGTACAGCTACCTTAATAGGTTTCGCTTCAGCAATTCTTGAACTCACCATAATATCACTTTGATTAATGCTCATTAGTGTAGCTGCTGTAATCATGATAACAATTGTTGTAATTATTTTTTTATACATCTTTTATTAGTCCTCCATACTGTTTACTACAAGTTATTTAATCAACTTAAATAACCTTAGATATTATCATTACTTATATATCCTTTGTAAGGAATACGTACTGAAACTCCTGTATCATCAAACTTATACGAAGTTCCATCAAGTGGAGGTCTACCATTAACTAAATTCATTCCTATGAGATAAGTCGCTTCTGCCATGCTAGCTGCATCTTGAGGAACAGATCCAGTCATAATTCCTTGATTAATGAGCTGTATTGCTTTCGGTATCCCATCTACGCCCACAATTGGTATTGTCCTATTTTTATCGCCTCTATTATATCCATACTTTTGCAATGCCTCAATTGCACCTATTGCCATAGCATCATTATTAGAAATTATAACTTCAATTTTATTTGCATTTGATAAGAATAATGCATCCATAGCATCTTTAGCTAAGTTTTCTTCCCAATTACAAACTCTCAAAGCAATTTCTTCTGTTTTAATTCCTGCATCATCGATTGATAAAACAGAATACTTAGTTCTTCCAATTGCCTCCAAGTTATTACGCGGTCCCATAAGCATAACATATTGCATTATATTATCTCCATTTTTATCAATAATGTTTTTATCTTTATTCCATAGGTTAGTAAGAAGTTCGCCTTGCAGTATTCCTGCTTCTGCCGGATTTGTTCCAACAAAATAAGCTTTGCCATAGGATTTTACAGGTTCCATATTTAGTGGTTCTATATTGAATAAACCTAATGGTATATTTTTTTCTTTAACTCTATCTACAATTGTACTCACTCCTGTTGGATCTACTAGATTCAGTAATATAATGTCTGCATTTCCTGCATTAAGTATTGAATTAACATTTCTGTTTTGTAATGATTGATCATTCTTACAGTCATAAAAAGTAAATTCAATATTCCCCGGATTATTTTTCTGAATTTCTTCAAAGCTTTGCTTAAGTAATGCGGTGTATGGATCCTCTAAAGTACGTAATAATATGCTTGCTCTTACTGGCCTTCCTTCAGTAGCTGTTAACCTAGAATTAGCAGCTACTTTACTAGAATTTAGAAATAAATTTATTATCATAATTATAATAGTGCACAATACCGATATCTTTTTAGAATTTCTCATTTTTATCCTCCGTTTATTTATCAAATAGCTCCCTACTCTTCCTAGCATCTCGATACTTAAGGTTCCTATGAAGATAGACCTATTTTCATAGGACTTTGTGAAGACTTTGCCTCATAGTCAGTTTCTATATATAAAAAACACATTAAATTTATTATTTATTTTTTAAATCATTTATTTTATTATGTGTCTAATAAATAACTTTATACTGGTATAAAGCATATTGAATATAATCTAACTATAAATATAGATTCTTCTGATAAAAATTTATAAAAATAGAAGTATGCTTATACAAAAAAGGAAGTAAATCGAAAAAGACTTACTTCTTTTTTTGTAATAAATATACTTCTACATTATTCATACATATAGATAACACAATCATAAACTATACTCAGACTATGAAATATATTCCAATCAGAAATGAGTGATATACTTTTGTGGAATGTTTCATTGGCAATTTTGATGGATGTGATTCCTTGGCTATAAGTTGTTCCAAATGTGCTAGTTCAAAGCTTGTCTTTGAGGCTAGCACTTTGGGTACAACTTTATAGTCTTAGAATCACCCATCATAATTGCCCGGAAACTGGAATAAAAGTATATTATTCATTTCGGTGTAGCATACGCATAAGCATAGATTATAGTTCGTTTATTCATAATTTTATTTGCTTTCTATATATAAATCAACATTATCACTAGTAACCTCAGCATGAAGAGTCCTAATATACTTTCCTTTCTCAAGTCCCTCAATGGAATTTACATTTCCATGAGAAGCTAATGTATATGCAAGATTGAAGATCGCATTTGCCTGTTTTTTCGAATCGTTTAAAATAGTTCCTATCATAGATCCATTTTTAACTGCCTCTAACGCTTTAGGAAGCCCATCAATTCCTACAACCAGTGGTTTTTTACCGCTTATATTAGCATCATTTATTGCATTTATTGCTCCAAGTGCCATCTCATCATTATTGCTAAATACAACTTCAATTTTATCTCCAAAACTTTTAATCCATTGTGACATCTTTGTTGTTGCCTGAGCACTTTGCCAATTTGCCGTATCATCAGCTAATTTCTCTAATTCAATTCCATTTTGAGTTATAGTTTTAATGCAATATTCCGTTCTAATTAAAGAATCTTGATGTCCTTGTTCTCCTTCAAGCATTACATACTGGATTTTACCATCTCCATTTTTATCTACCATTCTATTGTCTTTTTTATAAGCATTTATAATGATATTTGCTTGCATCTCACCCGATTGCTGAGCATCTGCTCCAACGTAATAGAGCTTATTCCATCTTTCCATATCTTCCTCTACTGGTTCACGATTAAAGAAAACAATTGGAATATTAGCTGATTTTGCTTTATCAATAATCATAGATGCTGCTGTACGATCAACCATATTTACACATATAACATCGTAATTCTGCGCAACAAATTTATCTACTTGATTGCTTTGGTTAATTAAATTTCCTTTAGCATCTGCAACATTCACAATGATCTTATATTTACCTTGATTCTCCTTCTCTTTTGCTATATCCTCAATATTCTTTGCAATTTCTGATATAAATGCATCATCTTGTTTATATAAGGTTACACCTATTTTTATTTCCTTAATATCATTACTATAATTTGCTGATTTCACATTTGCACTACAAGATGACAATACATTAAAAATTGAGACTACTGTTAAAAGCCCTGATAATTTCTTAATTAATCTCACTACAATCCCTCCACCATATGATTCCATCAAGCACAACAATACATTTATACAAAAGTTCATTCTTGCATTTATAGTGCTTATCTAACAAATGGGAATAATAATCTTTGATTTTCTTCCGAATACATATTTTTTGTATTTATAACTGTTGAAGAGATAATGTTATTGGGCATATCTTTTTTATTAATCTTATATACTGCTGATTTTATACTTAGATATCCTACATTAAATTCATTTTGAATAGCTGTTGCACTAATAACCTTATCTTCTAAAAAAGAAAGAATTTTGCTTGTACTTCCTGTCCCATATATCTCTATTGATGCTTTTTCTTTGTTAATACCAATTACATCCTTTTTAGCTTGAGAAACATTCTCTAATAATCCTGCATCAAATGTAACCACAACATCAATATTATTGTTCTCTAACAAACTTTTAGCTTGATTATAATAAGTAGTCTGCTTATCTTCTGAAAAATCCCAAAATGTACATTTGTTATATGTTCGATTCATAACACTCATGAATCCATTATATCGTTCCTTTACACTGCTACACTCTAAGTTGTTTTTGATTATTAAAATATTCTTATTCATATCTCCGTTCTTTATTAATTCTTCCCCCAAGCTAGATCCAAGCTTATAGTTATCACAAGAAATACTGGGCTGAGCATGTTCTGATTTTATAGTAGAATCAAATAATATAATTGGTATCTTTTTTCTAGCATTTTCTATTGGTTCTGCCATTTTCTCATAATCTGCAGGCGATATAATTATTGCATCTGCCTTATTTTTTATCTCTCGTTCTATAAGTTCTTTCTGTTCGTCAATACTATTATCTTCCGACAAAGTAACAAAACTTACATTAACATTCATTTCTGAAGCTGCCTGCTCTATCCCCTGTCTCATTATCATTAAGCTTTCACTGTTTCTTCCTCTAGTTATAATTGATATGTTGTATATCCTTATATCTTTTTCATGCCACAATGTATTATTTAAGAAAAGTAAGAAAGATAATATTAATAGCAAAAATAAAGTAATAAAAATTTGCTTCCTTTTTCTCTTCACTATTTATCTTCCTCCCTCTTTCTAATTTCATAAAAGTCCACACATGGCATATGAATGCGAACTGTTGTCCCTTCATCTGGCTCGCTATAAATTTCGAGTCCATATCTCTTTCCAAAATATAATTGTATTCTTTCATTAACATTCTTCAAACCTATACCAGAGCTCTTCTTTTCAATCTTGCTTTCACCTGTTAAAAGGCTATTTGCAACATCTTGAAGCATTCCAAGTCCGTTATCTACAACATCAATATATAACTCATTATCTTTTGCATATGCCTTTACTAAAATCTCACCATCTCCCCCCATAAATTCCATACCATGATAAATTGCGTTTTCAATTAACGGTTGAATAATTAATTTAATACTTCCATAATTAAGAACTTTCTCATCAACTTCAATATTATATGTGAATTTATTTTTATACCGTATATTTTGTATGGTCAAATAATTTCGTGCATGCTCAATTTCATCTCTCACTGTTATTATATTTTTGCCTTTACTTAAGCTTATTCTAAAAAGTTTTGCTAAAGCAGTTACCATAATTATTGCCCCATCATAATTTTCATTTTCTATCATCCATATGATTGAATCCAATGTGTTATATAAAAAATGGGGATTAATTTGTGCTTGAAGAGCATTAAGCTCACTTTTTCTTTTTGATTCTTGTTCAATCATTATGTTGTCCATAAGTGTATGCATTTGGTTGACCATAGAACGAATTGCTTTTCCTAAATGCTGAACTTCATATGATCCACTTATCGAAATATCTACATCTTTTACTCCATTTTCCAATTTCTTCACGCACTTTTCTAACAATCGTATTGGGTTAGCTATTCTCGAAGAAACAAACATATTAAGAAATACAAGTATAAATATAGCGAAAGACATAATGAACACAGCAAATATACTCATTTGATAATAATCTGAAGTAATATCTAACATCGGTGTAATTCCGACAATTCTCCATCCAGTGTATCCAACAGTCTTAACTGTAACTAATCTTTTTTCTCCTCTGAAAGTTTCTATATGATTTCCATCATCATAAGCTGCTTCAATTTTATTATTTTCATCTATTAAATCTGAATAAATCAATTGCTGCCTAGGATGATAAATAATTTCGCCTTCTCTATCAACTAAATAAACATATCCTGACTTTCCTATATTTGCATTTTTACATATCTGCTCTATTCCACTAAAATTTATATCAACTAACAATACTCCAGATGTTGTTTTCTTATTATTAGTAAGTTCAATAGCCCTACTTAATGATACGACCCAACGATATTTATAATCTGGATCTACAAATAAATTTTGAACATGAGGTGTTGAAAAATGTAAATTTTCTTTCTTATCTATCGCTTTAGTAAACCAATCACTCACTCGTGGATCAATAGAGCTTTTTAATTGTTTTACAGGAGATGCCGCTATAACTTCCCCATCTTGCGAAAAGGCACATATGCTTATAAGTGAATCTTTATTTGTTTCATACAATAAGTCCATTTCTTTATCTATGGTATCTGTAGCCAAATCTTTCTTCTTAATTACATTGTAATAAGTGGTGTCAGACACTTTCATCATATTCCTCAGATAAGAATCTAAATTCAAATTTACTTGATCTAACATAGATTTATTATGCTCTGATACCATTTCTTCAGTGGAAGTTATAAAACGAAAATATAGAGCCCCTCCAACAGTAACCATTCCTATAACTGCTATTACGGTAAAAGAAATTGATATTATATGTTGTATACTTCCGCTGTTAACGTAATTTATTGTCTTCTGTATTTTTCTCTTAAATAAATTAAGCATAGTAAATCAACTCAATTCTTTCTATACTTTGATGGAGATACTCCAAACTGTTTCTTAAAAACATAACTAAAATAATTAGCTTCTGGATATCCAACTTTTTCCGCTATCATGTATGTCTTATCATCTGTTGTATTCAAAAGTTTAACTGCTTCTTCTAAACGTGTTGCTGTGAGATAATTTACGAAGCTTGTTCCTGTTTCCTTCTTAAACATTGTAGAAAAATATGTTGGACTAACATGCAATTTAGAACATAATTTTTCTACTGAAACATCATAATCACTATAATTTTCTTTTATATATTGTTTTGCTTTTTCAATAAGCATCATAGATGAATTGATTCGCTCTCTTTTAATATAACTATTTATCCTAATAGCTTTTTCTATAATCCATTTTTTGACTTCATGAATAGAATTAAAGGATTCTAAATAACTATATGCATTAAAATTTTCACCAAAAATTTCTTCTATATCAAATGCATATGTTTGAACAAGTTTTAAAAGTGACGTCATAATTTCCATAAGATAAATTCTATATTGATTAAAAGGCAATAATAAATCTTCTGTTTTCTTAAACAAACTATCAATTGCCTCTGAAATTTCATCCTCTGAAGAAATTTTTATTGCATTTAACATTGATCGTTCTTCTTTCTCATCAAGTTGTAGCTGGATTGAATTATCTGGCTCTACATCATCAATATAAATAGCCTTTCCAGCTCCTAATATAAATCTATAATCTAATGCATTTTGTGCAGTTCTATATGAAAAACGTATTTGCGAAGGATTACTATAAACATACCCTATTCCTGCAGATATTGTTAAACTCATAATTCTCTTATAAACCTTACAAACCTCATTTATACCTTTTATAAATAATAATATATCTTCCTTTTTTTCAAAGTTACCCATAACTATTACCATACCAGAATAAATAAAACTAATAAATTTACAATACTTATCCATATTTTCATCTACAATTTTCTTAATAGAAATTGGTGTAAGTGCTGATTCCTTTTGCCCCGAAAAACTATTTAAGTTTTCTTCAAAGGATAGTGTTCCATCTGCCTGAATAATCCCTACTGTTAAATGCTTATACTTGAATTCTATTCCCAGCTCCTCCATTTGTTCATGCCATTGTTCTTCATTTATCCTACCTTCAATTGCACCAACTAAAAATTGTTCTCTAATTACTGGTAGACTTTTAATATAATGCTTATAAAGTGTTTCTAAATTTCGTTTTTCGTTATATTCACGATCGAGCTGTTCTTTTAACCTCACTAAAACTTCTATAAGTTCTGCGGAGTTAATCGGTTTCAAAACATATTCAACTACATTTATCTTTATTGCTTTATGAGCATACTCAAAATCATCACATCCTGAAAATACAATAATTTTTGTAGATGGCATTAATTCTACCAACCTTTTTCCTAGTTCCAACCCATCCATAAATGGCATTTTAATATCCGTCATTATAACATCTGGCTGTAGTTTTTCTGCTTTTTCCAAGGCATCTTGTCCATTCTCAGCATCACCAACAACTATAAATCCATTGGCTTCCCAATCAATCTTTTTTATGATTCCAAGACGTATTTCTTCTTCATCGTCTACAATCATAATTCTATATAAATTCATTTAACTACCTCCGATAGATGAATTATTTAATAAGGCACATTAAAATAAATAACAATTAGAACTGCCATGAATATTTTTTATCAGCCAATAAGACAAATTGCTCTCATATCAGCTCTATTAGGGCACTTTAGCAACAAAGTATGATTTAAAAATACTGACAGATAGATTTGTTATTTTTTGATTATGCCTAAATACTATTATACATTATGTATTAAATTATTACTAGCACGAGTGCTAAAGCTTACCAATTTGATTATTATTTAGAAAATAAATAAAATACAGGCAAATCTCTAGCTAAAAAACTAATGATTTGCCTGCATTTTATTTATTTAATAATTATTTTCTTCTGTATTTTGCCATATCTATTGCAACTGCAACTGCTATGATGATACCTTTTATAACTTGTTGCCACATAGGACTTACCGCTATAAATTGTAATCCATATTGGATAACAGTAAAGATTAAAACACCACTTACTATTCCACCAACTTTACCAACACCACCATTTAATGAAACACCACCAACAACGCACGCTGCGATTGCATCAAGCTCATAACCATTACCATAGTTATTTGTTGCACCAGCTGTTCTAGCTGCTTCAAGTACGCCACCAACACCATATAAAAGTGATGCGAAGATGAATATACCCATAATAGTTGCAAATACATTTACTCCAGAAACTACTGCTGCTTCACGGTTACCACCAATAGCATATACATTCTTACCAAATACAGTTTTATTTAAAATAAACCAAACTAGAATTATGAATACTACAGCAATTGGAACTAGAATTGATATTCCTGGGAAACTTCCAATTTGAAATAATTTTGTTTGTCCAAGATCTATAAAGTCTTGACGAATACCACCAATAGGTTGTGATTTGTTTGGAGGTAAGTCAAAGTATAGAGATGTTACACCATATACTATAACTTGAGATGCCAATGTTGCAATAAATGGATGCATATCATATTTTGCAACTAAGAAACCATTAAGAACTCCAAATATAGCACATCCAACTATTGCTAATAATATTGGAATAATAACTGCTAATTGTGGCATATTAGGGAAGAATCTATTTGCATAATCAGGGTTTTGCAACATTGAAGTTGATATTACAGCTGCAAGACCTACCATACGTCCTGCTGATAAATCAGTACCAGCAATTAATAATGTAAAACATATTCCTAAAGCAACAATCATTTTTGTTGATGATTGTGTCAAAATATCTAGAAATACAGCATATTGCATAAAACGTGGTTGAATTATCATAATTACAACTACTAGTAATAATAATGCTATAATAATCGCATTATCTGTAAAGAAATGTTTTACAGTCTTTGATGAAAAAATAACATCCATGTCTGCATTCTTCTTATCTAAAAACTGTTTTGCGCCATAAACAAGTAATGCTATACCAACTCCACCTACATAAATTGGTAAATCATAAAATACACTTGGATCTAAAATAAAATTAAAAACAATTCCTAAAGCCACCAAAAAAGCACCAATACCTAAAAATATTTTTCCAAAGCCTTTTCGTGAAACTATCTTCTCTCCACTCATATTACATACCTCACTTTCTTTCTCTCCTACCAAAATCATTTGTTATAAAAATTCATTTATCCAATACCTAGCATCCGTAATATTTTCACCTCTTTATAAGTAGGATAAAATAACGACTGCACACTCATGGACATTGGGCCACTTAAGGACATAAGTTCAACTAAAATTCAGCTATGGATTCCCCCTACCTGAATCAAGTCCCACTTGATAAAGGAGATATTTCTTATTGCATAAATTTTGTAGCAAGATTCATAACTTTTACTGAATCTGCTTCACTTTGATCTAAAATTCCAGTAACCTTACCTTCACACATGACCATAACTCTATCTGACATACCAAGCAATTCTGGCATTTCAGAAGAAATCATAATAATTGACTTGCCCTTCTTAACCAATTCATGCATGATCGAATAGATTTCATACTTAGCTCCAACGTCAATACCTCTTGTAGGCTCATCCAATATAAGAATATCTGGATTTGTAAGAAGCCAACGTGCAATTAAAACTTTTTGTTGATTTCCACCTGAAAGATTTTGAATCAATTGTTCCATGCTTGGTGTTTTAGTTCTAAGTTCTTGATTTGACTGCTTTGCAGCTTTATATCTCTTTGCTTCTTGCAAAACTCCTGCTTTAGCATATTCTTTTTGACTTGCAATTACAGTATTATCTAGTACTGAAAGAATTCCAAATATACCAGTAGCACGTCTTTCTTCTGTTAACAGTGCAAAACCATACTCTTTTGCATCTTTGGGGATTTTTATTTTTATAATCTTCCCATCTTTTTCTACAGTACCAGAGACTACTTCACGAAGTCCAAATAAAGCTTCGACTAATTCTGTACGTTGTGCCCCAACAAGACCACCTATTCCTAGTATTTCACCCTTATGTAAATCAAAGCTTACATTTTGGAATGATTTTTTAATTGGAGAACAAAGATTTTCTACCCTTAATACAACATCTTTACTTGGTGTATATTCTCTTGGTGGAAATCTATTAGTCATATCACGACCAACCATACGATTTATAATTAAGTCTGTTGTAAGATCCTTAGCATCCCAAGTTCCTACATACTGACCATCTCTCATAATTGTTACTTCATCTGATATCTTAAGAATTTCCTCCATCTTATGGGATATGTATATAATTGCACAGCCCTTATTTTGAAGTTGTTTTATTATCTTAAATAAATGCTTAGTTTCATTTTCTGTTAATGATGAAGTCGGTTCATCCATAATAATAATTTTAGAATTATAGCTAACAGCCTTTGCTATTTCAACTAATTGAAGATTAGATGGTGAAAGTGTTCCCGCTAATGCTTCAGGATTTATATCTAACTCAATTTCTTCAAATAATTCCTTTGTTTTCTTAATCATAGTTTTCTTATCAACAGCAATTCCTTTCATTGGAAATCTGCCAAGCCAAATGTTTTCCATAACTGGACGGAAACGAATTGGGTGCAATTCTTGATGTATCATTGATACACCTAAATCCAATGCTTGTTTTGAAGTATTTATCTCCATTTTCTTTCCATCTAATATGATCTCTCCACCATCTTCATGATAAATACCAAATAGACATTTCATTAGGGTTGATTTCCCAGCACCATTTTCTCCCATTAATGCATGGACACTTCCCTTGCGAACCTTCAATGTTACACCATCTAATGCTTTTACTCCTGGAAATACCTTTGTTATGTTATTCATCTCCAGTACATATTCACCCATACAAGCATCCTCCTTTTCTAAATAATAATTCAGGGATGGGGATTTTTTATAATCTCGCATCCCTGACAATTTCTATGTCAGATATATCTTATTTTAAATAATCCTTGTAGTTATCTTGAGTAACTTTTACATAGTCAATCCATACATATTTTCCATCAGTTACATCAAATCCAACATTTTCTTTATTAATTTCTTTACCTTGAGCAGCTGCTAAAGCTATATTAACTGTAGCCTTACCTTGGTTTTGTGCATCATTTAGAACTGTTCCAAGAAGTGATCCTTCTTTCATAGCTTGTAATGCTGGTGCTGTTGCATCAACTCCAACTACTGGAATATATTTAGATGCATCACCTTTGTTATATCCTTCAGCTTTTAATGCTTCTACTGCACCAAGAGCCATATCATCATTGTTACAAAGAACTGCTTCTATCTTATCAACGCCTTGCCCTGTCATAAATGCTTTCATAAGGTCAGTAGCTTTTGCCTTGTCCCACATTGCTGTATCAGCAGCAAGTTTTTGAGTTTTTAATCCTGCAGCTTCAATAGCTTTTATAGAATATTCTGTACGAAGAGTAGCATCTTGATGTCCTGGTTCTCCTTGAAGCATTACGTATTGTACCACTCCATCATGATTTTTGTCTGCTTCTGGATGTGCTTTGAAGTAGTCAGCTATAAGTTGACCTGATAAAGTTCCTGATTGTTCTGCATGTGCACCTACATACCAAACCTTATCATAGCTATCCATATCTGCTTTTTCTGGCTCACGATTTAAAAATACGATTGGAAGTTTCTTAGCTTTTGCTTTTTCAATGATAGGACCTGCTGCAGTTCTATCAACTGGATTTATTGCTAAAGCGTTTACACCTTTTGTAATAAATGTATCAACTTGCTCATTTTGAGTAGGTTGTTTATTTTGTGAATCCACTAGTTCAATAGTTGATCCTTTTTCCTTAGCTTCACCTTCCATAGCAGTACGAACTCCTGTCATGAAAGTATCATCAAATTTATATATTGCAGAACCAATTAAAGTATTTGAAGATTTAGTACTTGTTTGTGCATCCCCTCCAGAACTTGCACTCTTATTTGCTCCACATCCTGCCATTGTTGCAACTATAGCTGCTGACATTACAATTGTTAATAGACTCTTAAACCTTTTCATTTTTACCCCTCCATATTCTTATCTAAATCCTAAAACAAAGACTCAAATTTGTTCTTCGTTTACATTACTAATTATAGGGGTTTTATCAATTAGTCTCCATACGAAATTCTTCACTTTTTTATCGAATTTCTTAGATGTTATAGATGGACTAACTATAATCTATACTTATGCGTATACCACACCGAAATGAATAATATACTTTTATTCCAGTTTCTAGGCAATTCTGATGGGTGATTCTAATGCCATAAAGTTGCCCCCAAAGTGCTAGCCTCAAAGAACTAGCTTTGAACTAGCACATTTGGAACAACTTATAGCCAAAGAATCACATCCCTCAAAATTACCAATGAAACATTCCACAAAAGTATATTACCCATTTCTAGTTTTGATATATTTCATATCCTATATAGTTTATGATTGTGTTATCTATAAACAACATATAACTTATACTTATGGGATAACTTACCTAAATCATAAATATTTTGATTCCGAAAAACTATGAAAAATCACTGAAGGTTCTAAATTGCAGGTTGAATCCAATTTAGCATACATTTAATTAATATATAAAAAGAGGATATAAATTCAAAACTTATATCCTCTATAAATTATATGTATAATTATATTTCTCTCAATGAAATTTGTATAAGAATAAAATCATTCTTTCTTGCATCTTGATACCTAAATTTTAAACTTTTGTACCATTTCATTGAGCCTCTGAGCGAGTTCAGCCTGGCTATGTGCTGTTAGTGCAACTTGCTCTATGGATTTAGTTGTCTCATCCATACTTTCTTTGATTGTAGCTACTTCTTCACTAGACTTTTGAGTAGTTTGTGCCATATCTTGTACAACTTCACTAACCTGACCTACAGTAGCTGTTATCTCTTCTGACATAGCTGCAATTTCCTCTGACATCATGCTGACGAAATTTGAATCATTATAATATTGGTCACCGGTTTGCATATAGGCATTAAATTGTCTATGTACTTCAGTATTAATAAATGAAAGTATATCATTGCCAGTATCAATACTATTTTTAAAAGCATCACGGACTCTATTTATTGTTTCCTGTATAGACGTTACAGCTTGTGATGACTGTTCCGCAAGTGTTCTTACTTCTTCGGCAACAACTGCAAAACCTTTACCTTGTTCTCCTGCTCTTGCAGCCTCTATAGCTGCATTTAAAGCTAATAGATTTGTTTGTTCGGCTATACTTCCTATTGTATCTGCCATAACTTTTATATTATCTACTACTTTGCCATCTTCAATAACTTCTAACATTTTGTTCTCTTTTTCTGCATATAGATTTCTTGTTTCTTCTATAGCTTTTTTACCGCTATTCTTTACCTCTGTTGCTTTTTCTTTGGATTTACTTGAACTACTACTTCCCTCCATTGCCTTTCCTGAAAGTTCATTAACGCTTGAATCCACTTCTTCTACCGATGCACTTATTTCCTCGGCTGCCGCACTAGATTCTTGCATACCATCAGAAATATTTGATATAGCATCATCAATACTTCTAGCTCTCAAAGATAATTCTTCAGCCGTAGCAGATAGTTCCTCACTCGACGCACTTATATCTTGAGAATTTTCCATGATCTCTTTAACTAAGATATTTACATTTTTTTGTGCCTTATTTAAAGCGATACCTGTTTGTCCAAATTCATCTTTTCTAGTAATAGTAATTGGAGTTGAAAAATCATACATTGCTAATCTCTCTGCATAATCTCTTATCTTCCTTAAAGGTTTATTTATATGGCTTGAAATAAATATTCCAAGTAAAATGGCAATTATAACCCCTGCAATGCTCATCAATGTCATAATTATGTTTGTCCGTGCAGATGCTATATTAATGTTATCACTTGCTACTTTTGCTGCCGCCAAATTTATTTCTATAACCTTGTCAAGGCTTGCCATCATTTCTTCTTCTATAGGCAAAAAAATCATGTACTGTTTCGTCACTTCATTTGGATCATTTAGATCAGCTGCATCTATTATCCTGTTTCTAGCATCTCTATATTTTGTTACATTATCGGTAAACTTCGTCCAATTTTCTTTTTCCTCTGTTGTAGTAATTAATTTCTCATATTTAGCTATATATTCGTTATCTGCAGCTACCATGTCAGTAATATATTTTTTTGCTTGATCCGTTTCTTTTTTATTTTGATCATACATTATAACTGAAACTTCGCTCTTTATTTGTGACATATTTGATTTTATTGACAAAATTTCATTAACACTCTGTAAGTTTACGCTATACATTGTTTCTGCATTTTTATTTACTCTTTTTACTTCTATTCCACCAATTGTGCCTACAACTGCAATTAATATAGCCACTAATAAAAATGCTGATATTAACTTAGCTCTTACTTGGTTTAATAAATTCATATTAAAATTTCCTCCCACTGTTAAAATGCTATTGCATATTATTTTTTCTATTACTATCCAATAAAGTTTTCATACCATCTTCTGTAAGCGGTTTGCTAAAATAGAAACCTTGAATTATCTTACAACCTAAGTCAGCAAGTACTTCTATCTGCTCTCTTGTTTCAACTCCCTCAACTATTACCTTGTATTTCAAGTCCTTTGATAAGTTAACTATGTTCTTTATTAATACCATGTTCTTATAATTTTCTACATGATCTACAAATGTTTTATCAATCTTTAATGTACTTACTGAAATATTAATTAAATAGCTTAAAGAAGAGTATCCCGTCCCAAAGTCATCTATTGCAATATTTATTCCCATCCCTTTAAGTTCATTTAATACTTCTATATTTTTTTCTGATATATCTAATAAAGTACTCTCTGTTATTTCTATCTCTAAAAAGTTTGGAGAAATATTATACTTATTACAGCATTTTAACAACTTATCCTTAAAATCTTTTTCCTTGATTTGAATTGGTGATATATTGATTGCTATATTATTAAACTTGTACCCCATGCACTTCCACAAACTCGCTTGCTCTATGGATTTTTCCATTATCCAATCGCCAATTTGAACTATATCTCCACTTTCTTCAGCAATAGGAATAAATTCTGCTGGTGAAACATTTCCAAGCTTATCATTATTCCATCTTAATAAAGCTTCAATTCCAACAATCTCATTATTAGACAAATCAATTTGTGGCTGATAATTAATATTTAGCTCATGCTTATTAATAGCATTCTTTAATTCCCTTCTAATCAATACGTCCCTATAATATGTCTCAAATATTTCGTTATTAAAGATTGTATAATTGTTTTTTCCAGTTTTCTTAGACTTGTACATAGCTAAATTACAAAACTCTAACAACTCATCAGAATTTATGCTATCATCCGGGAAAGTAGATATTCCCATACTTACAGAAATGTCTAATTCATCATCTGCTATCTTAAAAGGTACTGACAAATTTTCATAAATTTTCTTGCAAATTTCCTCTATTTCACTTATAAATTTAAATTCATAGATCAAAATTGCAAATTCATCACCATTTAATCTAAATAGTTTCCCTTTTCCTTTAATACATTTACTTACCCTTTCAGAAAAACATTTTAATATAAAGTCACCAAAAGAATAGCCCCAATTATAATTTATGATTTTGTAGTCATCAACATCAATATAAATAATCGCACCTTTTCTACAATTAACTTTTGATATCTCTAAACTCCTATTAAGCTTTTCAAAAAAATAAGTACTATTTGGTAGCCCAGTAAGAATATCATACCTTGAGAATTCTTCATTAGGCTTACTTTTTTTTCTCCTATGTATATCCTTGTTTAATTTTCCTCTTGTGGTATTTACCATTTTTATCTTAAGTTTAAGTTCTTTTTTGGGCATATTAATTTTATTCATAATAACTTCCTTTTTTAAATTAGTACAACTCAACACGTGTAAAACCTCTCCACCTCGCTCCTATTATTTAATAATAAAATATGACATCTTCAATAATAATTTTTGCGTAATTATTCTACAAACTTTTAAACTTTGACTTTTTAAAAAATTAAATATATCATTTATTTGAACATAATAAATATTTTGTCCTATTATTTTATGTAATAATGTATTTATAGCTTTGCAAATATACAAATATTGCATATTAATGTGTCATAAGAATACAATTTAACCTATATTTGTACATTTTTTAAGCTTTTTTATACAATATTTACATATACTACAACTTATAATATAATAAAATTGGACAAAATATTTATTATGTATCATTACTTCTAGAGGAGAGTGCATATGAGGGCATCTAATGAAACTGAAATTAAATATTTAACGCAAAAAGAAGTATTATCACTATTTAATGCAATTGAAAATTCTGGAAAGCTGCATTCAACACGTGATTTAGCAATATTTAGATTAGCTTATAG
Organism: Candidatus Clostridium helianthi; assembly: GCF_045310795.1. Taxonomy (NCBI): domain Bacteria; kingdom Bacillati; phylum Bacillota; class Clostridia; order Eubacteriales; family Clostridiaceae; genus Clostridium; species Candidatus Clostridium helianthi. The sequence goes on from NZ_JBJIAB010000025.1 coordinate 62,434, forward strand.
ATGCGGTCTTAGAGCTTCCGAAATATCAATGTTAAAATTGGAGAATTATAATATTAATAAAGGAGAAATATATTGTAAAAGATTAAAGGGTAGTAAGAATAATACTCTGCGGCTAGATGAGAAAACAAAAAGCGTTTTAGACAAATACATTACTGAAAATGAAATTACATCTGAAGCTCAAACTATATTTACAAGTCAAAAGAATAAGCCAATTTCAAGGCAAACCCTAGACCACCTAACGAAGCAATATTTCTCCATGGCAAGTATTCAAGATAAGTCAAAGCACCATTTTCATACCATTAAACATACTACAGCAGTTCACCTTGCTGAATGTGATATGGATATAAAAGAGCTTCAATGGTGGCTTGGCCACAAATCTGTTACCAATACAGAAATATATTTTCAATTTACTACAAAACAACAAGAAAAGATGTATGCAAAACTAGAGGGAAAAAGTGAAATGGTATAAAATTTACTTAATTAATTAAAAAAGACTTACTTTAGCTGCTAAATAACTAAAATAAGTCTTTTATTTTTCATCACATATCTTCTTTAGATTTTAAACCTTTGTATCATTTCATTGAGTTTTTGCGCAAGCCCTGCTTGGTTTTGTGCTGTTAAAGCAACTTGCTCTATGGCTTTTGAAGTTTCATCCACACTTTCTTTTATCGTAGCTACTTGATCGTTTGATTCCTGCGCTGTCGATGCCATCTCTTGTACTAACTTATTAACTTTCCCTACAGTGGTTGTAATTTCTTCTGACATGTTTGCAATATTCTCTGACATTTTACTTACAAATTCAGAATCGCTATAATATATATTTCCTGTATTTCCATAGGCATTAAACTGTTCATGCACCTCTGTATTTATAAATTTCAATATATCATTTCCAGTGTTAATGCTGTTATTAAATGCATCCTGAACTTTAATTATAGTATTTTTGATAGCTGTTACAGCCTCTGATGATTGTTCTGCAAGCTTTCTTACTTCATCTGCTACAACTGCAAATCCTTTACCTTGTTCCCCTGCCCTTGCTGCTTCTATTGCTGCATTCAGTGCTAATAAATTTGTTTGTTCAGATATACTTCCAATTGTATCAGCCATAATTTTAATATTATCAACTATCTTTCCATTTTCAATAACAATTAACATGTTCTTTTGTTTTTCCTTTGATAATTTCTCCATTTCATCTATAGACTTTTTACTATTGTTTTTGACTTCTATAGCTCTCTCTTTGGATCTATTAGCATTCTGGCTTCCTTCCATAGCTTTTTTATATAAATCATTTATATTTGAGTTTACTTCATCTACTGTCGTACTTATAATTCCTGCCTCAGCACAAGATTCCTCCATCCCTAATGAAATAGTACTTACAGCTTCATCTATACTCGCAGCTTTTGATGAAAGCTCCTCAGCTGTTGCAGAAAGTTCTTCACTAGATGTACTTATATCTTGAGAATTTTGAATAATATCTCTAATTAGTTTATTCACATTTCCTTGTGCTTTATTTAATGCACTTCCTGTTTGTCCAAGTTCGTCCTTTCTTTTAATTGAAATTGGAGTTGAAAAATCATATAACGCTAATCTCTCTGCAAATCCTTTGATTTTTTTTAATGGTATATTTATAGCCTTTGATATTAGTGCCCCAAATATAATTGCTACCACTAATCCAAAGATAGTAAGTGTAATCATAATTTTATTAGAATTAATATAAGTAGATGATATATCCTCATTAGCTGATTTTGCATCAGATATATTTATATCTATAACTTTATCCAGGCTATACATCATTTTTGTCTGTAGAGGAACCATTTCTAAATACCTCTTTTTTGCTTCTTCTAAATCTTCTGATTTTACAGCATTCACTACCTTGTCTCTAACCTGATTATATTCCTTCGCATTATCCTTAAATTCCTTCCAAGATTTTGTTTCACTACTTGTCATTTGTGATTTTTCATAATCATTTATATATTTATCATTCTCATTAAGTGCAGTAATAACATTTTTTTGTGCTTCCTCTACCTTATATTTATCTTTTTCATACATCATGATTAATATGTTACTTTTAATTTCTGTCATATTTGATTTTATAGATAGGATCTCATTGACATGATTAAAATTTCTATTGTACATTCCTGATGCTTTATTATTTACATTTTTCAAAGACAGTGCTCCTATTATTCCTACTACGCCAATTAAAATTGCTACCGTCAAAAATGATAAAGTTAATTTAAATTTTATAGGCAGGCTTCTTCTCAAAAACATAACTTTTCCCCTCTCTAAATTTATAATCTCGACCATTTATTAACCTTTTTGCAATAGAAAACGTTTTACCAAGATGTTGAAATTAACATATATTGCTAATTATTATGATAATATTTTTAATTTATATAATCAACTAAAAAATCTACTCTTATATCGAAATGTTGAGTATTTGCTAATCATTTTTAACTATAAACTTAATTATAGAAAAAATAATAAAGCTATACACAAGTCTACTTTAACTATGCATATAGCTTTATTAATTAATTTAATCTATCTAAAATCTAAAATCACGTTTTCCTTCATGTAAGTTTTCAAGATTTTCCAATACTATCTTCTTAACTTTTTCATTTGGAATATTTGGAATTTCATTTTTAATTACTTCCTCACCTTTTCTTCGTGTATCTTCAGAAGCATAATCCTCTAAATATTCCTTCAATGTCATCAATGCATTAGGTTGGCAGCAGTTAGCTATTTGTCCTGATTTAACAAGGCTCATAAATCTATCTCCAGTTCTTCCTTCCCTATAGCAAGCTGTACAGAAACTTGGAATATGACCTCTTTCAAGCAACCAGTTTACTATCTCATCTAAAGTTCTAGTATCACTTACATCAAATTGTGCTGAGTTTTCTTCCTCATTTTCCTTTTCAACATATCCACCAACACTTGTAGATGATCCACCACTTATTTGAGAGACTCCAAGTTCAAGCACTTTTTCTCTTGTTTTTTGAGATTCTCTTGTAGAAACAATAAGACCTGTATATGGAACTGTAATTCTAAGTACTGCAACTATTTTAGCAAATATCTCATCTGAAATAGCATTTGTAAATTCATCTGGATTTATATCATCAGCCGGTCTTATTCTAGGTACGCTTATAGTATGTGGACCAACTCCCATAGCTGCTTCTAAATGTTCTGCATGCATTAATAAGCCTACAAAATCATATCTATACATATTTAAGCCATATAATACACCTAGACCAACATCATCAATTCCAGCTTCCATAGCTCTATCCATAGCTTCTGTATGATAAGCATAGTCATGCTTTGGTCCTGTTGGATGAAGTTCTTCATATGTCTTCTTGTGGTATGTTTCCTGGAATAAGATATATGTTCCAATTCCTGCGTCTTTTAACTTTCTATAATTTTCAACAGTTGTTGCTGCGATATTTACATTAACTCTTCTAATTGCTCCATTTTTGTGTTTTATACTATAAATTGTTTCTATACTTTCAAGAACATATTCAAGAGGATTGTTTACTGGGTCTTCTCCTGTTTCTAATGCAAGTCTTTTATGTCCCATATCTTGCAGTGCAATTACTTCGTTTTTAATTTCTTCTTGAGTAAGCTTCTTTCTTGTTATATGTTTATTTTTGTGATGGTATGGACAATATGTACATCCATTTACACAATAATTAGAAAGATATAGTGGCGCAAACATTACTATTCTGTTACCATAAAATCTTTGCTTGATTTCTTTTGCAAGTTTATACATTTTTTCATTTTCATCTTCTAATTCGCATTCAAGTAAAACCGCTGCTTCTCTATGTGAAATTCCTTTACACTCTTTAGCCTTTTCTAGAATTTCATTAATTAATTCTCTATTGTTCTTATTTTTCTTAGCAAACTCAAGGGTTTCTAATATCTCTTCGTTATCAATAAATTCTGTTGCTATTTTTGATTTAACATTATACATTACTCTACTCTTCTTTCTATAATTGGATTTTTAAATTTTGAATTTAATTCGTTCTGATTAATGCTTTCTTCATCCAATTTTGGCAAAGGCTAAAATATTAATTAAAGCTAATCTACTTATTACTATATTTAATATTTATTTAGCAGTTTTAGAATACATTGTTTTTACATTTATTCCTTCGATCATTCCAAGTTTACCTGATAATGAACTTATTATATCATTGGTAGCATCTATCACTACACTTATTATACCTACATTCTTTTCTCTGTAAGGTATACCCATTCTCCCAACCATATATTGCGAATATTCATGCAAAATATTGTTGAGCTTATCTGTTGAATTCATATCTTCCACTATAATTCCTATCAATGCGATTCTTGTATCCATATTCTTTATTCCTTTCAAGAAGAAAATATTTTTAAATTCACCGTATTAATTAGCAATTACTATTTTCAATTGCAATAAAAAATCCCCGTGCCACAAAAAGGCGCAGGGATAGCGTACATATCTCTATCTATAATACCGCCTTGTCATTTGGGACGAACCCTCATGTGTTTCAGAACGATCATGTGTTAAGAGTCTTTCTTCTTGGGATTTCCCTTTAAAGTCAGACTACATATATATTTTATCATAAAAGTATATTTTAGCAATAGTCATCATTTCTATAAAAAATTAAATTATCAGGTATAGCTCCTTTATTAATTATATATTTCCAATAAACTATATAAATACCATTTTCACCACCTTATCTCGAGAATTCTTCCACTATAATTATGTTTATTTCTAATGATTAAAATATTCTTAATTTTATTTATATTCCAACTTAAATCTACGTCTTCAGGATAACCCATTTTTACAGATATATTTTCTCCATTAAATTTTTCCAATGGAATCTCTATAATATCATTTTCACTTTGCATCCTCCATAAAGCAAGATAACATACCCTGCTACATAACAGTCCATATGCTATCCATTCATCGTCCAGAGATGGCATTTTTATTGGCCAAAATGGTATTCCATTTGGTATATCATGTCTGATGCTTTTATAATATTTAATTCCTTCTTGGATATATTTAAAGGATTCATTATTTATTTCTGCTAAATGCCCACTCTGATGAATTCTACATAACATAGAATTTACCATGTTACATATTACTTCTTCTTTATCCCCATCTCGCAATGGATAAGACCAAACTGCACATTGTTCTGGAGTAACTAAAGATGGTACCGCTGCTGCAATTGCTGCATTTTTTCTATAATCTGTTTGGTCACTGCTTGATTGTATACTATGTCTTTGCAATAGGGAATAATCCATTCTAAGTCCACCACTACCACAATTCTCAATAACTAAGTCAGGATATCTTTTAAATATTTCGTCTAACCAAACTAAATATGCTCTATTATGACCCAATAGTCCTTCACCTGCACTATCAGCTTTGTTATCAGTACCAATCCCCATATTAATATTATAATCCATCTTTATATATCCAACACCATACTCTTCTGCAACTCTCTTTATAATTCCAGTTGCAAACTTTCTAACTTCTGGATTTCTATAATCTAATTGATATCTTGAATGATCCTTTATTCTCTTTCCATGCCTCATAAAGAACCAATCATCAGGTAATTTGTCTGCTAATGAACAATTTATCCCCATTACCTCAAGTTCAAGCCAAAGCCCTGGAATCATTCCTTTCTCTCTTATATAGTCTAGAGGTTCTTTAATACCATTTCTAAATCTCTCTTTAGATGGCAGCCATTCTCCAACACCATCCCACCAAGGTCCATCACTATACCATCCACAATCTATGCAAAAATACTCACAACCAGCTAGTGATGCAGTATTAATAAGAGGAATTAGTTTTTCTGTAGTAGGATCACCAGATAAACAATTCATATAATCATTAAAAATAACTGGTAATTTTCTATTATCATCATTTTCTCTTCTTATTCTACGCCTATATTTAGTCATAACTTCTATTCCTGCCTGCAATCCTCCACTTATGCTTGTAACTGCGACTTGTACTGTTTCAAAGCTTTCATTAGGTTTTAGTTCTTTCCAGAAATGATTTTCTGCTTCTGAAGGCCCGCTCAATTTTAAATACAACATATTCATTATGTCACTGATTTCCCAATTCCATGAACCATTATGCTCTATTTGCCACATGTAACCATTACTTATTTCTGTATTTTCTATAAATCCTAGAGGCGCATACTGACAGGTTGACCAATTTCCTGTATTAGAAACTAACAATCTATTTGTTGATTCGTCTTCCACATGGAATATTCCAACATCTTTTAATGAATATTTCTCCCACATACCTTCACCACACCACTCATTATGAGGAATATATATCTTCATTTTATCTTCTCTGTCTAATACTCCGCCTCTATCAATACCAGTTAAAGCAAATGAAGTTATATACTCTATTCCAACACTTCTTTCACCTTTATTTTCTAAAATGCTCCATGTTCTAACGATTTGTAAATCATTATAAAATTGAAATATTACTTTTGCTTCAATTTTTGTAATCTTGTCAACTAAGTTAATAGTAATTCTTCTTCCTTCTTTTAGAATTTCATCATTATGACTCTCATAAATCATCCTATGTCCGGGCAGAGTTCCTGTATGTTTTACTCCTCTATGATTTAATTGATTTTCTCCTGTAAATTGCAATTCTAATAATCTACATTTTTCTTTTTCATCTTCACTTAATTTATTAAACTGTTCAAAAGGAAGATATGAAAAATGTAGCAATCTTATATCTCTATCTTTAGTTAATTCTAATACAATATTTAAATTATTCTCATTAATTTTTATATATTTACTCATCTATCTTTCCCCATTTCCTAAACATGCTCCCTAAAAAACACAATGGAGTAATTAATCAGAGATGCTTATTTCCTTATCTAGTTTTTAGATCCTTCATACTCTACATATAATTATCATTCGCATTCCATCCTGTTATTGTGTATAAATTACTATATAAATAAGCAGTAGATAAAAAATCACGATTAACTTGCATATCTACTGCTTCTAAACTAATTATTTATTTCATTCAAATGATATATTGCTGAAGTGAAATCTCCACCATGTTCGCAAAAATCTTCTGATCTTACTGGAATTCCAGCAAACATTAATTCGTCTCCAAAAAAAGATTCTTCTTTATTATTATTTATATAATATTTTTTATTTTCATCTAATCCTTGTAACTTTATCCTCTTAAAACCTTCATTAGCTGTGTTAAGTATTTTATAATAACCAACTATTGCTTCGGATTTATCTTCTGAGACAACCATCCAAGAATTTAATTTATTTTCAAAAGGACTTATAAGCCTATAAAAAGTTCCCTTTTGTATTAATTCTCTATTTTCTTTCATAAATTTAACTTGTTTCTTCACAATCGTTCTTTCTTCTTCGGATAAATGATTTAAATCTAACTCATATCCAAAAGCTCCAAAATAAGCTACATTTGCTCTAGTTTCTAGTGGCGTTATTCTAAAAACTTGTTGGTTCGGAACTTCAGATACATGAGCCCCCATGCAGCTTATTGGGTAAACATATGAAGTTCCATATTGTATTTTCATACGTTCAACTGCATCGGTATTATCACTTGTCCATCCTTGTGGTGCATAATAAAGTATCCCCGGATCAAATCTTGCACCACCACTCGAACATGATTCAAATAAAATGTGTGGAAATTCAGATGTTAATCTTTCATATAATGCATACACTCCTAAAATGTATTCATGCATTACCTTTCCTTGATTTTCCGCAATTGCAGATACACTATAACATTCAGTCATATATCTATTCATATCCCACTTTACATATGATATTGATGCCTCTCTGAATACCTTTGACATTGCATTATAAATATAATCTACAACTTCTTTTCTAGAAAAATCTAATGTATACTGATTTCTACAATGGGATGCCGTCCTATTTGGTGTATGGATAATCCAATCTGGATGAGCTCTGTATAAATCACTATCTTTATTTACCATCTCTGGTTCAAACCAAAGTCCAAATTTCATACCCATGTTTTCTATCTTCTTTGAAAGTCCAACTATTCCATCTGGAAGCTTTTTAGTATTTACATACCAATCTCCAAGCCCTGCTTTATCATTATTTCTACTTCCAAACCATCCGTCATCTAACACAAATAGCTCTATGCCTAATTCACTTGCTGTTTTTGCAATATTTAATATTATCTCTTCATCAAAATCAAATGTTGTAGCTTCCCAATTATTTATTAGAATTGGCCTTGCCTTATCTCTCCAATAGCCTCTAGCAAGTCTGGTTCTATATAATTTATGGTAAGCCTGACTCATTCCGTTTATTCCTTTATCTGAATAGGCCATTACAACTTCTGGAGTTTGAAAACTTTCATCTTTATTTAGTATCCATTCAAACATACTTGGATGAATTCCTAACATAATTCTAGATGTATCATGCGTATCAACAAGAACTTCACCCAAAAAATTCCCACTATAAACCAAGCTAAATCCATACACTTCGCCCTCAAACTCAGTTGTGCTTGGTCTCTTCAAGGCTATAAATGGATTATGCTCTGCACTACTTGTCCCTCTTAAACTGTAAATTGATTGAACTCCATGGTCTAATTTTTTATTTCTTATATGTCTTTCTCTACTCCAAGCTCCAGAAAGATGCACCATTTCGTAATCATAATCTGGTAAATCTATACTACAACTCATCGCCTTTGTTAATGTAACTTTATCTTCTCCTTCATACATAAACTTTGTATTCCTTGTTATTATTGGAAAATCTTCATATATGGTGTAACTTAATATTAATCTTGTACTAATCAAATCATCATATAATATTATTTCTAAAGTTTGTGCTTCTTTCTCATTTTCCACATAGGTAGCTGGAAGTTGTTCTAACTTCTTTTTACCTTGAAAAATATTATAGGATTGAAATTGAAAATTAGTAATTTTACTTCCATTTTCCTGCTTTATCTCAAATGCAGGATACCGAAAATCTGTTGTCCCATAAGAAGGATATTCCTGCCTAGTATGTTGCAATGAGAAGAAAGTATCCCCTTCAAATACATATGCTGCTAAAGGACGCATCCCTCCTTCAAAAAGATATGAAAATGATTCTTTATGATGTATCCTCTTCCCATAATATAAATTTCCCAGCTCATTATTATCTAGTATTTTTATGATATAACTTATCTCTTTATTGTATAAATGAAATTCCTTTGATTTTGCGTTGAATTTAATTGCCATGTTACTACTCCTCCCCATGTATTTCTGCAAATTATCTTTGTTCATTAGAATTATTGAATTAAAGTTTTCCACCTGAAGTTGCTATACCCTCTATAAATTGTTTCTGGAATACAATATAAATTGCAAGCATTGGCCAAATGGCAAGTACAGACGCAGCCATCAATTGAGGATAATTAACAGAATATGCACTTTGAATTTTTGCAAGTGCCGATGATAAAGTTGCGGAATCAGCACTAGAATTAATAATTAGCGGCCACATTAAATCCTTAAATGCAAATAATGCTGTAAATATCCCAAGTGCAACCAGGCCAGACTTAGTTAAGGGTAACATAACTTTTAAAAAGGTTTGTCCTATATTGCAACCATCAAGCCTTGCAGATTCTTCTAATTCTTTTGGCAATCCCATAAAGAATTGCCTTAACAAAAATGTACCAAATGCACTTACAAGTCCTGGAAAAAGAAGCGCAAATATTGAATTTCTCATTCCAATTTTATCTACCATCAAATATTGTGGAATTATAAAAAGTTGAACTGGAACCATCATTTGAAATAACACAATTCCAAATAAAAAATCTCTTCCTGGGAATTTTAATCTCGCAAAGGCATAAGCTGCCATAGCGCTAAAAGCCACTGAACAAAATATCCTTAAAAACATCATTGCAAAAGTATTAAAATATAATATAAGAAAATCGTTTTGTCTTATTGCTTCAAAGTAATTTTCAATCTTCCAATCTGATGGAAAAATTACATATGGATTCATTGAAGTAGACTCTGATACAGTTTTAAATGATGTAAGTATCATCCAAACAAATGGCAATATCATAATTACTACTCCAAGCAATAGAAGTAAATGTATAAATAATTTTGAAGCATCTCTTTTCATTTTCATAATATAGTTCCCCTTTCTACATGTAATTAACCCATTTCTTCTGTGCTTTCATTTGAAATACTGTAATTATCATAATAATAGCAAGAAGTAACATTACTATAGCTGAACCATATCCTTTATCTGCATACTTAAATGAGCTATTATAAAATAAATAAACTAACGATACTGTCTTATCATATGCAGGACTAGCTACATCAATCATCATATAAATGACATCAAATACTTGCATTGCCTGAATTATACTAGTAACAACAACAAAAAATAAGGTTGGAGACACAAGGGGTAAGGTAATATTGAAGAATTGTCGTACTGGTTTTGCACCATCAATACTTGAAGCCTCATAATAGTCTTTTGGTATTTCCTGAAGGCCTGCTATAAGCAAAACCATGCTATATCCAACTGTGCTCCATATTCCAATAATAGCTATAGAATAAAGAGCAATATTAGGGTTATCGATCCAATCTACAGGTCCAATTCCAATTTTAGATAGAATATAATTAATAAGACCAAATTGATTATTATATAACCATTTCCAAACCATTGTTATTGCTGCCGGTGCAGCAACCATTGGAATGAAATATATTGTTCTATAAATACCTTTTCCCTTAATCTTGGAATTTAATAATACAGCTAAGACCATTGCTATTATTACTGTTACTGGTACAACTATAATTGTATATTTTAAAGTATTTCCTACTGCGTACCATACTTGGACATCTCCAAGCATCTTTTTATAGTTACTTAAGCCAACAAATATATTTCCCTTTCCAAAATCTCCACTCTTGAAAAAACTTAAATATAGGGTTTCAATAATAGGAATAATATTCAATATTATAAGTCCAATAATAGTAGGAGCGACTAAAAAATATGCCCATTTCCACTCATTAACTGTTCGTTTTGATGGTTTTCCTATATTTACTGTTATATTTTTTGCCATATATTCATCTCCTATCATATTTATTTTAAAGATTACGGCAACATACTTGCTGCCGTAATCATAAATAATTATTTTATTTTTCCTCTTTTAATGCATCATTCATCATTTTAGCAGTATCTTTACAAGCATCTTCTACTGTCTTTTCTCCAGTAAATGCACCTTTTAACATTTCATATGCCTTATCTTCCCATTTTGCAGTTGTATTAGAATATGGTCTTATTTGTGCATATTTAACCATATCAACAAAGCATTTTATATTAAATGTTTTGTTTGAATTTATCCATGCATCTGCTGTGCCATTATACGCAGAAATTGCAACTCCAAGTTCAGCTTGCTTTGTCTGTCCCTCCTTTGAGCTTAAATATTGAACCCATTTCCAAGCTTCTTCTGGATGTTTTGTATTAGCAGAAATTGCATTTCCAAGTCCATTGAAGATACTAGCTCTCTTTCCATCATTTGCTGAAGGTAACACTGTAACATTAAAATTCTTAGTCATATAGTCATTTGCTGCAAATCCACTTAAATTCCAAGAACCAAAGAATCCCATTGCGCATAGTCCATTTTGTAGTGTCTCTGCACGTGCTGCATCATCAAAAATTTTAGGTGACAATCCCTAACTAACAAATCTCACATAATATTTCATTGATTCTATTGTCTTAGGGTTATCATATCCTGATACTTTATCATCAGTTATGATTGTTCCGCCATTTTGATATACAAAATTATAATATCCTTCTTGATTGTGTAAAGGTGCTAGGAATCCATATTGCTTTCCATCACCTGTTGTTAATTTTTTTGCTGCTTCGTATAGCTTATCCCAGTTCCATGTTTCATCAGGGTATGAAATACCAGCTTTATCAAACATTGTTTTGTTATACCAAAGACCTATAGTATCATAATCCTTTGGAATAGCGTATTGTTTATTATTCAAATTATATATCTTCACCAACCCTTCTGGATAATTAGATAATTTCACATCATCACTTTTGTTAATTTTATCTGTTAAATCCATAAGCATTCCATTTGATGCATACCTATAAATTTCGTTTGAATGCATCCAAAAGGTATCTGGCAGAGATCCTCCTGTAGCTGCCGCCTCTAACATTGTCCAATAATCGCTCCAACCCGTTACTTGTATATCAATTTTTATCCCTGGATTTTTTCCCTCAAATTCATCTGCCATTTTCCTAAGACCTTTTTCCTGATTAGAATCCCAAATTCCATAAGTAATGTGTACATCTCCCCCACTAGATCCCTTAGCTGTGTCTTGTCCACCAGTTGCTGCAGAATTTGAACTACCACACCCAGCAAGTCCTGTAACAGCCATCATACTAGCTAAGATTAAAGAAACAATTTTCTTTTTCATTAAATTTCCCTCCTATTTTTGTACATATTCGATTTTGTAAACAAATATATTTTTAATATGTAGTTTGCAACACTAATATTAAAATCACATTCATCATTTTAATTTGTTCAAATTATAAGCAAATATATATATTATTATCGTTAAAAGGATTTAAGTAAAGCTTTTCAAAAATTAGCTAAAAACGAATTATATAGAATTTCTATATAATTTTGTTGTTTTGCACATCAGATGCTATTACTGCAGTATAAAGCGTTCTTTGGACTTTATTCACTTTCTATAATTAAATATTATCATTAAAAAATTCCGGAATACATAGAATAAACAAGCTAATAATATATACTTTTGCTATATTACTTAGTTATTGTTCAACTATAAACGCAAAAGTATATATTTTATGTTATAATGGAAGAAAATTTATCCATTTAACGTTTTCAAAAGGAGGTATACCATTTGGCCGATTTTAAAAGTTATATTTTTAATAACATAAATTATGTAGATATTATACTTTATCAATTTGGCTCAGAACGTTGTGATCCCCTACATTCATTTGGCCCCACGGTTAAAAATCATTTTCTTTTCCATTATGTTCTATCTGGAAAAGGAAGACTCTACTCATTTAATAAAGGAACACAAAATGACTCCTCCATTTATACTATAAAAGCGGGGGAAGGTTTCTTATTAACCCCAAATATAATTAACACTTATGAGGCTGATAAAGATGATCCCTGGAATTATGTTTGGGTAGAATTTGAAGGCTTAAAAGCCCAACGATATCTTGAAGAAATAGGTCTATCAAGCAAAAATCCAATTTTTACACCTAAAGAATATAATAATGATGATAATTCTATAAAGGACAATCTAATGTTTTTATTAAATAACCCAAGTGCTCCTGATTCAGCTATTTTAGGTCATCTTTATTTATTCTTCTATGCTCTACTAGAAAATTCAAGTTTTAATAACACCAAAAGTGCTAGTAATCTTCAAGAATTTTATGTAAGAGAAGCTATAAATTACATTGAAAAGAATTATAACAATAATATTTCTGTTGAAAATATCGCAAAATGGTGTAACTTAGATAGAAGTTACTTTGGTAAAATATTTAAAAACTCTATGAAAACTACTCCTCAGGAGTTTTTAATTAAGTATAGGTTATCTAAAGCATGCGAAATGTTGAAGGATAATAATATATCTATTAGAGAAATTTCTGAACTAACTGGATATCCAAATCAGTTTCACTTTTCTAGATCCTTCAAAGAATTCTATAATATATCTCCTAGGCAATGGAGAAATCAAAATAAAACTAAGTTATAACTTCTTCTATATTCAAAAAATAAGCAAGCTTTACATTAACTATATTAACTAATGCAAAGCTTTCTTTATATTTCTTATTTTATTAAATATTTTCTTAGGATTATCTACTGATATCATTCATCTAAATATTTTATGTAATGACATTCTCATAAATCAAAATAGCTAACTGTGAAATTATATAATTAATATTTTATAATTTAGCGTTAGTAGCAAATTACAATCCCACCATCATCAGCATAAACAGTACTTAATCCGCTTCCTTCAAAAATTATTATATCTTCAAAGTTATATTTGTTTTTTATTTCTTCCTTAAGCTTTTCTGCTTTTTCTCTTGCATTTATATGCCCTATTCCTAGAACCTTATTTTTAAAATCGCTGCCTTCTTCACCTATTAGGTCTATTAGTCTATTAAATGCCTTTTTCTTCCCTCTTACTTGCTCTTTTAGCACAATTTCTCCATCGTTAGCAGTCATAATTGGAGTAACTTGCAGAAGTGATCCCATTAAAGCTTTTGCACTGCTTATCCTACCATTCTTAACTAGGTTGTCCAATTTATCTAAAACAAATAATGTCTTCATATTTTCTATGTATTCAGTAACTTGCTCTACAATCTGAGAATTATGTGCTTTTTCTTCAATTAACTTTTTTATTTTTAAAACAACTAGATCAGCTCCAGATACTGCTGTCTTACAATCGAATACATGAACGAAACTTTCTGGAAACTCTTCTTGAAACATTTCCTTTGCCAATACAGCACTATTATGTGATCCACTTAATTTACCAGAAATGGTTACAACAAAATTATTTTTACACTTTTTTAAAGCTTCTAGAAAATCATGTGGCGATGGGCATGCTGTTTTAATTTTGTTTTTGCTGCTTTTCATTTTTTCAAGTAGATCATTTATATTTACATTCTTATCAACGATTTCTTCATCATCAATAATAATTTTAAATGGAATTCTTTCCATATACTCTTCATTTCCAAAAACTTCATTATTAAAATCAACACAACTGTCTACTATTATTCTAGTATTCATTTTATTCCTCCATCTTTTTCATTTGTAGTTCTAATACTTTATCTATCAACTCATTTAATTAATAACGCTTGCCTAAATTAATATATAATTGTCCACTAAATTATATATTAATTTTACTATTATTAGTAGTTCTTTTTTTCTTAACATATATATTGAAAAAGTAATCCTTCATTATAATTCTAAAAATATCACAAGAATTTTAGCCGCAATTGTGAATCGTTGAAATGTGAATTGTGAATTTCAACACATATACATATCTAAAAACAAAGTATTATAAGTAGTACTATCTAATACTTACTCTTAACGATATATCTTTCAAATTATACGTAATAGTAAAAGGCAAGTTCTGCACTATATATAAAATATTTAGTGCAAAACTTGCCTTAACCTCATACATTTTCTTTTCCTTAATTTATTTAACACATTTTATTAACAGACTATGTTTTAAAGTTTGAAGAAACCATTTATTATATTGCTGCTATATTTATTTCTTTTTCTTTGAATATAAGTCGAATACTACAGCGAATAATAATACAAATCCTTTGATAGCTTGTTGCCAGTTATTATCAACTCCCATTAAAGACATACCATTATTAAGTACTCCCATTACAAGTCCACCAACAACTGCTCCTAAAATTCTTCCAGTACCACCTGCTGTAGATGCACCACCCATATAGCAAGCTGCTAAAGCATCTAATTCGAAGTTAACACCTGCTTTAGGTTGTGCTGAGTTAACACGTGCTGCATAAGCGAGTCCTGCTAATGCTGCCATCAATCCCATATTTACAAATACTAAGAATGTAATCTTATCAACGTTTACACCTGATAAAGCTGCTGCTTTTTTATTACCACCAACTGCATATACTTGTCTACCAAATACTGTTTTAGTAGTAATGAATGAGTAAATTGCTATTAATACTCCTGCTATTATTAATATATTTGGTATACCTTTATAAGATGCTAATACAAAGCTTCCACCCATAATTACTACAACTGATATTATATTTTTAGCAAGGAACATTGAATTATGATCAACATTGAAATTATATTTTTGAAGTTTCTTTCTTCCTTTTATATTATTAAACACCATGATTGCTGATAGTATAACACCTATAATCATTGCTGATCCTACTAAGTAAATATCACCCATTTTAAAGTAGAATAGTGGAGGTATGAATCCAGATCCTAAGTTCGCAAATTCATTTGGGAATGGAGCTATTGTCTTACCATTTAATATTATCATTGAGAATCCTCTAAAGATTAATTGTCCCGCTAATGTTACAACAAATCCTGGAATTGCTTTATACGAAATCCAATATCCTTGTACAGCTCCAACAGCTGCACCTATTAAAAGTGATAGAACAACAGATACTACCGGATTCATTCCTTTATTAACCATAAGAACACCGGCTATTGCTCCAACAAAGGCACACACTGAACCAACCGCAAGATCGACCGTACCTACAATAACTACTAAAAGCATTCCAACTGCAAGAATAAGTACGTAACCATTTTGCTGAATTAAATTTGTTATGTTAAGTGATTTTAACATAACTCCCTTAGTTAAAATCGAGAATATAACTACTACCACCAATAATGCAACTAGCATACCATTGTCTTTCATAAATTTATTAAATGTATTTTTTGCAACTTTTTTTTCTTCAACTCTTGCTTCACTCATTTTACTACCTCCCTATTTTGATGCAACAATTTTACTCATGATAACTTCTTGAGTAGCATCTTTCTTATCTAATTCTCCAATAATCTTTCCTTCGTTCATGACATAGATTCTGTCACTTAATCCAAGGACTTCAGGTAATTCGGATGAAATTACAATAACTGCTTTTCCTTGAGCTACCAAATCATTTATAATTGTATATATTTCGTATTTTGCTCCAACGTCAATTCCCCTAGTAGGTTCATCAAGAATTAGTAAGTCTGGCTCTGCATAAACCCATCTTGAAAGTACTACTTTTTGTTGATTTCCACCACTTAAGTTTCCTGTAATTTGTAATATACTTGGGGTTTTGATTTTCATTGATTTTCTAAATTCTTCTGCAGCTAAAATTTCAACTTGTTCATTTATAACACCATTATTTGAAATTTTGCCTAATGATGCTATTGAAATGTTGTGACGAATATCATCAATTAGGTTTAAACCTGCTTCTTTTCTATCTTCAGTTACATAAGCAATACCTGCATTAATTGCATCTTTAACTGTCTTAATATGAATTTCTTTACCTTCTTTTAAAATGCTACCAGAAATCTTTTGTCCATATGTTCTACCAAAAATGCTCATTGCAAGTTCAGTTCTTCCAGCACCCATAAGCCCTGCAATTCCAAGTACTTCGCCTTTTCTAACTTTTATATTTACATTATCAACCATTTTTCTATCCGGATAATCTGGATGATATACATTCCAATCCTTTATTTCAAACATCACATCTCCAATTTTAGGAGTTCTTTTTGGATAACGGTCTGTAAGTTCACGACCAACCATCCCTTTAACAATTCTATCCTCTGAGATTTGCCCTCCAGAGGCATCTAATGTTTCAATACTAGCTCCATCACGTAGTACTGTTATAGAGTCACATACTCTTGAAACCTCATTTAACTTATGTGAAATTAAAATACATGTAATTCCTTGTGATTTTAACTCTAACATTAATTTTAATAAATTTTCACTGTCATCTTCATTTAATGATGCAGTCGGTTCATCTAGAATTAATAATTTTACGTTCTTTGATAATGCCTTTGCAATTTCAATTAATTGTTGTTTACCAACACCAAGTGTGTTAACTATTGTATCTGGGTCTTCATCTAATCCGACCTTTTTAAGTAATTCTTTAGTTCTAATTCTTACCTCTTGCCAGTCTATAACTCCATGACTTGCAATTTCGTTTCCTATAAATATATTTTCTCCTATACTAAGATGTGGACTCAAAGCTAATTCTTGATGTATAATAACTATTCCATCTGCCTCACTGTCTTTTATGCCTTTATATTTACATGCCTTTCCATTATATAGAATTGCACCTTCGTATGATCCGTGAGGATATATTCCACTTAATACCTTCATTAAAGTTGATTTACCTGCTCCATTTTCTCCACAAAGAGAATGAATTTCTCCTGATTGCACTCTTAAATTAACATTATCTAGTGCTTTTACACCAGGAAATGTCTTAGTTATATTTATCATTTCAAGAATAATATCATTGTCTTTTAACATACGTCACGCCCCTCCTTATTTGAATGATAGTGGAACAAAGTTGTCCGCACTATCATTACTGCTGTTAATCTTATTTAGAAAGATCTGCTTCTTTTAAATATCCTGAATCAATTAGAACTTCTTTGTAGTTTGTTTTATCTACAGATACAGGTTGACATAAGTAAGATGGTACAACTTTTACTCCATTGTTGTAAGTCTTCTCATCATTAACTTCAGCTTTTTGACCTTTAATAGCTGCATCGATTGTTTTAACAGCTTGAGCTGATAATTTTCTTGTATCTTTGAATATTGTTGATGTTTGCTCTCCTGCAATTATAGATTTAATTGAAGCTGTTTCTGCATCTTGCCCTGTAATTACTGGCCATGGAAGATCCCCTGAACCATATCCAACACTTCTTAACGCTTCTACAACACCACGGCTTATACCATCATAAGGAGATAATACAGCATCAACTTTTTTACCACCTGAGTAGTTACCAGTTAATATATTTTCCATTCTTGATTGTGCTAAAGCTCCATCCCATCTTAATGTACAGATTTCATCGAATTTAGTTTGACCTGAAACTACAGTTAATTTCTTAGAATCTATATATGGTTGAAGTACTTCCATTGCACCTTCAAAGAACATATGAGCATTATTGTCATCTGGAGATCCAGCAAATAATTCTATGTTAAATGATTTTTGTGCATTTTTTAAATCTAATTTCTTTTCGATATATTGACCCATTTGAGTTCCTACAAGTTTATTATCAAATGAAATATAGTAGTCTACATTTGGAGTATTTTTAATTAAACGGTCATAAGCTATAACAGGAATTCCTGCATCTTTAGCTTTTTGACAAACATCAGTTAAAGATTCACCATCGATATTTGCAATTACTAAACCACTAACACCTTTTGTAATTAAGTTTTCTGCTTGTGATACTTGAGTTTCTACAACGTCTTCAGCATATTGAAGATCTGTATTATAGCCAAGATCTTTTAACTGTTTTACCATATCATTTCCATCATTTATCCAACGTTCAGAAGATTTAGTTGGCATTAAAATACCTATTGTTTTTCCGCTTCCTGATCCCCCGTCAGTTTTTGTTTGTGACTCTGTTTTAGAATTATCTGCATCTGAGTTTGGAGCACTAGTTGTTACACTACATCCACCGATAGAACCTAGTAATGCCATTGATAATAACATAGCCATTAATTTTTTCTTCATAATATTTTCTCCCTTCAACTTCCCATATAATAAATTATAAATTTATATTTTCTTTTAATCTGCTTAATCGTTATCATTTCTGATAAATTAAAGTGGACTAAAAGTTAATATTCTAAATTATTAAAAACAATATAATTTTTTAATATGCTTATAAACAAAAATTCAACCTTATCAATACGTTTTCATCAAATCTAGTCATATTCTTATTTATTTTGACATATTGTAAGTTAACTCAAGAATAACTAATATAGCCATAGCATTAGCATATTTACTACTAATATTGAATTTATACTCTGGATTCTTTCTCTTATAAATCATTGGTATTCCTACTCCAAGTAAAATGGCTAATCCAAATATAGCTAGTACACCAAAAGAAGAAGTAATTATTCCTGAATCGATAGAAATAAAATATAGTAATAAGCCAGGAGCTACTAGATAGTATAATAATTTGTTACATAAAGTAATGTGCTTTTCATTCATAAAATTCCTCCCCTATCCTAGTAAATATTATTGTTTAATGTTTGATTGATATTATTCATATAATTTGAATATATATCATGGAAAATACATTTTCCTATATATGCTCTATGATATATATCTTGTAAGTACAGCAATATTCTTCTTTATTATCATAATAAAAATTTACATTAACATTTATTTATATATGTATCCTGCTTGTACAATTTAAGAATAACTTATTTTGTCACTTCTATATGATACACATACTATAACTCTTAATGTACTATAATTTTAGAAGATAGCACTTGTTAATACGTTGTACGTACTTCATGTATTTGTTATATATTGTTTTCATCAGTATAGCAATAGTTTTTTTTATATTGTATGTACAATTTTATTATATTTCTTTACCAATGTGCATACATCTACGATTCATTGCAATAGACTGTTCAATTTTAACTTGTTAAACTAGAAATCAGAGCATGATAAAGTATATATAAACTGATTCTTAGCCACTTCAATGATATTTTTACAATTTTTATGAATCCAAATATCTATAATTGAGGTGAGTTATAATATAAACATAAACTCTATATTGTTTGTCCATACATTTATTATTTATAGGAAATAGATAATAAGGTTAAATCCTTTTTATTGAATTCAACCTTATTAATCATACTTTCTATTTAAGGCTATCTATAGCTGTTCTTTCAATAGCAAGCCCACTAGTGTAACGTTTTATAAATTCATTAAATCCTTCAACATCTTTAGAATCTGGATCTATTTTTGTACCTATTTGTCCTGCAAACACTTTATTTGTAAGATAATCGTCTAATGTCTCATTTTCATCTTTATTTATCATATAAGATGCAAGTACTGCAATTCCCCACGCTCCGCCTTCGGCAGCAGTTTCCATCACAGAAACTGGTGCATCTATAGCTGCTGCCATTATCTTTTGTCCTACACCTTTAGTCTTAAATAAACCGCCATGTCCTAACATTTCATCGACCTTAACACCTTCCTCTTTAAGAAGAAGGTCTAAACCAGTTTTTAGTGCTCCTAATGATGTAAATAAATGTACGCGCATGAAGTTAGCTAGATTGAATTTACTCTCTGCTGAACGTACAAATAGTGGGCGTCCTTCTTCAAAACCAGTTATATGCTCACCTGAGAAGTAATTATAAGCTAATAATCCGCCACAATCCGAATCCCCTTCAAGTGCCTTATTATATAGAGTTGCAAATAACTTATTCATATCAACTTCTACACCAAATGCCTCTGCAAATTCTTTAAATAATCCAACCCAAGCATTAAGATCCGAAGTACAATTATTACAATGAACCATAGCTACTAAATTACCAGTAGGAGTTGTAACTAAGTCTATTTCTTCATATGCTTTTGATAATTCCTTTTCAAGTACGATCATTGCAAAAACAGATGTTCCTGCTGATACATTACCTGTACGCTTTGCAATACTGTTAGTTGCAACCATTCCTGTTCCTGCATCGCCTTCTGGAGGGCAGAATGGAATACCTGCTTTTAATTGTCCTGTAACATCTAAAAGCTTTGCACCTTCTTCAGTAAGTACACCTGCATTTTCTCCAGCTAACAATACCTTTGGTAAAATATTTCCAAGTTTCCACGAAAAATTCTTAGGAGCTACTAACTCATCAAATTGATCAATCATACGTGCATTATAATTCTTTGTATCTATATCAATAGGGAACATTCCAGATGCCTCTCCAACACCTATAACTTTTTCACCTGTTAATTTCCAATGAATATATCCCTCTAAAGTTGTTTGGAAATCTATATCAGCCACATGTTCTTCACCATTTAATATTGCTTGGTAAAGATGAGCAATACTCCATCTTTGAGGGATATGGTAGTTAAATAATTTTGTTAATTCTTCTGAGGCTTTTTCAGTAATAGTGTTACGCCATGTACGGAACGGTACTAAAAGATCTCCCTCTTTATTAAAAACCATATATCCATGCATCATAGCACTGAATCCAATTGCGCCTATTGTTTGAATAGTAACTCCATATTTTTCTTTGACATCCTCAGCCATCTTCTTATAACTATCTTGAACACCAGTCCAGATTTCATCTAAACCATAAGTCCAAATATTATTAACATATTTATTTTCCCAATCATGGCTACCTGAAGCTATTGGAGTATTATTTTCATCTATTAAAACTGCTTTAATTCTAGTTGAACCTAGTTCAATGCCAAGCACTGTCTTACCATTAATAATGGCATTTTTTATATTATTCATCTCTAATCCCATAAAAACCTCCACTACGTGTAATTTTTTTAAATCGTTTACTTATTATGTGATAAATTTATATTCTTATTATAGTTAAGTTAAATAAATTTTAATTTTAAAATAATTTCTAATTTCTTCCGAATATCATTCCATTGTAATATTACTAAATCTAATACAAAATAACTCTTATAATCACCTAATGTCCCGCCCTGATACCATCACCGTCTCCAGCTTAATGTAAGATCGGAATGCAATAATGACTAGACATTAGATAAATGATTTTATTAACTTCTAAAACTGCTTCATTATCATATTAATTTTATATACATTTATAAAAAATCTATAAATATATTTCTAACCAATGATTTATTATTGTAATTACATAATTTCACACTATTCTTTTCACACATCTTTATACATATCTTTATACATATCTTTTAATAATTTTAACTTTTATAATAATGAATAAATTGGTTTTAATATATTTATAGATTAAT
>NZ_JBJIAB010000026.1:0-84106 GCF_045310795.1 Candidatus Clostridium helianthi
GCTATCGGCTTTTTTTAAAAATTTCTAAAAGTTATCCACAGATTCGGATATTTTAATTATGAAATATCCTCATTTATATAGCAAGTATATTTTTATATTTTATATTAAAATTTATTGTTAATGATGCTAATGTACATATACCTTTAATTTTTAGAATTTATTACATAACCCTAAGTATAACTTTATTTGTATTATTAAAGCAAGTGAGAAGATTTTACAAGAGATATGTTTCGAAGATAATAATAATATTTTTCTCACTAATGATTTTTATATCAGCGTTTGGATTTATAATGAAAATTTATGATGCAAATAATTTAATGGAAATTAAAAATTATATAAATTTAAGCAGAGAGAGTATATTACTAATAGAAACTTTTGCTAGTTATGTATTAACTGAATATTATTTTGAAAGAAGAAAATTAAAGATAGAAAGTTATGGAATATTAATTTTAATTATTACATGCACTTTACTGAGTCATTTTTCTAATTTGACTATACTCTTTGTGAAAATTATGTATACGGTTATTGAGATACCAGCATTTATAAAAATAGTTATGAACTTAAAAAAATCAAACTACTTAAGGGAACATGGATGGAGCATTATAAAAGTTTACATATCCTCAACGGTTCTGATATTTTTAATTAATATATATGCATTTAACAATAGCCAATATATAAAAGAGGCATTAATTGAAGTTATACATTTTGCAAACTTTACAATGCTTTGGAATTTTATTATATCTAGGTTGGTTAAAGATCCATATAGGGCCTTATCAAGTTCATTGAATTATAAAAATGGGGAATTAGATGAACTAAATCATGAAATAGAATTAGGGAATACCAAGTTGGAGAGTTCAATAAATTTATTAAAAAGCAAAGAGTATTTATATTCAACATTATTTAGGTTCATGCCACATCCAATTATAATTCTGAATGCAGAGAATGATAGAATATTATTTGTGAATAAGCAATTTCTAAAGATTTCAGGAATCTCAAAAAAAAGAGAAATAATAAATAAAAAAATAAGCAATTATATTGATTTTATAAATAACAATACAGAAAATAAGGATTATAATGCAATCCTTTATATAGGAAATCAAAAAAAATTTATAAAAGCAGAATTTTTGCCTTATTATGAAAATTTATCATGGAAGTTGCTATTGATTAAAGATAGAACTTCTAAAGTTCTTGTGGATGAAATAAGGAAAGAAGTTGAGAATAAACAAATTGAAGAAAGTATTAGGAGAGAATTTCTTTCAAATATAAGTCATGATTTGAAAACGCCAATAAATGTAATATATTCGGCAATGCAGGTAGAAAAAATATATGTTCAAAAAGAAGACTTTGATATTTTAAAGAAATATAATGATATATCCAAGCAAAACTGTATCTCTTTAATTAAATTAACCAATAATTTAATAGATAATTCAAAGATAAATTCCCATTATTTAACGCCAAGATTAGAGAATATGAACATAGTTGAGGTCATAGAGGACAATGTAATGTCATTAGTAGAATATGTGAAGTTAAATAATATAGATTTAATTTTTGATACCAACACTGAAGAGTGTTACTTAGATATTGATCGTGAATTTATGTATAGGATAATTCTAAATTTAGTTTCTAATGCTGTGAAGTTTACCAAAGATGGTGGACAAATATGTGTGGTGGTAAATGAATTTGATGATAAGGTTAATATATCTGTAGAAGATAATGGAATTGGAATAGATGAAGAATTTATATATGAAGCATTTAATAGATATTCAATTGGAGGAAATTGTAATCCTGACCGAAAAAGTGGGACAGGCATAGGGCTTTTTGTAGTAAAGCAATTAATTGAACTACAAGGCGGAAAAATAGAAATAAAAAGAAATAGTGATTCAGGGACAACTGTAAGCATTGAATTTAGGAAAGGGATATAGAGATGTATAATAGTTTCTTAGTATTGGACAAAATAAAGATAAAAATTAGGGGAATTAGAAACATGCAGAAGTATGCATTTTTAACGGTACTAATAATTTTATGCTCTATTATTTCTGATAATGTTAATTTTTATTTGCTATTAAATAATATAATTGCAATATCTATGATTTTTGCGTTTATTTATGTATATATAATAAGAGGTAAGTTTGTAGGCAAAGGTTTTGTAGCAAGATTTAAAATGATATATTTAATACTTATTATGATACTAGCTATAAATGTTACTGAGATAATAATATTATTTAAGGATATTTCTAAAAGTTACTTCATACTTCTTTATAGTATGCATGCTACTTTAGAATACTGCATAATAAAAATAGGACTTGTGGTTAAAAATAATGATAGAAAGAGTCTTATAATATGTATATCAGAAATACTAATCATTATAATGCTTGTTATTGGCTTCAATGGAGGAAATGGAATACATAATCCTTATGAAGTATCACTTTTTATATGGTGCATTACTATAAGTGTTTTGTTAAGTATAGGTTTGTGTATATCTACAGTACAAGATACTTTATCTAAAAGAAGGCAATTTACCATTGATGAATTTAGACAAATAATATTTTATATTTTTTCTATATTATTTAATTACTTGGGATTTATATGTTTTTATATGGGCTACGTTAAAGTTTCTGAATTTGTATTAATTGTTAAATGTATTACTTTATATAAATTTTATGATTACATAATAAGTAAAGTAGTGGACAGTTCATTAAAAGAACTTAATAATAATATAGGAAATGCAACTAAAACCAAGAAAGAACTTAACTCTATATTAAGGAAAAGGAACTCTATATTAAATGAAATAAATGTAATGATCCAAAAGAGCGGAGATAGGAATAATGAATTAATTGATTCTATTTATGGTGGTGTATTTCTATTTTACCTAGATAGACTTCGACATATAAATAAAAGGACATTAAAAACTTTAGACATAACTAATGATGAGATCTTAGGAATAGAAATAAATGAGTTTGTAAAAATGTATTTTGATATAACGCTTGAAGATATTAAGAGAGCGGGCAATTATATTCCATGCATAAAAATGAAACATACTGATTTCGAAGTTGAAATATTTTTGGCTTCCATAGATGAAATAAGCAAGATTCTTTACATACATGATATAAGTGAAATTAAAGAAAATAAAAAGATGAGAGAAATTCTTGAAGAATATTTGCAAGAGGATGAAATAAAAAAAGAATTTTTCTCTAATATTTCTCATGAACTGAAAACGCCTATAAATCTTATATTTTCTGCATTGCAGGTCAATCAAATTTATTTTAATGAAAATAATTTAGATGGAGTAAATAAAAATAGGCGGATTATAAAACAAAATTGTTTAAGGCTTATAAGGACTATTAATAATTTTATAGATGCTAATAAAATTTCAGAGGGATATCTAATTCCGAATTTAAAAATACATAACATAGTTAACATTGTAGAAGAGGTTTCGATGGCTTCTAATAAGTACATAAAATTAATAAATAATACTCTGACATTTGATGCACAGGAAGAAGAAATCTATGTTAAGTGTGATAAGGAAATGATAACAAGAATTATGTTGAATATTCTTTCTAATTCTGTTAAATATGGAAAGCAAGAGGGGAAAATAAATGTGAGTGTAGAGCTTTATATGGGTAACAAAGTTGCTATAAAAGTTAAAAATGATGGCTTGAAAATTGATAAAGAAACCATTCCATATATCTTTGATAAATTTACTAAACTGAATAAAACTTTTAATAGACTAAAAGAAGGAAGCGGTTTAGGGTTATTTTTAACTAAAGCCCTAGTTGAACTTCAAGAAGGAACTATACGGCTCACATCAAATAATAAGGGAAATGAATTCACAATAATTATGCCTATGGTTGAGCAATCGTATGAAAATAAATTTAATAATGAAGATTGGGAAACAAATTTATTAGAGGAAAAGGTAGATATAGAGTTTTCGGATATATATATTGAGTAGAATTAACTTAATATGAAATGAAAAAAGTAAGTGGACATGAATTTAATAAATTTATAGGTACTAAAAATAATTACAATTTGATATAAATAGTTTTATTAATTAATCATAGTTTTACATAAATAAACATATATTAAATTAGTTATGTTAAACTAATTACTTAAATTTGAGGTGTATAATTTATGTCAGAAAAGTCAGGGAATAAAAAGAGGATAAGAATTATTCCATTGTTTGTATCAATAATTATTCCACTTTTAATAGGAGGGCTTTCAACATTATTGGTTCCTAATATGAGATCAATATATGAAAGCTTAATTAGGCCACCTTTTTCGCCACCTGCAATGGTTTTTCCGATTGTGTGGACTATACTTTATATAATTATGGGAATATGCTCATATAAAGTATATATTTTAAAATATGAGAATATAGATGTAAGCTCTGCGATATTTGTTTACGCCATACAACTATTATTAAATTTTTTATGGACTATAATTTTCTTTGGGTTTAAGCTTTATGCGTTAGCATTTTTAGAACTTATTATTTTAATTATCTTTGTAATTTTAACTATAAAGAGGTTTTATGAAAAGATTGGGAAAAAGGCATTTCTATTAATTCCTTATTTGGCTTGGTTAGTATATGCAGGAGTGTTGAATTTTTTTATTTGGATGTTAAATGAAATGTAAGTTGCTCATATTCCATGTAATTAATATTTTTAAGATGGTTGCTAAGATTAATATCTAGGTAATCATCTTTTTTATTTAATGCTATATTCTTATCACATGAGCTGGAAAAGACAGAGGTATAAAAACTTCGAACTTCACGGTTGCCTGTGATTTTATTCTGATTTTTAATATTATTTATGTTTTAGTTTATAAAAAAATATATCTATTTTGCCATTTAAAGAATATTAATATTATATACTATCAATTTAGGGAGGGGTCTGCTTTGAAATATTTTAATTAAGTATATAATAGATTCAAAGTGGGATAAGATATGAAGAAAGAATTAACTCCAAATGAAATTATTTTTTGTACTTCGTGTACAGATAACATTAAAAAAAGTAATATTAATAGAGTACCTGAATTTACATCTACTTTAAATAGAATTAAAAAGAGCTTGAGTGTTGAAAAAGAAGGATACAATATATATTACGTAGATTCGTTTTCAAAAGAGAAACTAGAGAATTTAATAGAGTGTGTTGAAAATATATATGAAAAACTTCCTGCACCAAAAGATATTTGCTATGTAACATCACAAGAACAACTAAATCCTACTGCATTATTTTTACCAAATGGTAAAGGAAATATATTAAAAGAAATGATTGATGATATAAAAGAGAAATACTTTGAATGCATAGTAGAGTTTTATAGCAGTTCTTCAGATGAGGAAAAGGAAGATATTATTGAAGAAATAAGTGAAAAAAGGAATAATTATATAACAAAACTTATGGATTCAGCAAAAAATAAGAATTTTGATGTTAAAGCAACTAGCGGAGGGTTTGTGTTTATTCCTTTGAAAGATGAAGGCAATGAGATGACTCAAAATGAATATGACAGTCTCGAAAGTAACACTCAAGAAAGTATCGAAAAACAAGCATCAAAATTAAAAAAAGAAGCAGAAGAAATTCTAGAGACATTAAAAGATATTGAAATAAAATCGATTAAGAAACTTAAAAGTATATACAAAGATTTTATAAAAAAGAATATGCAGAGTCATAAGGATGATTTATTATTACAATTTATTTCCCAGGATGATGTTTATAAATATCTTCTTCAAATGTATGATGATATAGAAGAAAGGGTAGTTGAATGCTACACTATCAATTTAGAGGATGATGAAGAGTATTTAAAAGATACATTCTCTAATTATAATGTGAATGTAATTGTTGATAATTCCAGCATAGATCATCCGAGAGTTATCTATGAGGAAGATCCTACTATTGGAAACTTAATTGGTACTATTGAATATAGAAACAATAATGGGGGTTATAGTACAGATATATCATTGATTTCTGCTGGTAGCTTGTTAAAGGCTAATGAAGGATGTCTTATACTAAGATTAAGTTCGTTAATAAGCAGTGGAGTAAGCTACTACTATCTAAAAAAATCATTAATTCATGGTAAAGTAAACTATAATTATACTAAGAGTTATTTAGAAATGATATCTATCGCAGGATTAAAGCCAGAGTCAATTCCTATTAATTTGAAGGTTATTTTAATAGGCGACTATGAGAGTTTTCAGATATTATATGATAATGATGAGGATTTTAAACAAATATTCCCAATCAGGATAGAAGCGGATACTGAATTGAAATATAATGATATTACTAAAAATTCTATTGAAGGATTAATAAAAGAAAAGGTAAAAAAAGATAACTTATTGAATATAACAGATGATGCTCTTAAGGAAATGATTAAATTCCTTGCGAGGGTCGCGGGGCAAAGAAATAAAATATCTATAGATGATTATTATATAAATAAATTACTGCATCTATCCAATAATAATGCAAAAGAAGATAAAAGAAAAAATATAGAAAAGCAAGATATAATTGATGTAGCATATGAAGATGAAAAGATTTTAGAAGATATAATGGATAATTATAAAAGTAAAAAGATATTGATAACAGTAAACGGAAGAAAAACAGGAATAATTAACGGGCTTTCTGTAGTTGGAAATGGATCTTATAGTTTTGGTAAGCCTATGAGGATAACATGTTTATCAAATATAGGAGATGGAAGAATAATCGATGTGCATAAAGAATGCAAGATGAGTGGAAATATCCATGAAAAATCGATTGGGATATTGCGAGGACTATTAAGTAATTTAATAAGTCCTTATGAAAAATTGCCAGTAGATTTTCAATTAAGTTTTGAACAGACTTATGGAATGCTTGAAGGAGACAGTGCTTCTGTGGCAGAGATAATCTGTATTCTATCAGCTTTAAGTAAGAGGCCAATAAGACAAAATATTGCTGTCACTGGATCTATAAATCAGTTTGGAGAAATTCAGGCAATTGGTGGGGTCAATGAAAAAATCGAAGGCTTCCATAGAGTTTGCAGCATTATTGATAAAACAGATGGAAAGGGTGTTTTAATTCCAAGTACAAATGCTGATGAATTAATATTAAGATATGAAGTTGAAGATGATATTAGAAATGGAAAGTTTCATATATATACTATGGAAACTTTAGAGGATGCTATTGAAGTATTAATACTTGATGAAGGAGAACCAGTAAAAAGTTTCTTTAAGGAAATAGAAAATGAAATTTTAAAATATAAGGGTGGAAAAAAGAAAAAGTAATTATTGGCTTATCTAATAAGTTAAATCTTTGAGTTAGATATCCCAACTAAGATATGAACTTATTCATATAGCTCGCCGAAATAAGAATTATACTGTTGTTCCAGTTTCTAAGGAAATTATGATGGATGATTCTAATTTTTAGTTGGGATATATTTTATAGTATAAATCTAACTTATAGTTTGGTTATCTATAAGAAAATAAAATAGAAGATGATCTTATGATATATATTTATATGAGTATATCGGGATTATCTTCTATTTTTTATGCGTTAAATAAAAGCGATAGATTCATTTAATATTTGATAATTATGTAGTTTAGTTAATTATCGGTATCTTTATTTTATATATCGTTAATATATGTGATATAGGCGGATAATTAAGATTATGAGTTATAATAAATAGAAAAAAATGTAATAAATAGTTTGACGTTGAATAAAATAGTATGTTAAAATATGGTAAAAGGTGAAATAAGGTAAAAGAGGAGGTGAACGTAGAATATCTTAAAACTTAAATATATAAGTTTAAAACTACATTGTGAGATATTCTTAATTAATATGTATTTAAAATTTGAGAAACAAGAAAATATTCTAATAACTACTCTTAGTGGTGAACTAGATCATAATAGTGCAGAGGAAGTTAGAGTAAAAATTGATGATAGGATAGATAGAGATAATATGGAAAAAGTTATTTTAAATTTTTCAGGAGTTACTTTTATGGATAGTTCAGGAATTGGAGCTGTCTTAGGTAGATATAAAAAACTATCGAACAAAGGGGGGATGCTTTGTATTGCAGAACCTAACAAGAATGTCAATAGGATTTTTGAACTGGCTGGTTTGTACAAGTTAATTAAAAATTATAATACTGTAGATGAAGCAGTAAGGTGCATTTAGATGGAGGGGTTATCATGTCTGACAATAAAATGAGCATAGAATTTGTAAGCAAATCTCAAAATGAAGCTTTTGCAAGAGTTGCAGTTGCAGCTTTTGTTGCTCAATTAGATCCAACAATTGATGAAATAAATGATGTAAAAACAGCAGTGTCTGAGGCAGTTACTAATTCTATAATACATGGATATGAAAATAGAGAAGATGGATTAGTTAGAATTGAAGCAGAAATTAATGAAGATCAAGTAACTATAGCGATTATTGATAAAGGAATTGGAATTGATAACATAGAGCAAGCTATGGAGCCATTATATACATCAAGACCTGATTTGGAAAGATCTGGTATGGGGTTTACTGTAATGGAGACATTTATGGATGCGTTAGAGGTTGACAGTGAAAAAGGTAATGGTACAAAGGTGGTAATTAAGAAGAAATTTAACGTGGTAAGTTAGGTGAAATAAGATGGAAAAAGAGGATTTAAAACGAGAGGATTACAATTATGATAAGAATCCAAAGCTATTAGCTCTAGCAAGAAGTGGCGATACTGATGCTATGAATAAATTAATAGAAATGAATTTGCCATTGGTGTCATCTATAAGTAAGAAATTTCTAAATAGGGGATATGATTATGAAGATATATTTCAAATAGGATCTATTGGGTTAGTTAAAGCTATTAATAATTTCGACTTAAATTATAATGTTAAGTTCTCTACTTATGCAGTTCCTATGATTATAGGAGAAATAAAGAGATTTTTAAGAGATGATGGAATGATAAAGGTAAGTCGTAATGTTAAAAGCCTTGCTAGAAAGATACATTTTCAGAAAGAGATTTTAACCAAAAAGCTTAAGAGATCACCTACTATAGAAGAGCTTGCAGATTATGCAAATGTTGATAAGGAGGAGATCTTATTTGCAATTGAATCTTCTAATAGCTTACAATATTTATATGATACAATACATCAGGATGACGGAGCTCCAGTTCTTTTAATAGATAAACTAAGTGAGAAAAGTGCAGATGATGAAAATCTTATTGAAAAGATAGCTCTTAAAGAAGCATTAAATAGTTTAGATAATAAAGCTAAGCAGATTATAATGTTACGTTATTTTAAAGATAAAACACAAGTTCAAGTAGCTAAAATGTTAGGAATAAGTCAAGTGCAGGTATCAAGAATTGAAAAGAAGGTTTTAGCTGAAATGAGGAAAAAGTTAGAAGAATAAAATTTGCTGATCATACATTGGTAAGAAAAATGATAAACATAAAAAAGAGTCATTATGGAATATATATTTGTATAATTTTTTATTAAATTAGGACAAATATATATTCTATTTTTTTTTATAAAATATATGCCAAAAAATAACACGATTAATCTTAATAATTTTGCAAATGATAGATATACAGGTAAAAAAGGAGAGTGATCATCTTGACTAATAATAAAGAAGTAAATGAAGAAAGAATAAAGCAAAAATATAATGATATGGCCAATGAAGCCATTCCAAAATCAAAGATACTTAAAGATTGCTTAAAAGCGTTTTTAGTTGGAGGATTAATATGCGATGTAGGTCAATTGATTTACAATATTGCAGCAGGATTTGGGATTGCAGAAGAACAAATAATGAATATGGTTCCTATTATAATGGTATTTCTAGGAGCTTTGTTAACAGGTACTGGAGTATATGCCAAATTGGCTAATTTTGGTGGAGCTGGTACTGTTGTTCCGATAACTGGGTTTTCTAATGCTGTAGTTTCTCCAGCAATAGAGTTTAAAAAAGAAGGATTTATATTTGGAGTCGCAGCCAAAATGTTTACAATTGCAGGACCAGTATTGGTATATGGTATTGGTACATCAGTAATAATAGGAATAATTTATTATATAATTTCAATAATTTAAATTAAAAAAGGAATTGGAATTTTAAGATGGGGATATGTATTTATTTGATAAATAATCGAGTTGCTTTTAATTCAAAAATGTAGAGGAGTGATTAATTTGCAAATGAAAAATAAAAAGATAGGAAATCAAACTGTAAAATTAGATAATCCACCCAAAATAATATCAACACATTCTATTGTAGGCCCTAAAGAGGGGCAAGGGCCACTAAGTGAGTACTTTGATGAGGTATTAAATGATGACACTTTAGGAAAGGAAAGTTTTGAAAAAGCCGAAAGCGAGATGATGTTTACGGCTATATCACAAGCTTTAAAAAAAGGGAACCTTAAAGAAACAGATATAGATTATTTATTTTCAGGAGATCTATTAAACCAAATTATTTCATCAAGCTTTGCAGCTAGAGAATTTAGTATTCCATTCTTTGGATTATACGGTGCTTGTTCTACTATGTCAGAATCTTTGAGTTTAGCGTCAATAATTATGGATGGAGGATTTGCTAAATATGTAGTTGCAGCTACATCATCACATTTTAGTTCAGCCGAAAGGCAGTTTAGATTTCCGCTTGAATATGGATCTCAGAGACCAGCCACAGCTCAGTGGACAGTAACAGGGTCAGGAGCAGTAGTTTTAGGACATGAGGGAAATTATCCTGAAATAACATATGTGACAACAGGAAAAGTTAAAGATTATGGGCAAAAAGATGCTAATAATATGGGAGCAGCTATGGCACCAGCAGCTGCTGATACTATTGTAAATCATTTTAAGGATACAGGAAGAAAACCTGAAGATTATGATGTTATAGCTACAGGAGATTTAGGTGTAATAGGCAGAGAACTTACGGATAAATTAATTGAAGATTTTGGGTATAATATTAGAAAACAACATATAGATTGTGGCGAAGTTATATTTGATAATGAAAAGCAGAATACATTGTCAGGTGGAAGCGGATGTGGATGTTCAGCAGTTGTTTTTACAGGTTACTTATATAAAAGACTTATGAAAAAGGAAATTAAAAAGGTATTGTTAGTTTCTACAGGTGCACTTATGAGCACTACGTCTTCTCTTCAAGGTGAGACAATTCCAGGAATAGCACATGCAGTTGCTATTGAAATGAATTCAAATTAAGGAAGAAAAAAATTATAAATAAACGAGATATAAGCTTATAAAAATCTATTGCTTGAAAGGAATGAAAATTGAATGAATTATATAAGTGCATTCATAGTTGGCGGCATTATTTGCGTTATAGGTCAAATATTAATAGACGTTACAAAATTAACTCCAGGAAGAATCTTAGTAGTGTTTGTTGTGCTTGGAGCTATAGTAGGTGCTTTTGGATGGTATGATAAATTGGTTTCTATTGGCGGAGCAGGAGCTACAGTTCCGTTACCGAGCTTCGGAAATGCATTAGCTAAAGCTACGATAAAAGAAGTAAATGAAACAGGATTAATAGGAGCTTTCACAGGAGGAATTAAAGGAGCTGCAGCGGGAATTACAGCATCAATATTCTTTGGATATCTTATGGCACTAATTTTTAATCCAAAAACAAAGAAATAAATGAATTTAATATGAAGAAATAATTGAGCCCAATGCAGATTATATAGTATAAATGCCTTTAATAAAATTAACTTTTACAAATATGTATCGAAAATATATATAAGATATTAAAGTTTTGCCTTTTAATGTCTTTGAACGTATAATTATACTATAAATGAATGTAGATATATAAAAATGAAAAATATAGTATAATAAAGAAGTTATTAATGAAGTAATTAGAATGGTGGGGTTTTTTTGGAAAAATACTGCAATAACTCTTGGGCTCAAATAGTTGAATTACTAAATAGTAATGTTCAAAATGGACTTAGTGAGAATGATTGTGAAGCATTAAGGTTAAAATATGGGACCAATAAGATTGATTTACCAAGTGGAAATAAAATTTATAAACATATACTAAATGCTTTAAAGCAAAAATCTATAATTATAAATTTGATAATTACAATAATTTTATTTGTATTTGAACACTATTTATTTGGTATAATAACAGCCTTGATATTATTATTAAATTTAATTTTAATAGTAATGCATACTATAAAAAGAGATAAAGAGATAGGAGCTCTAGAAAGGTTGAATTCTGCAGATACAGTAGTTATTAGAGATGGGGCCCAGAAAATTATAAAATCTGAAGAATTAGTAATGGGTGATATAGTAAAAATTAATAAAGACTCTGTTATTCCAGCAGATATAAGAATAATAAGTGCTAATGAAATTAAAGTTGACGAAAAGAGTATAACAGGAGAAGCCTTTTATAAGGAGAAATTTGAAAGTAAAATAATAGGAAATATATTTTCTCTTACAGATATGAAAAATATATTGTTTAAAGGGTCTATAATAAAATCAGGTGGTGGACTAGGTATAGTGATATCTACTGGTAATTCGACTCAATTAGGTAGAATGCTTACCATGCTTACGTATGCAAGTAATAGAAAACATAATTTTGGGACAATGATATCTAAACTTTTAGAAAGATATTTATTAGTTTATTTCCTAGGAATTATAATTATAGGATCATATTTTGTATATACAGGACAAGATGCAAACAAAAATTACATATCCACAGCTTTATTTGCCCTTGGTTGTTTTCCAGTTACTATAATCGCGAAATTAGTTTTTAAAAATACAATTAAAAGCTTTAGGAATGAAAATATAGAAATAATAAATTTTTCAGTATTTAATTTAATTAAAGATGTTAATATTTTATTTTTAGATAAAGTTGGTGCAATAAGCAAAAAAGAAATGATAGTCAAAAAACTATTTATTAATGATAATTTGATATCGACTGAAGATCCTTATGTAAAGGAGACAACTTTTGATAGGATAGTTGAGATATCATTAATATGTAATAACGCTATTTATAATCCAAGTGATGATAGTGGAAAAGGTGAGTTAGATGAGCTTGCTTTCTTGAGTTATGCTGCTAGAAAAAAAATTTATAAAGCAGCTATAGATAGTAGGAATTCTAAAATTTTAGATATACCTATGGATTCTGATAAGAGATTCTCTACAGTTGTAAGTAAATTTAATAACAGATATAGAGCTAATACTAGAGGAAACGTAGATGATGTTTTAGAGCAATGTACACATGTCATGATAGAAGGTATTGAGAAAGAGATTACGGATGAATACAAAGCAAAAATAAAGGAAGTTGATATGAATTTATCTATAGAAGGGTTAATAACAGAAGGTTTTGCGTATAGAAACTTTACTTACGAACCATCTAAATCTGAAAATATAGAAAGCAATATGGTCTTTGTTGGAATAATTGGATTGGAAAATCCACTTGAAGAGAATCTCGAAAATACAATAAATCGAATTAAAGATAAAGCAATAGTACCAATATTATTTACAGAAGAAAGTAAATTAAGTGCTATAACAAACGCAAAAATGGCTAATATAATAAAGAATAATAATCAGGTAGTAGCAGGAATAGAACTGGATTCTTTAAATCATCAAGAATTAAAGGATTTGCTTTGTAGAGTAAGAGTTTTTTGCAGAGTAAATCCAGAAATTAAATCAAAGATTGTTTCATTATTTATAAAAGATGGCCATAAAGTTGTGACCACTGGTGAAACGTTAGGAGATCTTCCAGCACTCAACCTATCAAATGTAGGAATAGGGAAAGGAAAAGCATCTACAATTGTAAAAAAGGTATCAGATGTATATATTAAAGAAAATTATCTAGATGGATTCTTTAAAATAAGAGATTTTTCCAGAGTATTTGATAGAAATATAGATAGAGGATTCAAAGTGTATTTCATGGCTTTATTTTCAGAACTTATAACTTTAATGGGAAGTATTATAATGGGACAAACCGAAAGTTTAGATTTTGGGAATGTGGTAACGATAAATGGGGTTTTATTCATTCCATTATCATTAATAATATTACTTAAAAAAGGGCGAGATATTACTAGAAATGAAATGATAGTTAGATCATTTGTTCTAAGCATAATTACAATGGTTTCAATTTATAAACTTGGTGATAAGGAAGCAGCTATAGTGACATTAGCTATATTATCAATTGGGATTTTATTATTTACATTATTTAATAGCAATATTTCTATAAGAAAATTTTCTAACGAATTGATTATGCCTGTTATATCATTGTTAGTAATTATTATCGCCGTAATTAGTATGATTCTAATTAATGGAGTATTAATTAGAGATATAATAGGAATAGAGATAGCAGCATCAATAATATTTTTATTAATCTTTGAAATTTTAGCTAGAAAGTGGCAAAACTCATTAATGAGGTGAGTTGATGTTTTCTAAAAAAATAGGAGATGTAGGAAATCCACTAATATACATATTTTTGACGCTTGCAATTAGTTGTATTTTCTATGGAATGAATAAGGAATTTAGAGGGCTTACAATATTCATTGTAGCCTTCTTTTTTATATGCATATTTTATTATTGTGGTTTCAGTTTCTGTGTTATTATGATTATCTTTTTTGTTGTTGGAATTTTAATTAATTGTTCCTATTATAAAATTCCAAGCAAAATAGACGGAGAAGTAAGGATAATAAAAATAAGTAATTATAGTGTTATAGGAAGCTATGAAGGCAAGAGTATTACGATAACAACTAATAATAAGAATTTAAGAGTAGGTGAAAAATATAAAATTATAGGAAAAGTTGATGATATACAAGATAGATATAATGGGATAGTTGGGGAAGTAGAGCCTAAAGTATTGTATAAGATTAATGGGGATTTGATAACAAAGCTTTATGAGATTAAAAGAAATATATATTTGAGGTTAGAAGAAAATCTAGGAACAAGAAAGGCAGGGCTAATATCATCAATTGCTTTTGGTTATTGCGATTATTTAGATTTTGAAGACAAAGATGATATGAAAAACTTTGGAATCATACATAGCATAAGCGTTTCAGGGCTACATGTAGCTATAGTATATGGTTTTATAAGGATTTTTGTTGGGAGAAATTTGGGGATGTTGGCAACTATTA
The DNA here is from genome assembly GCF_045310795.1 of Candidatus Clostridium helianthi. Taxonomy (NCBI): domain Bacteria; kingdom Bacillati; phylum Bacillota; class Clostridia; order Eubacteriales; family Clostridiaceae; genus Clostridium; species Candidatus Clostridium helianthi. The sequence goes on from NZ_JBJIAB010000026.1 coordinate 15,031, forward strand.
TGTATGTTGTATTTACAGGACTCAATTATTCTAGTATAAGGTCTTTTTTAATGCTTGCATGTGTAGAAGGGGGACGTATTTTAAAAAGAAATAATAATTCAATTTCTGCTTTGTGTTTCTCTGCGACATTTTTAGTTCTTTATGAACCGTATAGTATTCTTAATATATCTTTTCACTTATCTTATTTAGCTACTTTGGGAATAGCAATGTTTAATAAGAGCTTCAATAATGTATTATATAAATTGAACATTAAATTAAGAGAAGCATTAAGTTTAACGTTAAGCGCTCAGATATTTACGTTACCATATTTAATCTTAATTTTTAGGGATTTTTCAGCAAATTTTATTATTGGAAATTTAATTTTGGCTCCATTTGTAGATCTTATGGTTATTACAGGAAATACATTGGTATTGACATATACTTATCCTCAATTATTTGATTTTTGCAGTTATATAAACTTGAAAATAATAAATATGTTTGATTACATTCTAAACTATATGGAGAACTTTTCATTGCCAATGTTTTATGGAAATGAAAATGTAGTTTTCTTCTATCTATTTTTAATGTTTAGTGCTTATTTTGTGAAAAAGGGATATAAAAAGTTTATTTATCTTCCTCTTATAGCTATTTTTATAATTACAATTCAAATATATAGTCCAATTCCAAGCATAAGGTATTATAAAGAAGGTGCTATTTTGGTTTCTTATAAAGGTGATAGAATACTAATATCTAATAAAAATCAAATTGATATAAATAGGCTTTCTAAATCAGCACTTGCAACAAAATATTTTAGACAGAGAAGTACAATTATTATGAATGGAATTTGTAAAATAAGTTTCAAAGGAAAAGATTACGTTTTAGATACTGGCACTAAAAAATATCTATTAAAAGTAACAAGTGATAAAACTCAATATGAAGAGTATGATATAATAAATTTTAATGATAGGATTACTAATAACATATTTATAATAGACGGAAGAGTAATATAGGTTTATAGATTTATATTAGAAGCACATTTTATACGAAAGGAAAATTAAAGTGATTAATTACGAAGTTTATGAGCAAGAAATCGAAAAAGGAAATATAAAAAATGGGTATATATTTTGTGGGCTGGATGAAGAATTTATTAAAGATGGAATAAACCTAATTATTAAGAAAAATGTAGCTGAAGAATTTAGGGAGCTCAACTTAATACGGATAGATGGAATGAATACAAGTTTTGATTCTATCATGAATGCGTGTGAAACAATGCCATTCATGGGAGAAAAAAAAGTTGTAGTTGTTTATAGGGCAAATTTTTTACAGGATAAAACTGATTCGTCAGGAAGCAAAATATATAATGATATTAAGAATTATATATCAAATTTACCTCCATATACAGTATTAATAATGTATTATTTATTGAATGATAAGAGAGATAGACCAAATAAGAATAAAAAATTAGCTACTATTGGTAAATCCTTAACAATAGTATATTGTGATAAATTAAAAAGGGACAAATATTTAAAGAAAGTATCGGAAGTATTTAAAGAGAAAGGAAAACAAATTGGAAGAACTGAGTTATCTTATTTCTGTGAGAAAGTCTATAATAATTTTGATATTATAAAAAGAGAAGCTGACAAGCTTATAGCGTACTGCAATGAAAGAGAAATAAAAAAAGAGGATATTGATATACTTATTTCAAATTCAAGTGAGGATGATACTTTTGATTTAGTTGAATTAATAGCTACAAAAAAAATTGATAAAGCTATAGATACGATGAAGGAAATTTTATATAAATCAGATCAGCATATGCTGATAATAAGTGCAATTCAAAAGCATTTTTTGAGGTTATATGAGATAAAGATAAAACTTAGCAATGGAAAAAAAGTAGATGATTTCATGTCAGAATATAGATTACCACAGTTTGTTTGTGAAAAATTGATAATGCAGACAAATAAATTTACTGAAAAGCAACTGTCAGAGTTAATTAAGCTTTGCGTTAATACAGAAACAAAGTTAAAATCAACTGGAATAGATAAGAATATGGAAATGGAATTTCTTTTAATAAACACGCTTACAGTTAAAAAATAACATTTATTAAGAATATAAAAAAATAACCCATCTACTTAGATGGGTTTTAAGATTATGCCATAGAGTTTAACTTAGCAGCTAATCTTGATTTCTTTCTAGCAGCCATATTTTTATGAACAACTCCCTTAGTAGCAGCCATATCTAATGACTTAACAACTGATGTAAATAAAGCTTTAGCTTCTTCATTATTCTTAGCTTCTATAGCAGCTTCAAATTTCTTTATAGTAGTCTTTAAAGCAGACTTAATCATTCTGTTCTTTAAAGTCTTAGTTTCAGTAACTTTAATTCTCTTTTTTGCTGATTTTATATTTGCCATTCTTAATTCACCCCCTTAAATTTTTATAGGGTCTCTGCAGTTTTTGGGGAAATCTGCGTACGAGTTCATATTCAACAAACCTTATTATAGCATCAGAAGTTATGTAATTCAAGTATTAAATTCAAAGAAAAAGGAAAAATAAGACTGAGTAAATTTATAAAGAGGTGTTGGTATGATAAATGTAAGAACAGATTTAGTACTTGAAGCGAGAGAAATTTATAAGGAAAGTCACAAGGATGAAGTAGATATAGATGGAATAGAAGTTATAGAAGAAAGCGATGATGATATTAAGGTAACTACGGTAAAGGTAAAAAATGATGAAGGTGCCAAAAAAATTGGAAAGCCAAAGGGAAATTATATAACTATAGGAATGCCAGATTTTACAGCATATGATGGCGAAACTATGGATAGAGTTTCACAAGTGGTATCAGAGATTTTGCAAAGATTAATTAAGATTGATACAGATAAAACAGTATTAGTTGTAGGGCTTGGAAATTGGCAAGTTACACCAGATGCGTTAGGTCCGAAAGTGACAGAAAAGATTATGGTAACTAGACATTTACAAACAGTTATGCCTGAAGCAATTGATGAATCTGTTAGACCTGTCTGTTCAGTAGCGCCCGGAGTGCTTGGAGTCACAGGAATAGAAACTGTGGAAATAATTAAAGGTGTTGTAGAAAAAATTAAACCAGACTTAGTAATATGTATAGATGCTTTAGCTGCAAGAAAAGTTGAAAGAGTGAATACAACAATCCAAATTGGAGATACTGGAATATCCCCAGGTGCAGGAGTAGGAAATAATAGAAAACAGATAAATGAGGAAAATTTAGGAGTTAAGGTTATTGCAGTAGGTATTCCAACTGTAGTAGATGCAACTACAATTGCTAATGATACTATAGACTCTGTAATAGATTCATTAATAAATAATTCATCAAGTGGCAATGAATTTTATAAAATGTTAAAATCTCTTGATAAAAATGAGAAGGAAAGACTTATTAAAGAAGTAATGTCATCAAAAGCAAGTATGGATATGATAGTTACACCTAAGGACATTGATTTAATGGTTAATTCGTTATCAAGAATAATAGCTAATGGGATAAACATGGCAGTTCAACCTAATATGGATATGGATGAGATTAATAAGTTTATGGGTTGATTATCAATAACATATTTTTTGAATTTTAGAATAAAAATAAGAATAAGGAAAGAAGGTCTCAAAGTAATTTGAATTATTTTGAGACCTTTTTATTTTAGATTAATTATCAATGTATCTTTTAATCTATTCTAATTTTTAAATAAATGGAATGAGATTTATTAGAATAATTATGTAAATTCGTTAATATAAATATAAAAAAGGGCAAGGGGGGGATTACCGTGATGTATATGAGCAGAAGAGGAAAAAAAGGTGAAATTAGTAAAAGGATAAAAGCAAAGCCTAACATTAATATAGGCTTAATAATCCTCATTCTAATTATAGGTGTATTTTTCATAAGGTTAGGTAATGTTTTAAAAAATAACAAAGAAAGAGGAGCATTTGCCTATGTTCAATTATTAAATTTAGGAATGCCGATAATAGAATCCCAAGTTTATGATGAAGGAACCTATGCTGAAAATAAACTTTCATTAAAGAATGTTTGTTTTCAAGTATTAGGATTAAATAATCTTAGCTATAAAGGAATAATTCAAAATGAACTTAGTTTCTTTGGTGATGGCGAAAGTTCTAGCAATACTGAAACTAATTTTAGTTTTAATCCGTTTCAAATAAGCGAAGACAGTATATCAAAAGTACAAGTAAACACTGATAGTAAGAATACCCCGATATATGATCCTAGTCTAAAAAAGACATTAGATAAATCTAAGCCAGAAGTATTAATATATCATAGTCATACTACAGAAAATTATAATGCATCAGAACCAGATAGCTTAAATGAAGATACCAATGTAGTAGGGGTAGGTGATGTTCTTGCTAATGAATTAGAAGAGAATTATGGGATTTCAGTTATACATGATAAAACCAATAATTGTATTTCTTATAATGATAGTTATACAAGATCTGGAGAAGTGGTTGATAAATATTTAAAACAATATGGAGATTTTAAAATGGTTATAGATCTGCATAGAGATTCTGTGGAAGATAAAGCTGCTACAACAACAGAAGTTGATGGAATGAGCGCATCTAAAATAATGTTTGTAAATGCTGAAAATAGTACGAGATATCCTAAAAATAAAGAACTTACAGAGAAAGTATTTAATAAAACAGCTGAATTATTCCCAGGATTGCCTATAAAAATATTGACATATCATAGAGGGAAAAATGCATTTAATCAAAGTAAAAGCGATGGATGTTTACTTTTTGAAATAGGATCTCATACTAATACACCAGACGAGTCAAAAGTTACGGCAGAATGTATGGCTAGAGTGATTGCAGAAGTTTTGAATAAGAAATAAATATAAAGTTATATGGAAAAGGTTTGGAAGTTATATTGAGTGCATATGAAAAATTAGATAACATGTAAGTGTGATTTTTAAGCACTAAGTATTTAAATAGATATTTCAAGTTGAGATTTAATGATAATCTTTATAATAAAAATTAAAGGAAAGATTAGGAATCTAAAGTTAAAATTTAGATCTCTAGTCTTTTCTTTATTTTAATTTATTAACACATAATATTGAGATAATTGGTGAGTAGATTGTTTGACTGAGAAAGTTGGGACTGAATAATAGTTTTGCTATATGGAAAGAATCTAAATAAAAATCAAAAAATAAATTAAAAAGGGTGTTTCGACATTGAAGAAAATTATTAAAAGTAACATTTTAAGAAGAATGTCACCAATGATTTTTATATTATTCATTATTTTTCTTGGAATAATTAAAATAGATATGATTAATACTAAGGCATTATCTCCTCTTGGAAATACTAATGAAAATTATAAACTTGTAAGCAATGAATTTGGAGAAGATTTCTCGAATTTTATCAAGGATAATTCATTTCTTAAAATTTATAAAGAATCAGAAAAAGATGTTTTAGTTAAGATAGGAAGTAATGATTTTAGGATAAATAATCAATCTTCTTTTATTAAAAAAATAGAGGATATAATTGAAAGAATAAAACCATAATATTAGTTAAATTATTTAGTTGATTTTAAAATATATATAAGACATATAAGACATAGAGCATTGAGGGAAAGTTTTGATAGCCTTTCTTTATGGATGTATGTTATAATTTAGCTGATTTAATTATAACGGGGGTGAAAGTACTGTTTTTCGTTAAGGATAACAGTTATGCGTATGAAAAGTGAAAGACAAAAACATATCAGAAATTTTTCAATTGTAGCACATATTGATCATGGTAAATCAACCCTTGCGGATAGATTACTTGAAACTACAGGAACCTTAACTAAAAGGGAAATGGAAGAGCAAGTTCTAGATAATATGGAGATAGAAAAAGAAAGAGGAATTACAATAAAGTCTCAAGCAGCGAGGCTTGTATATAGAAGAGACGATGGTGAAGAATACATTCTTAATTTAATTGACACTCCAGGACATGTAGATTTTAATTATGAAGTTTCAAGAAGTTTAGCGGCTTGCGAAGGAGCGATATTAGTTGTTGATGCAACACAAGGTATTCAAGCCCAAACTTTAGCTAATTGCTATTTAGCTTTAGATAATGATTTGGAAATTGCACCAGTAATAAATAAAGTTGATCTTCCATCTGCAAGACCCGATGAAGTTAAGAAAGAAATTGAAGATGTAATAGGAATTCCAGCAGAAGAAGCTCCTACTATATCTGCTAAAACAGGGCTTAATATAGGTGATGTATTAGAGTGTGTTGTTAAAACTATACCTTCACCTGATGGCGATGAAGAAGCTCCTTTAAAAGCATTAATTTTTGATTCTTACTACGATAGTTATAAGGGCGTTGTATGTATAGTTAGAGTAATAGACGGAAGAGTAAAGATTGGAACTAAAATTAAATTGATGGCTACTAATAAAGTTTATGACGTTACTGAAGTCGGAGTGTTTACTCCAGGAGTGCTTCCAATCAGTGAGTTAAGTGCTGGTGATGTTGGATATGTAACAGCATCCATAAAAAATGTTAGAGACGCAAGAGTTGGAGATACTATAACTGAAGCTAATAGACCAACCGAAACAGCACTTCCAGGTTATAAACCTGCTATACCAATGGTCTATTCAGGAATATACCCAGTTGATGGAGCAAAGTATGATGAATTAAGAGAAGCTCTTGAAAAGCTACAAATAAATGATGCGGCATTAAGCTTTGAGCCAGAAACATCTATTGCTTTAGGTTTTGGATTTAGATGTGGATTCTTAGGATTATTACATATGGAAATAATTCAAGAAAGAGTTGAAAGAGAATTTAATTTAGATATAATTACTACTGCACCATCTGTTATATATAAAGTAATCAAAACTGATGGGGAAATATTAGAAATAACAAATCCGACTAACCTACCACCTTTGACAGAAGTGGATTATATGGAGGAGCCAGTAGTTAAGGCGTCAATAATAACCCCAAAAGACTATGTTGGAGCAGTTATGGAGCTGTGTCAAGATAGAAGAGGTATATACATAGATATGCAATACATAGAAGAAACCAGAGCTGTTGTAAATTATGATATACCATTGAACGAAATTATATATGATTTCTTTGATACATTAAAATCTAGAACTAGAGGATATGCTTCTTTAGACTATGAATTTAAAGGATATATTAGAACTAAATTAGTTAAGCTAGATATATTATTAAATGGGGATGTAGTTGATGCATTATCAATGATAGTTCCGGATGAGAGAGCTTACCATAAAGGAAGAGGAATAGCTGAAAAGCTAAAAGAAATTATTCCAAGACAATTATTTGAAATTCCAATTCAGGCAGCGGTAGGATCTAAAATTATAGCAAGGGAAACCGTAAAAGCTATGAGAAAAGATGTATTAGCTAAATGCTATGGTGGGGATATCTCAAGAAAGAAGAAACTGCTTGAAAAGCAAAAAGAAGGAAAGAAGAGAATGAGACAGGTCGGATCTGTTGAAGTTCCACAAGAAGCATTCATGGCCGTATTAAAGGTAGATTAGTTAGTATAAATAATATAAAATAGAATACTTTATACAAGTAAATTATATTTACTTAAAAGTAATTATAAAAAACTAGCTAATGTATGAAATAAAAATATATTATTTTTGAGGAATTATTTGTATAATATTAATTAGTATTATACAAATAATTATTTTAATGCCGGTTTGGGAGGGGTTTGAATGTTTTTAAATGAGTTAAAGAAAAATGAAGGAATTGCATTTATGCAATTGGTTAAAATCCTTGCAGATTCAGACAATGTTTTTGCGAAAGAAGAGAAAAATCTTTACAATGACTATCTAAAAGAGCTAAATATAAATGAAAGTGAAATATCAGAATCAGATCTAAGTTCCGTATGTGAAACTCTAAAAGGTTCGTCTAATAGATGTAAAAATATTATTTATTTTGAACTAATAGGTCTTGCTCTTATTGATGGAGAATATAATGAAGAAGAAGTTGAACTTTTAGAAAAGCTAGGTGAAACGTTGGGTATAACACGTAGCAAGAGAATAGCATTTGCTAATTATTTTTACAATTTTGTAGATGTATATGGTTTTTCAGTTGTAGATGCAGAAAGTAAAATTGCCTTATTAAAAGAACAGGCGGAAAAATTACTAGCATAGATAGTTTTGGATATGAAAAAAGCATGATGTATATTATCTAAGAATAAATAATAAAGAATGAATGATAAAAGTGAGAATATCTATTGAAATTTAAATTAAAGGTGAACACACACCTGATAGGTTTAAATGAAGGGTAAAGGCTCCTCGGGTTATTCATTCTTTATTTTTATTTTATTAAGAAAAATATTTAGTAATATATTGGAGGAAAAATTAATGAGGGATATATCTTTATATATACATATTCCTTTTTGTAAACAGAAATGCTTTTATTGTGATTTCCCATCTTATTCAGGAAAAGAAGGATTAATGAACGAATATATAGAAGCGTTAAGCAGTGAAATATTACAAAAAGGAAAAGAATACAGAATAAGTAGTATCTTTATTGGAGGAGGAACGCCATCCTACTTGAATGACTCAAGTCTAGAAAAACTACTAGGTACATTAAATAAATTGAATTTAAAGGATGATTTGGAGTTTACAGTGGAGTGTAATCCAGGTACATTAAATGAAAAAAATCTAAATATTATGAAAAAATATAATGTTAATAGGATTAGCATGGGATTACAATCAACAAAAAACTCTTTATTAAAAGATATTGGAAGAATACATAGCTATGAAGAATTTGAAGAAAATTATTTTCTTGCTAGAAAGCTAGGATTCAATAATATAAATGCAGACTTGATGTTTGGGTTACCTAATCAAACTATTGAAGATTGGGAATGTTCTTTGCGAAAAGTAGCAGAACTTGAACTAGATCATATATCTGCATATAGCTTGATTATAGAAGAAGGAACTCGGTTTTATAATTTATATGAAGAAGATAAGTTGAATTTACCTGAAGAGGATAAAGAACGAATTATGTATTTAACCACTAAAGACATATTGAATGGGTATGGATATCATCAATATGAAATATCTAATTATTCAAAAAAGAACAAAGAGTGCTTTCATAATAAAGTTTATTGGAAATGCGATGAATACTTGGGATTAGGCGTATCGGCTAGTTCGTTTATAGATAAAAAAAGAATTAAAAATATAGACAATATTCAGGACTATATTAAAAGAATAAATAATAAAGAAAGCGTAATTGAAGAAATTCACATAAATAATATTAAAGATGATATGGAAGAATTTTTATTTATGGGGCTTAGGATGATTAAAGGGATAAAATTAGAGGAATTTAAAGAGCGATTTAATAAAGATATATATGAAGTGTATGGCGAAATTATTGAAAAAAATATTAAAAAAGGATTATTAATTCATAATTCGGGAAATCTATATCTAACTTCGCATGGGATAGAAATATCCAACTATGTAATGAGTGATTTCATTTTATCTTAATGGATTCTCTCATGAAAAGTTTAAAGAAAGATTAAGTGCAATTATAAAATTATATTGTATAGAGAAATAGAGAAAATAGGAGATATAAGGAGTTAAGTTGACAAAATTGCTTTATTATTAACGTTAAGTAGCTATAATAAATATAAATAGAATTGACAAAAAACATCATAAATAATATATTAAAAACATAGTCATTAGCACTCGAGGTTAATGAGTGCTAACAAAAAGAGGTGAGGTTATGAGTATTGATGACAGAAAAATAAGAATACTTCAAGCTATTATCAATGACTATATTCGAACAGGAGATCCTGTAGGATCAAGAACTATTGCTAAAAACTATAATTTAGGTATTGGGTCCGCAACAATAAGGAATGAGATGGCTGACCTTGAAGATATGGGATACTTAGAACAACCTCATGCTTCTGCAGGAAGAATTCCTTCTAGTAAGGGATATAGATTATATGTTGATCAGCTTATGGATAATCAGATGCTAACAGTTGAAGAAGATCTAAGGATAAAACAATATATAATCGATTCGGCAATGCTTGAAGTAGATAAAATAGTTAAGCAAACTAGCGCCTTATTGTCAGAACTTACTAAATTAACTTGTGTAATTGAGACACCATCAGTAAAAAGGAGCTTTATAAAGTCAATTCAGCTGATTAAAGTTGATGATCATAATTTAGTATCAGTCTTTTTAACAGATACTGGTGTTATAAAGAATCATATAATGAAGCTAAATAATAGAGTTCCTGAAGTTGAAACTTTAACACGAATAAATGAAGTTATAAATAATAGATTGGTAAATCTTTCTATACAAGAAATTAATTTAGAAGTAATTAATAACTTAAAAAAGGATCTAGGAGCCTATGAAGAAATATTTAATGCTTTATTGCCTATTTTATATGAGACACTAAACGCAGCGGATTCTACAGAAGTATTCATGGAGGGAACTACCAACATATTTAATTATCCTGAATATAACGATATTGATAAAGCAAAAGAAATGTTATCGCTTTTGAATGATAAAGAAGCTTTGATGGAGCTGTTTAATCCTCAAGACAATATAACAGTCAGTATAGGGGATGAAAACTATAAGCCACAAGCTAGAGATTGTAGTATAATATCTGCTGAATATTCCTTTAAGGATAGGCCTATTGGGAAAATTGGATTAATTGGACCTAGAAGGATTAATTACTCAAAGGTAATAACTATTATGTCAGAAGTTATAAAAGAGCTTAATAATATATTGAGCAATCCAAAATAGATGTTAGATTTGAAGAGAAGAGGTGTGTGTTAGATACATGGAAGAAAATAGAGATGTTAAAAATGAAGAACTAGAAAAAGAAGAAATTGCAGATGAAGTAGCAGAAAAGGATAATGAGACTCAAGAAAGTAATGATGCAGCAGAAACAAATGAAGCTAACGAAGAGGCTTCAGAAAATATAGAAGCTGCGAAAGAAGATCAAGAAGATTTAGCAAAAAATCAAGAAGAGGAAAATAAGAAATTGAGAGAAGAATTAGATGCGACAAAAGATAGACTTTTAAGATTAACAGCTGAGTATGATAATTATAGAAAAAGAACAGCTAAAGAAAAAGAAGGAATATATAGCGATGCATATGTAGATGTATTAAAAGAGATTGTTCCTATTCTTGACAATTTAGAAAGAGCTGTTGCAGCTGATGGTAGTATTGAAGACTTGAAAAAAGGAATTGAAATGACAATAAAGGGATGCAAAGATTCATTTGCAAAACTTGGTGTTGAAGAAATAGATGCTACTGGAGAATTTGATCCTAATCTTCATAATGCAGTAATGCATATAGAAGATGAAGAATTAGGTAAAAATGTAGTAGCGGAAGTTTTCCAAAAGGGATATAAGAAAGATGATAAGATAATAAGGCATACTATGGTTAAAGTTGCTAATTAGAAATAGGAACAAGTTTCTTATTAAAATATATAGATAGAATTTAAAAATAATAAACTGAAAAATTCAATTTTAAATAAACTAATAAAGTTTTAGGAGGAAAATATCATGGGAAAGATTATAGGAATTGATTTAGGAACTACAAATTCATGTGTAGCAGTTATGGAAGGTGGAGAACCAACAGTTATAGCAAACTCAGAAGGTGCTAGAACTACTCCTTCAGTAGTATCATTCCAAGCAAATGGAGAAAGATTAGTTGGTCAAGTAGCTAAAAGACAAGCGATTACTAATCCAGATAAAACAGTTATTTCAATAAAAAGACATATGGGAACTGGATATAAAGTTGATATAGATGGAAAACAATATTCACCACAAGAAATTTCTGCTATGGTTTTACAAAAAATAAAAGCAGACGCAGAAGCTTACTTAGGTGAAACAGTAACTCAAGCAGTTATTACTGTACCAGCTTACTTCAATGATAGCCAAAGACAAGCAACTAAGGATGCAGGTAAGATTGCAGGGCTTGAAGTATTAAGAATAATCAACGAACCAACAGCAGCATCATTAGCTTATGGTTTAGATAAAACAGATTCAGCTCACAAAATCCTAGTTTATGACTTAGGTGGTGGTACTTTCGACGTATCTATTCTAGATCTTGGAGATGGAGTATTCGAAGTATTATCAACTAATGGTGATACAAAGCTTGGTGGAGATGACTTTGATGAAAAGATAATGAAATATATTGCAGATGAGTTTAAAGCTTCAAATGGAATTGACTTAATGCAAGATAAAATGGCAGTTCAAAGATTAAAAGAAGCTGCTGAAAAGGCAAAAATTGAATTATCAGCATCTCAACAAACAAACATTAATTTACCATTTATTACTGCTGATGCAACAGGTCCAAAGCATATAGATTTAACATTAAGCAGAGCTAAGTTTAATGAAATTACTCATGACTTAGTTGAAAGAAGTATTGAACCTATGAGAAAGGCATTAGCTGATGCTAAACTTTCATTAAATGATATAGATAAAATAATCTTAGTTGGTGGTTCAACAAGAATTCCAGCAGTAGTAGAAGCTGTTAAGAACTTTACAGGAAAAGAACCATCTAAGGGAGTTAACCCAGATGAATGTGTTGCAGTTGGTGCAGCTATTCAAGCAGGTGTATTAACTGGTGAAGTTAAGGACGTAGTATTACTTGATGTTACTCCATTAACACTTGGAATTGAAACAGCAGGTGGTATAGCTACTCCATTAATCGAAAGAAATACAACTATTCCAACTAAGAAGAGTCAAGTATTCTCAACTGCTGCAGATAACCAAACATCAGTTGAAATTAATGTAGTTCAAGGTGAAAGACAAATGGCTATGGATAACAAGTCACTTGGACAATTCACATTATCAGGTATAGCTCCAGCACCAAGAGGAATTCCTCAAATCGAAGTTACATTTGATATAGATGCTAACGGTATTGTTAAAGTATCTGCATTAGATAAAGGAACTGGTAAAGAAGCAAATATCACAATTACTGCTTCAACTAACTTAAGTGATGATGAAGTAGATAAAGCTGTAAAAGAAGCAGAAAAATTTGCTGAAGAAGATAAGAAGAGAAAAGAAAAAGTTGAAGCTGTAAATAACGCAGACCAAACTATATATCAAATAGAAAAGACTTTAAATGAAGTTGGAGATAAAGCTACCGAAGATGAAAAGGCAGCAGTAAGAGCTAAGATTGAAGATCTTAAGAAAGTTAAAGATGGAGATGATGTAGAAGCTATTAAAGCTGCAATCGAAGCAGTAAATCAATCATTCTATCCAATAGCTACAAAGATGTATCAACAAGCTGGTGGAGCTGAAGGAGCAGCTGATCCAAATGCAGCAGCTGGAGGAGCTCAAAGTGCACCACATGATGATAATGTAGTAGATGCTGATTTCAAAGTAGATGAAGATAAATAAGATAAAGTGAAACTTGATTCAGATGGGGTATCATCCCCTTCTGAATCTTAGTTGAAGTTATCCAGGAGCGTGCAGCCGTTAACTGCCACTTATAAGAGGGAGTATTACGGATGCTAGCTATCGGATAATAAATTAGTTGTACTAAACTACAGTTATCTAATATAATAGGATAGGGAAGGCAAGCACGTCTTCCCTTTTCTAAGGCATATGAAAGAAAATAACGAGTCCAAAATGCCATGATTATTTTTCATTAGGAGAAGAAGCAGATTGGACTCATAGCGAGCCTATTAGTGCAATCTGCTGATGAATGATAATGGAAAATAGGCTTGGCAGATGGACTTGGTATTTTTTTGATTATGCCTAAAGTAAATAAAACTAGGTGGTGAATTTAAACGAATGGCAAATAAAGACTATTATGAATTGCTTGGACTTCAAAAGGGTGCAAGTGATGATGAAATAAAAAGAGCCTTTAGAAAATTAGCTGTAAAATATCATCCGGATAGAAATCAAGGAAATGCTGAGGCAGAAGAAAAGTTTAAAGAGATAAATGAAGCTTATCAAGTACTTTCAGATCCAGAAAAGAAAGCTAGATATGATCAGTTTGGATCAGCTGCTTTTGATGGTAGTGGTGGCTTCGGAGGAGGCGGCTTTGGCGGCTTTGATGGATTTGATATGGGCGGCTTTGGAGATATTTTTGAATCATTCTTCGGAGGCGGAGGATCAAGTTCTAGAAGAAGAAATGGTCCAGTAAGAGGAAATGATATTGAGTATACAATAACGTTAACTTTTGAAGAAGCTGTTTTTGGAGTAGAGAAAGAAATTTCTGTTACTAGAAATGAAAATTGTGAACATTGTCACGGAAGTGGAGCAGAACCTGGAACTAATGCTAAGACTTGTCCAACTTGTAGCGGATCAGGTCAAGTAAGAGTTCAAAGACAAACTCCTCTTGGAAGTTTTGTATCAACTTCTACATGTGATACTTGTAGAGGTACTGGTAAAATTATTGAAAAGCCATGTTCAGAGTGTAGAGGAAAAGGTAGTGTTAGAAAAACAAGAAAGATAAAAGTTAACATACCAGCAGGTGTAGATACAGGAAATGTAATGCCTTTAAGAGGACAAGGAGAACATGGATTAAGAGGTGGAAGCCCTGGAGACTTGTATGTAAGAATTAATGTTACTCCATCAAAGGTGTTTACAAGAAAAGGAAACGATGTTTATATAGATGCTCATATCTCTATGCCTAAAGCAGCATTAGGTACAGAAATAACTGTAGCTACAGTTGATGGAAATGTTAAATATACTGTTCCACCAGGTACACAATCAGGAACTATGTTTAGATTAAAAGGCAAAGGAATACAAAGGGTTAACTCAAACGGAAAAGGAGATCAATACGTAAAAGTTATTGTTGATATTCCTAAAACCTTAAATAAGGAACAAAAGGAAGCTTTATATGATTTTATGAGAGCATCTGGTGAAGAGTTTGATGAAGCGAATGTTCCTAAGAAAAAATTATTTGGAAAAAATAAATAGAAGTATATCAGAGAAACTATTTGAATAATGTCTACCAATTAGCATTATTTCAGTAGTTTCTTTTTTAAATAAAAATTCCCCGACAAAACCTATAGTTATAGTCATATTTTAAATTATAGGTTATAATATATTAAAATAATTATATTTAGGAGGAGAAAAAGTGAAGGAATTGAAGGAAAAATTATTAATTGAAATAGAAGAGTTTAGAGAATTAGGAAATAAATTTTTATCTGGTGAAGTATCTATTATGGATTTTAAAAAAGTTTCTGGAGGAATGGGGGTATACTCAGAACGTAATAAAAAAGAATTCATGATAAGACTAAGAATTCCTTCAGGAATTAGCAGCTTTGAGAATATGAATTGGCTATGTGATATAGCTGATAAATATAATTTAGATAAATTTCATTTAACTACAAGAGAAGCAGTGCAGTATCATAATTTAACGATAGACCAGGTTTGTGGAATAATGAAGGATGGTATAGATAATGATATATATTCTAGAGGAGGCGGCGGAAACTTTCCAAGAAATGTAGCTATGTCTCCACTATCAGGTGTAGATAAAGATGAAGCGTTTGATGTGACACCATATGCATTAGCTGTAAATAAACATTTTTTAAGCAAAATAACATCATATAAATTTCCAAGAAAGTTTAAAGTATCTTTTTCAAGCAGCGACTCAGATCAGGGGCATTGTAATGTAGCTGATTTAGGGTTTTTAGCAACAATTAAAGATAATGAAAAGTATTTTAGAGTTTTTCTTGGAGGCGGAATTGGAAGAAATCCTCAGGTTGCAGTAGAATATGATGAGCTTATAAAACCAAGTGAAGTTTTATATCATGTAGAAGCTATGACAAATTTATTCGTAAAAGAAGGTAACTATGAAGATAGAAATAAAGCTCGTATAAGATATATATTAGAGAGAATGGGCAAGGAAAAATTCATAGAAACATATAAAGAACATTTAAAAGATGTGTTAGATAATAATGAATTAGATTTATTTGTAGAATCTAAGGAAATTACTAAAGAAGGTAAAGAAATTGAGCTAACCCATTCAAGATTATATTCACAAAAACAAAAAGGATTATACAGTGTGTATTTCCATCCAATTGGCGGACAAATTTCTGTTAAGACATTAAGAGAAATTTTAGATAAATTAAAAGCAGTAAAAGACTTAGAAATAAGACTTACCATGACAGAAGGTTTATATTTTAGAAACTTAAATGGTGATGAAGCTAAAGAACTTTTAAATGTAACACAAAATATTGGAGGAGAAACAGCTCTTCAGCAAAGTGTATCATGTATTGGAGTGCCAATATGTCAAGTTGGAATTTTAGAGAGTCAAAAAATGCTTAACAATATAATTAATTACTTTGCAGAAAAAGGTTATAATAAAGATATACTTCCAAGAGTTCATATATCAGGATGTGGAAATTCATGTGCAGTTCATGAAGTCGTTGGTATCGGACTTACAGGAAAACGTAAAAAAGTTGGAGATGCTGTTGAAGATGTATTTGAATTACATATTAATGGATCATTTGAAACAGGAAATGCAAGGCTCGGAAAAGTTTATGGTGACTTACTTGCTAGTGAAATACCAGAGTTTTTATATGAATTATCATTATATATAGAGAATAAAAATATGAATTTTTATGAGTTCGTAGAAAATAACGGGGATGAACTATTAAAAATAATAGAGAAATATAAAAAATAAGTCATAATATACAGAAGTTAAAATAGTACATTCTCTTAAGTAGGAGATGTACTATTTTTTATATTTAATAATAATAGAGGGGATAAGTATTAAATCAGATGAATTTTTAGATAAACAATTTAGGGGGCAAGAATTTTTAATTAGTATTAAGAAAGTATAAAAATACTTTGAGATAAAAGATTCAGCACAGATATTTGAGTAATTTGCAATACCTGTATATTTTTGAGATAAAAATTGCAATAATAATTTTTATAGGTATAATTATTATGAAGGATATGGCCGATTAATAAAATAATAAGACGGTATGAGAGTCTTGTTTATATAATATTGTGTCGATAAGTTCAATTTAATGATCTAAAAAACTTAATGGCAGTGAAGTGCTATTTTTAAAAGCTTATAAAAGATGGAGTGAACTAACATGAGAATGAGAAAAAAACCGTGGGCAAGACCTGAGCTTGAAGGTTGCGATTTTTTTGTTATAAATCCGAAAGAATATAAAGGCAAGTGGAAAGAATTTTTCGGTAATGATAAACCAATATATCTAGAACTTGGATGTGGGAAGGGAACTTTTATGGCAGTTCATGCCTCCGAGAATCCAGATATAAATTATATTGCAATTGACATAAAGGATGAGGTATTAGGATTAGCAAAAAGAAATATAGAAAAGGCTTATGAAGAAAAAAATAGGGAGACTGATAATGTAAAATTAATGGCTCAAGAGATAGGACTTATCAGTGAAATCTTAAGTAAAGAAGATGTTGTAAGTAGAATATACATAAATTTTTGTAATCCGTGGCCAAAGGAAAAGCATAAAAAGAGAAGATTAACACATATGAGGCAGCTTGAACAGTATAAAACATTTTTAAAGAGTCAAGGTGAAATTTATTTTAAAACTGACGATGATGAATTATTTGAGGAATCGCTTGAATATTTTAATGAATCAGGGTTTAGAATTAAATATATAACATATGATCTTCACAATAGTGATGTTCAAGGAAATGTTCAGACTGAGCATGAAAAAATGTTTAGTGAACAAGGAATAAAAATAAAATTTTTGATTGCCATGAAAGACAATTAGATTTATAATGGCCAGAATTTAAGAATTTAAGAATTTAAGAATTTAAGAATTTAAGAATTTAAGAATTTAAGAATTTAAGAATTTACCCGACCCACATGCGTTCGCGGGGTAAGTTCGAGGAACCAAATACAAGATTTGGAGCATCACTTTTGGACTTTCACTTAAGAATTTAAACATATGAAAAGATACGCACATATGAAAAAAGTGCGAAGCACAATTAGGATCAATTCACCTATAAAAAAGTGCGAAGCACAATTAAGATCGGTTCGCCTATGAAAAAGTGCGAAGCACAATTAAAATCAATTCACATATGAAAAAGTGTGAAGCAAAGTTAAGATCTTCTAAGCACAATAAGGAACTTACTGGTCACAATTGAGAAGTTTAATATTTTAAGATTTAAATATAAAACTAGGATATCAATAAAAATATTTTAAAATATATAAATTTAACTAGATATATATGTAAGTAGTTAAATAGAAATCTATGTAAATAGTTAACTATATAAATATATATCAATGTTAAATATATAAATATGTAAATATTTATAGTTATTATGCGGGTTACAGACATGTAATATAAACATAATACTAAAGGGAATCCGACTTACATGCGTTCACTTGGTGCTCACAGAGTAAGCGATCATCATCAAATCATAAATGCCCAAAGGGAAGGCTGGAAGAATGAAATAACAGATTTCGATTCTCACTTATACTTATTGTAAGGGGTATATATAATAACTTGAAAGAAATAAAATTAAATAGTTAACAAAGAGCAATTGTAGGAAAAAAATTTATGGAATTTAAAAATATTTTCAATACATTTAAAAAAATGTATTCCTAAATTGCAAACTGTTACTGAAACTGAATTAGAAAGGTTGATAAACATGGATGGAATATGGATTGAAGTTAGTGTAATAACAAAGAGCGAGGCATTAGAGCCTATATCAGGAATATTTTATGGATTAAATTGTCCTAATGTTGCAATAGAAGATCCGGAGGATTTACTTTCAAGAGATCAAGGACCATTAACTTGGGATTTTGCAGATATAAATATCTTAGAACATAAAGGAAATGCAGCTGTAGTTAAAGCTTATTTTTCTCAAGATGATAAGATTGAAGAGATTGTTGAATATGTTAAGGAAAAACTTTCTGAACTTAAAGAATTTGGAATAGATATTGGTGAAGGTACAGTAGAAGCTAAAAAGATGCACGAAGAGGACTGGGCTAATAATTGGAAGCAATATTATAAACCAGTTAAAATAACAGATAAGATTGTTGTTAAACCAATTTGGGAAGACTATGAAAAAAATGATGAGGAACTAATTATAGAGTTGGATCCAGGAATGGCATTTGGAACTGGAACTCATGAAACTACAAGAATGTGTATTCAAGCCTTAGATAAGTATGTAAAGCCTGATACAACAGTATTTGACGTAGGATGTGGATCAGGAATACTTGCTATTGCTGCTGCAAAGCTTGGAGCTAAACATGTTGTTGGTGTTGACCTAGATCCTGTTGCTGTTGATTCTTCCAAAGAAAATATAAGCTTTAACAATTTGAATAATATTGAAGTATTAGAAGGAAATCTTTTAGATGTAGTTGATGGAAAAGCTGATATAGTAGTTGCGAATATAATAGCAGAAATTATTTGCGTACTAACCGAGGATGTTAAAAAGGCTCTAAATGAAGGTGGATTATTTATAACTTCAGGTATAATTCACGATAGGGTAGATATGGTTACAGAAAAGTTTGCTGAATGTGGTTTTGAAGTGATTGAAATAAATAAAGATGGAGAATGGAACTGTATAGTTGCAAAAGCAATTAATTAGTATGAGTATAAATATAGATATTTGTAATGCAAATTTTGGTTGACGGTTTAAAAATGTAATTATGAAAGTAATGCACAATGTACAATTCGCAATGCACAGTTTAGGAGAAATCTCTAAGGGATTTTTAGAAAATATATAGTTGATATAGCGTAATCAACTATCATTTAATTGTGCATTGAGGATTGTGAACTGTGAATTAGATAGGAGTCGTATGCATAAGTTTTTTATTGAACCCCAAAATATTACGGAAACTGAAGGAAGGATACTTGGAGATGATGTAAAACATATTTACAAAGTTTTAAGGTTATCTGAAGGAGAAGAAGTAGTAATAAATAATTGTAAAGGTAAGGAATACTTAGGAGAAATAAAAACTATAACTAAGAGTGAAGTTATAGTTAACATAATTAAAAATTTAGATATAAACAATGAAAGTAAAGTTAAAGTTCATCTGTTTCAGGGACTACCAAAAGGTCAGAAAATGGATTTAATAGTGCAAAAGGGAACGGAACTTGGAGTATCTGAATTTATTCCTACGATAACAGGGAGAGTAGATGTTAAGCTTAAAGGAGAATTTAAAAAGCTTGATAGGCTAAATAGAATTGCTCTTGAGGCATGCAAACAATCAAAAAGAAGTGTAATTCCTCAAGTTAAAGAGGTTATAGATTTTAATGAGGCAATAAATGAATTAAAAAAGATGGATTTGATTATTGTACCTTATGAAAATGCAGAAGATTTTGGAATTAAAACTCTTGTGAGAAAATTAGAGAGAGATAATATAGATTTAGATACTATAAATAATGTTGGAATATTGATAGGACCTGAAGGCGGATTTGAAGAATCGGAAATTGATACTTTAAAAGAACAAGGTGCCTATATAGTGACTCTTGGAAATAGAATATTACGTACAGAGACGGCTGGATTTACAGCTACGGCATTAATTCAATATGAATTAGGAGATTTAGGAGGAAAGCTATCATAATGGGAGAAAACCAAATGAAATTAGTCAGAGTAGGTAGTGACAAGACTAAGCTTAAGAAGTTATCTAACAAAGAACCAATAAAAAATACAGAGGGAAAGAGTCTTGTGGCTTTTGCAACTCTTGGATGCAGGGTAAATCATTATGAAACAGAAGCTATGGCGGAAAAGTTCATAAGAGAAGGTTATGAAGTAACTGACTTTGAAGGTTTTGCTGATGTTTATGTTATAAATACTTGTTCTGTAACTAATATGAGTGATAAAAAATCAAGGCAAATAATTAGCAGAGCTAGAAGAAGAAATGAAAATGCAATAATTGCAGCCGTTGGATGCTATTCGCAAGTTGCTCCAGAAGAAGTTTCTAAAATACAAGGGGTAGATGTTGTACTTGGGACTAGAAATAAAGGCGATATTGTTTATTATGTGAATAAGGCTAAGGATGAACAAAAACCTCAGTTAATGGTTGGAGAAGTTCTAAAGAATAAACAGTTTGAAGAATTAAATATAGAAGAGTATCAAGATAAAACAAGAGCATTTTTAAAGATACAAGATGGTTGCAATAGATTTTGTGCATATTGTCTGATACCTTATACCAGAGGAACAACTTGCTCAAAAGATCCTCAAAAAGTATTGCATGAAATAAAGAATTTAAGTGAACATGGATTTAAAGAAATAATATTATCAGGAATACATACAGCATCTTACGGTGTTGATTTAGATGGAAATGTAACTTTAATAACTTTATTGGAAGAAATAGAGAAACTGGATGGAATTGAAAGAGTTAGGATAGGTTCTATAGAACCTAGTTTCTTTACAGATGAAGTTATCGAGAAAATGAAAAAAATGAAGAAACTATGTCCACAATTTCATTTATCACTTCAAAGCGGCTGTGATGCAACTTTAAAAAGAATGAATAGGAGATATACTGCAAAAGAATACGAGGATGCAGTTAATAGAATAAGAGAAAACCTTAAAGATGCCTCAATAACTACGGATGTAATTGTAGGTTTCCCAGGTGAAACTGATGAGGAATTTACCGAAACTTATGAATACTTAAAGAGAATTAAGTTAACTAAAACACATATATTCAAATTCAGTCCAAGAAAAGGAACCAAGGCTGCGGATATGCCTAATCAAATAGATGGAACTGTAAAGGATAAGAGAAGTAAGGCTTTAATTGAACTGAATGCAAAGAATGAAGGAGATTTTAGTAAATCTTTAGTTGGAAGAGAATTAGATGTATTAGTTGAGCAAGAAGTATCTAATAAGCCTGGGGTATTTGAGGGGTATACAAGGAATTATGTAAAAGTTGAAATTCCGAATGGAAGTAAAGATATGATAGGAAAAATAATTTTATGTAAAATAATAGCCTCGGATGGGGAATATATTGTTGGAAAAATTATATAGTTTTGGTATAATATAAATCAAGATAAGATCGATTAAAGATCATTTTTGGAATAAGATATATAATTCAAAGAGAATTTCTGAATATGAATTATAAAATCTCAATTCTTATGTTTTTGAGTTGAGATTGTTACTTAGAAGGAGGTGAATTTATGGAAGGTTGTATATTTTGCAAAATTATAAGTGGGGATATCCCTAGTAAAAAAATATATGAGGATGATAAAGTTTATGCTTTTTATGACATAAATCCTGAAGCTCCAACTCATTTTCTAGTTATTCCAAAAGAACATATCGAAAGTGCTAATACTTTAGATGACAGCAATATTGATATTGTATCACATATATTTAAAGTTATTGGTAAATTAGTAGTAGATCTTGGAATATCAGATAAAGGATATAGGGTTGTAAATAATTGCGGTGAGGATGGAGGACAGACGGTAAAACATATTCATTTCCATGTACTTGGAGGGAGAAGTTTACAGTGGCCACCAGGCTAAAATTTGAGTTGTTATTTGATCAATAGTAACTGGAGATTTTTTCTTAATTTCTTGACATTATTAATTTAAATATTGTATAATATAGCATGTGTTATTAAGCCCATAGCTGAGTTAATTTAAGCTAGCGGAGGGAGGGATAGTAAATGTCAGAAATTAAAGTTGGAGAAAACGAAACACTTGAAAGTGCGTTAAGAAGATTTAAGAGAAAATGTGCTAGAGCTGGGGTTCTTTCTGAAGTTAGGAAGAGAGAACATTATGAAAAGCCAAGCGTTAAGAAAAAGAAGAAATCAGAAGCTGCTAGAAAGAGAAAGTTCAAATAATGATATTTTCTTTTGAAAGAAGGTACAAAAATGTCATCAATTAAAGATAGATTGCAAGATGATTGGAAAATTGCTTTAAAAGCAAAAGATAAATTCACAGCTAGTGTAATTAGTACAGCTAAAGCTGCAGTATTATTAGTTGAAAAAACTGATAATAGAAAGCTTGAAGATGATGAAGTTATTACAATATTAGCTAAAGAAATCAAGCAAAGAAGAGAAGCTATGCTTGAATTTGAAAAGGGGAATAGGCAAGATTTAATAGATCAGTCTAAGGCTGAGATTGAAATTTTGTTGAAATACCTTCCTCAGCAGTTAAGTGAAGAAGAGATAAAACAATTAGTAAAAGAATCAGCTGAAGAAGTGGGTGCAAATAGCATTAAAGATATGGGAAAAGTTATGTCAGCTGTTAAACCTAAAGTAGTAGGAAAAGCTGATGGTAAACTTGTAAGTCAGCTTGTTAAAGAATATTTAAATAATAAATAAGAATAGAATTCAAAGTTGTTTTGAGTTTTATACTAATATAACAGGACATAGGATTATAAATAGTATCCTATGTCCTGTTTCATTGTTATCTAAAATTGGACTAGCAATGAAAGGATAATATTTAGCTTATATAACTAGAATACATCATAGTAAATGAATTAGATAAAGCCATAATAGTAATAATTGGCTTTATTTTTTGCAGGAAATTATCATTATTATTAAATTATAGAATTAATTCGCAAATCCTATCATAAATTACAATGAGAAAGTTTATGTGGGAGGAAAGTATGGAAGAAAAATTTCAAAGAGGTAAAGAAAAGATACTTAGCAAGTTAGATTTTCCAAGTGACATTTCATTAGATCTACCAAAGATAATAGTTGTGGGAAACAGAGAAATAACTATTGAAAATCATAAAGGCATTATATTTTTCGAAACTAATATGGTTAAAATAAATTCTAGAATAGGTGCAATTATAATTGAGGGGAAAGAGTTCGAAATACTTTTTATTGCAGAAACAAGTATAACAATAAGCGGAATCTTTAAAGGTATTTCATATGAGAGGTAAAATATTATGTTTAGCAGCTTAAAATCGGGACAAGTAACCATAGAAATTAATGCTTTAGTGCCAGAAAAGATATTAAATGCCTTTTGGAATAGCCAAATCTATACCTGTAATATAGTGAAAGTAAGCTTGACAACGGTAAGAGTAACTATATATTACAGAGATTATAAAGATGCAGAAATATTAATAAAAAAATATAAAGGGAAAGTTAAGATAGTAAGAACTAGTGGAATAATAGTTTTACTTATGAAAATGAGAAGAAAGATTTCTCTAGTTATAGGGATGGGATTATTTTTTGCTGTAATATATATATTATCAAATTATATTTGGGCTATAGATATAGAGACGCAGAGGAATTTAAGTCCATTTGAAGTTAGACAACAGCTCTCATCAATTGGAATTAAGCCAGGGCTTAGCAAATCACAAATCAATGTATATCAAATAGAAAAAAAGATGGAAGACTTAAATAGCCAGATAATGTGGATTAGGGTTAGGGTAGAGGGATCTACGTTAAAATTAGTTATAAAGGAAAAAGTAAATCCTCCGTCTACAGAAAAAACATTATATAATCAAGTTGTTGCTAAAATGGATGGAGAAGTAAAGAGAGTATATACGAATTCAGGAAATCCAGCAGTTGTGCCAGGAGATATAGTAAAGAAAGGTGACGATTTGATATTGCCTATCCAAGGAAGGGAAGGCTTTGAGATGGAAGTAAAACCGAGTGGAACAGTTATAGCAAATACTTTTTATGATAAATTTATGGAGGTTCAAGTAAGTGGAGAAAAGCTTGAGAGAACTGGTAACAAGAATAGTGATATGTACTTAAACTTTTTTGGAAAAAAAGTTTACTTGAAAAAAGCTATAAATCAATTTGAATATTATGATAAAATAGAAGAGAAGGATGGTTTCTTTAATAAGATAACATATTTCGAAAAAAAGGGTATAAATGTAAACTTAGATAAAGAAAGTACAGTTAAAGAAGCTACAGAAAAGTTAGAGGGTTCATTGAGAAAAACACTTAGCAACGATGCAAAGATAATAGATAAGAAAACTACAGTAGAAGATATTGAAGGCGGAAAGATCTTGATTAATGTTAAATTTACTGTAGAACAGGATATTGCTAGAAACGTATCATAAGGGGTATTCAAAGTTGTTTTTATGCCTATTACTTATTATTAAGATGAAAAGGTGAATTACATGGATATAAAACAAAATAATAAATGGAAAAATAATAGAATTCAAAGAATTGTATTATTTATACTTGTATTTAGTATAGGCTATTTATTGCTTGTTACCGCAATAACTCCTAAGCAATATAGCTTAAAAGAGGGAGATATACCAAGAGTAGATATAAAAGCTCCAAGAGATATAGTGGATGAAAAAGCTACAAAGGAAAAAGAAGATCAAGCAGCCGAAAAGGTAGGAAAACAGTATACATCAAAGCCAGAAGTTAAGAAGGAAGCTGAGGATAATGTAAGGGCATTGTTCGATAAACTTGTATCATTAAGCAATATGGCGAGCTCTACCGTAGCTGATAAGCAAACTGAGCTTAAGAAATTAACTATATTTCAATTAACAGATGAACAATGTAAGGCGTTGATAGGAATATCAAAAGATACTTTGCCTGGCATAGAAGACAAAATAGTAAATATAATTGACGGCGCATATGAAAAAAATATACAGGAAAAAGATGAAGGTGCGTTAAAAGAAGCAAAAGGAGTTGTTTCAACTCAAATAGATAATTTAAACTTAGATAAAGATGTATCGAGTGCTTTAAAGCAAATAGCTCAAACACAAATAAACCCGAATGTTTTTTTTGATGAAGAAAAAACACAAGAAAAGATACAAGAAGTCAAGAAGAATGTATCTAAAGTAATAATAAAACAAAATCAGATTATAGTTAAAGAAGGAGAACCTGTAACACAAGATCAAATTGATATTTTATCAGACCTTGGAATGCTTAACGATGAGAATGTAACAGCTTATGTATATATTTATTTAGCTCTTGCAATATTTTGGATGATAATATTGTTTCTTCAATATGGATATGTGAGAATAAATTATGGTGAAATATATAAGAACAATAAGAAGCTTATTCTTATAAGTACAATCAATTTGATTTCACTTGTATTAGCTAGAACTGTAGGGGTTATATCGCCATTTCTAATTCCGTTCGCTTGCGCTCCTATGATGCTTACGCTATTACTAAATTATAAGATATCATTTGTACTTAGCGCTTTAAATGCAATAGTTATAGGTGCTTTAAATGGTTTTGATGTTCAGATTATTATTTTGGGAATAGTAAGTTCGGTATTAGGAGCGGCATTTTTGAAAAAGATGCAACAAAGAAATGAATTGCTATATTCAACATTATATACTGCTGTTGTTACCGTAATACTTACATTGTCTACGGGAATATTAATATCGAGCAATTTTAGAGATGTATTAGTAAAAGGTGGGATCACATTCATTGGAGGCCTTTTGTCAGGTATATTTGCATTAGGAATATTACCATTTCTAGAAGGTACATTTAATGAGGTTACTACACTAAAGCTGCTAGAATTATCAAATCCCAATACACCACTGTTAAAAAAATTATTAATGGAAGCTCCAGGAACATATCACCATAGCATGCTTGTTGCAAATCTCTCAGAAATGGCAGCAGAAGAAGTCGGAGCTAATTCAGTAATTACAAGGATAGGATCATATTATCATGATATTGGAAAAACAGAGAGGCCATATTTCTTTGGAGAGAACCAAATGGGGATAGATAATCCACATGAGAATATACCTCCAAATTTGAGTGCTATGATAATAAAATCTCATGTTAAAGATGGTCTAGAGTTAGCTAAAAAATATAAGCTTCCTAAGGTTATCCAAGATATTATATTAGAGCATCATGGTAAAACATTAGTAAAGTATTTTTACTATACTATGAAAAATAGTGCTGAAAATCCAGAGGAAATAAAAGAAGAAGATTATAGATATGAAGGCCCAATACCAAGCTCAAAAGAAGCTGGAATAGTAATGCTATCTGATAGTGTTGAAGCGGCTGTAAGATCAATTAAGAAACCTACTAAAGATGCAATTAACCAGATGGTTAATTGCATTATAGATGATAAATTATCATCAGGACAATTAAACGATTGTGATTTAACATTAAAAGATATAGAAAAAATAAGAGTATGTTTTTTGACTTCGTTAAATAGCATATATCATCAAAGAATAGAATACCCTAAAGAAAAAATGAAGGATTTCAATGGTGAAAACAATAAAGGTGAATTTAAAACTAAGGAGTAGTTTAAATAATGATTTATGTAGATAATAGACAAAATAAAGTAGAAGCAAGTGAAGAATTAATAGAAAGGCTAACAGAAGTAATAGAATTTGCATTAAAAGAAGAGGAAGTAAATATGAAATGTGAAATTTCATTATTGTTCGTTGATAATAATGAGATAAAGGAAATAAATAATGAGACAAGAGGAATAAATAGAGAAACAGATGTATTATCTTTTCCTATGTTAGAATACGAAAATAAGAAAGTATTTAAGGATATTTATAAAGATTATAAGTTTTCTCAATGTGATTTTGATGGTGATGAACTTGTACTTGGAGATATAGTTCTTTCACTAGAAAAAGCATTAGAACAGAGTAAAGAATTTAATCATTCGTATGAAAGGGAAGCTTCATATTTAGTTGTGCATTCAGTATTGCATCTATTGGGGTATGACCACATGGAGGATGATGATAAAACAATTATGAGAAGTAGAGAAGAAGATATTTTAAATAAACTTAACATAATTAGAGGGTAATATTTTTTATTATGTAAATAGAAGTAGGGGTAAATAATGAAAATGAAAAAAACATTGGAAAGCTTCAATAATGCCATAACTGGGATTATCGATACTGTAAGAACTGAACGAAATATGAAAATACATTTAATTGTGGCTTTAGTAGTACTGATTGCAAGCTTTTTCTTTGACATAACAAAATATGAGTTTCTGATATTAGCTGTTACAATAACTATGGTAATAGCTGCTGAACTTATAAATACAGCCATAGAAGCTACTATAGATATGACAACTAATTATTATCACCCTTTGGCTAAGATTGCCAAGAATGCGGCGGCAGGCGGAGTATTAATAACAGCTATAAATGCATTATTAGTTGGCTATATTATATTTTGGGATAGGCTCAGTAGATTTTCATTTTCTTTGATTAATAAGGTAAAGAATTCAGAGCCATATACAATATTGATTGTTCTAGTAATAGTGTGTATAGTAACTATAATAGCAAAAGCAATATTTGGAGAAGGGACCCCGTTAAAAGGGGGAATGCCAAGTGGACACAGTGCTTTGGGGTTTTCGATAGCAACAGCAATATCGCTAATAACGGAGGAACCAATTTGCATTTTATTGAGTTTCTTATTGGCATTTATAACTGCGCAAAGTAGAGTAGATTCAGAAGTTCATAGCATTTTAGAGGTAATAGTTGGAGCTATATTTGGTATGTTATTAACTTTGTTTATCTTTACATTATTTAGGCTTTAATTAAATATAGAATAATAAAAATAATATTTATAGGAGAAGATATAAGATGAAATAAAACTTATATTGTCTCCTATTTCTTAAATTATAAGAATTTAT
Organism: Candidatus Clostridium helianthi; assembly: GCF_045310795.1. Classification (NCBI taxonomy): domain Bacteria; kingdom Bacillati; phylum Bacillota; class Clostridia; order Eubacteriales; family Clostridiaceae; genus Clostridium; species Candidatus Clostridium helianthi. The sequence goes on from NZ_JBJIAB010000026.1 coordinate 43,389, forward strand.
GATTTAATCCATAAGGAAACAATTGGTAGTAATTATTAAATTATTATATGATCAAATTAAGAATAGTAGATTGTCAATTTACTTATAAATAGAGTATACTATTTGTAAAATAGGATAACGTTAGTTAAGCTTTTTTAAGCTTATTTTGAGGAGGAAAAAATGTTTAAATCAGGATTTGTTACAATAGTTGGAAGACCTAATGTAGGAAAATCGACTTTATTAAATTATATAATGGGGGAAAAGTTATCAATAGTTTCTAATAAACCTCAGACAACAAGAAATAATATACAAACAATATTGACAGGTGATGATTATCAAATGATATTTGTTGATACACCAGGTATACATAAACCTAAACATAAGTTAGGAGAATACATGGTAAATTCAGCAAAAGAATCTACTAAAGATGTTGATTTAGTATTATTCTTAACAAATCCAGATGAGGAGATTGGAAAGGGAGATAAATTTATATTAGAAACCTTAAGGGATAAAAAGTGTCCTGTATTTTTAGTTTTAAATAAAGTTGATGAAAGTACACAAGATAGAGTGGCAAAAAGTTTAGAAATGTATGCAAAAGAATTTAAATTTGCAGAGATAATACCTATTTCAGCAATAAAAGGGAAAAATGTTGATGTATTAGTAGAACTTATGAAGAAAGCAATGCCAGAGGGCCCTAAATATTATCCAGATGACATGATAACAGATGTTCAAGAAAAGTTTGTAGTATCAGAAATAATTAGGGAAAAAGCTTTGAGAACCTTAAGAGATGAAGTGCCTCATGGTATAGCAGTAGATATAATCCAAATGAAACAAAATGAAATAGGAACATATCATATAGAAGTAGATTTAATCTGTGAAAAAGATTCCCATAAAGGAATAATAATTGGAAAGAATGGTCAAACACTTAAAAGAATAGGCGAAAATTCAAGATATGAATTAGAAAGATTTTTAAGATCCAAGGTTAACCTAAAAATATGGGTGAAAGTTAGAAAAGAATGGAGAGATAATCAACTTTTATTAAAAGAATTAGGATATAAAGCGAATTCAAAGAAATAAAGTATTAATTAGAAATAGATAATTAGCCTAACATATTATTTTTTTATATATTCCAAGTGGGAGATGGTTAACCTGTCAATAGTTGAAACAAAAGCTGTAATTATAAAAACACAAGATTTTAAAGAGAATGACAAACTAGTTTGGTTTTATACTGAGAAGTTAGGTAAAATTACAGCTATAGTTAGAGGTGCTAAAAAAAGTAAAAGTAAGTTCTTAGCATTGACATTGCCATTATGTTATGGAGAATATATGGTATATAAAGGTAAGAGCTTGTACACTCTTCAAGAAGGAAAAATAATTCAATCTTTTCAAGGACTTTTAAATAATTTACATAAACTTACATATTCCTCATACTTATGCGAATTAATAGATATTGCTTGTACTGATAATGAAATTAATATGGAACTTTTTAAGACATTGATTACAACATTATACTTACTGAATACAGATGCCTTAGATTATGAACTACTAATAAGAGCATTTGAATTAAAATTGCTGAAAACAACTGGATATAATCTAACATTGAATAATTGTAGCGTATGTAGAAAAAAGATATCTTCATCTAATTATATAAGTTTATCCCACTATGGAGGTATATGTGATGAATGTCCCAAAGAACATGGAGTATTTATTTCAAAAGGTGCATATAATGCTTTGAGGTTTTTGATGAATATGGATATAGATAAATTATATAGACTAAATTTAAATCATGAAATAAAAAGTGAGATTGAAAAAGTAATTACTTTTTTAGTATCTAATAGCTATGCTAAAAAGCCTAAAAGTTTGGAGATGTTAAAATTTATTAAGGAGTGATGATTTATGGAAAATATAACATTAGAAAAAGTTGATATGATACGTGAAAGAACAGGAGTAAGCTATGAAAAGGCAAAGGAAGCTTTAGAAGTATGCGAAGGAGACGTATTAGAGGCCTTAATATACATTGAAAAGTCTCAAAAGTTATCAGATATTAATGATGAATTTGTTGCTGAGGAAGTAAATAAGGCGCCTATCTCTATAGAAGAACTAAAGGCTTTGATTAAACAAATAATAGAAAAAGGAAATGTTACTAGAATAAAGGTTAAGAAAGATGATAAGGAACTTGTAGATATTCCAGTTAATGCAGGGATTGCAGCAGGAGTCGTAGCTATCATAATTCCACCAATACTTGCAGCAGGAGTTATAGCAGCAATAGTAACTCAAATTACAATAGAGATAACTATGGAAGATGGATCAGTGGAAGTTGTAAACACCTATGTTTCAGAAGTGGCAAGTAATGTTAAAAATAAGGCCGCTGATTTTGCTGATAAAATTAAGACTAAGGTTAATGAAATGAAGAATGATATAGGCAAACATAGCGATGATTCAAAACAAAAAGTATATACTGGTTCAGATACTGTATATACCTATACAGTTAATTTTGATGAAGAGAAAGAAAATTCAGAAAATTAAGTGATATTGAGAGTAATATAAAGAAAAATAGATATATAAGTGATATAAAATTAATATACAAGAAATATTTAGCGAATTTATTTGATTTTTCTGAAAATTAAGTCTAGTCAAACAATAATTACATGATATAATTAGAGAGTAGTAAAAATTAATGAATTTGAACTAGATATTTCTTGTATTTACAGAAAGAGGGATAAGATTGAAATTATCACCTAGGCAAGAAGAAATAGTATGCTTAGTAAAAGAAAATGCACCTATAACTAGTGAAGCTCTTGCAGAAAAAATTGGAGTTACTAGAGCTGCGCTCAGGGCTGATTTAGCAGTACTGACTATGATAGGAACTTTGGATGCTAGACCTAAGGTAGGTTATGTATATACAGGAAAGACTTCTAATGGATTAATTTATTCAAATATTAACAAAATTAAAGTGTCCGAAATAATGTCAAAACCTGTAACTGTCAGTGAAGATACGATGGTATATGATGCAATCGTATACCTATTTCTCAATGATGTAGGGACATTATTTATAGAAAATAATGGGGTGCTTACAGGTGCAGTCTCTAGAAAAGACTTTCTCAAAATTTCAATAGGGGGGACTGATATACATAGAGTTCCTGTTGGAGTAATTATGACAAGAATGCCGAATATAATTTGTGCAAATAAGAATGACAATGCATATGATCTGGCTAAGAAAATTATTGAACATGAGATTGATAGTATTCCGGTTGTTGAAATAATAGAAAAGTCTGATGGAAAAGATCAGATGAAGATAATCGGAAAGGTCTCTAAGACTAACATAACAAAATTATTTGTTAAAATTGGAGAAAATGAGAATTAATTAACAGGGTAGCTACGAAGTCTTTAGATAGGCATCGATAGTAAATATAGTGAGAAATAATAAGAAAAGAGGGAGTATTGAGATGTCAAATAAGTATGTATATCTTTTTAGTGAAGGAAATGCTTCAATGAAAAATCTACTTGGAGGAAAAGGCGCTAACTTAGCAGAAATGACTAGTCTAGGAATTCCAGTGCCAGATGGTTTTATTGTTACAACAGAATCTTGTAATAAATATTATGAAGATGGTAGAAAGATTTCTGATGAAATAATAGGTCAAATCTATGACAGTTTATCAAAGCTTGAAGAATCTACAGGTAAGAAATTTGGAGATAATACAAATCCTTTACTAGTTTCAGTAAGATCTGGTGCAAGAGTTTCAATGCCAGGTATGATGGATACTATCTTAAACTTAGGATTAAATGATATAGCTGTGGAAGCAATGGCAGAATTGACCAATAATCCAAGATTTGCATATGATTCTTACAGAAGATTCATTCAAATGTTCTCTGATGTTGTTATGGGAATAGAAAAGAGATTATTCGAAAATAAAATTGATGAACTTAAGGAGAAGAAAGGTGTTGAATTTGATACAGATTTAACAGCAGATGACTTAAAGGAATTAGTTAGTGAATTCAAAGAAATTTACAGAAAAGAAAAGGGTGAGGAGTTCCCAAGTGATCCTAAAGCTCAATTAATAGAAGCAATTACAGCAGTATTTAGATCATGGGATAATCCAAGAGCTATAGTATATAGAAGATTAAATGACATCCCAGGAGAATGGGGTACAGCTGTAAATGTGCAGCAAATGGTATTTGGTAATAAGGGAGAAACATCAGGAACAGGAGTTGCATTCTCAAGAAACCCTGCAAATGGTGACAATGCTATATATGGTGAATATCTAATGAATGCACAAGGTGAAGATGTTGTTGCTGGTATTAGAACTCCACTTGAAATTGGAAAATTAAAAGAACAAAATCCAGAAATATATGCACAATTTGAAGGAATTGTTAATACACTTGAAAATCACTATAAAGATATGCAAGACATGGAGTTTACTATAGAAGAAGGTAAACTATACTTCTTACAAACTAGAAATGGTAAGAGAACAGCTCAAGCTGCTTTAAAAATTGCTGTTGATTTAGTAGAAGAAGGAATGCTAAGCAAGGAAGAAGCAATTTTAAAAGTTGAACCAAAACAATTGGATACATTATTACACCCTGCTTTTTATACTGAAGATTTAAAGAAAGCTACACCAATTGCAAAAGGATTACCTGCATCTCCTGGAGCTGCATGTGGTAAGATAGCATTTACTGCTGATGAAGCTAAAGATAGAGCAGCACTTGGAGAAGATGTTGTACTTGTAAGACTTGAAACTTCACCAGAAGATATAGAGGGAATGATAGCAGCACAAGGTATCCTTACAGTAAGAGGGGGAATGACTTCTCATGCTGCGGTTGTTGCAAGAGGAATGGGAACTTGTTGTGTAGCTGGATGTGGAACTATAAAAGTTGATGAAGTAAAGAGAACTGTAGAAGTTAACGGAAAAGTTTATACATCTGAAGATTACATTTCAATTGACGGTACTTCAGGAAATGTATATGGAGAAAAAATAAAAACAGTTACACCAGAAATTTCAGGCCATTTTGCAACATTTATGGGATGGGCTGATGAAATAAGAAAATTGAAAGTTAGAGCTAATGCAGATAGTCCAAGAGATGCAAAACAAGCTGTTGAGTTTGGCGCAGAAGGTATAGGTCTTTGCAGAACAGAGCATATGTTCTTTGCGGAAGATAGAATTATGGCTGTAAGACAAATGATTACATCTAAAGATCTAGAACAAAGAAAAGTAGCTTTAGATAAGATTTTGCCAATGCAAAAATCAGATTTCATAGGAATTTATGAAGCATTAGAAGGAAAAGCAGTTACAATAAGATTATTAGATCCACCTCTACACGAATTCTTACCAACTGCCGATGCAGATATAAAAGAATTAGCTAGAGAAATGGGAATAACTTATGAAGAATTAAAATCTACTGTTTCAGAATTACATGAGTTTAATCCTATGATGGGGCATAGAGGATGCCGTCTTGCAGTTTCTTACCCTGAAATTGCTGAAATGCAAGCAAGAGCTATAATAGAGGCAGCAATAGAAGTTAAGACAACTAAAGGCTATGATATTGTGCCTGAAATAATGATTCCATTAGTTGGAGAAATTAAAGAATTAAAATATGTTAAAGATGTAATTGTATCAACAGTTAAAGCTGTTATGGAAGAAAAAGGAGTAACTTTAGATTATAAGGTTGGAACTATGATTGAAATTCCAAGAGCAGCATTAACAGCTGATGAAATAGCAAAAGAAGCAGAATTCTTCTCATTTGGTACAAATGACTTAACTCAAATGACATTTGGATTCTCAAGAGATGATGCAGCTAAGTTCTTATCTGCTTATTATGAAAAGAAGATTTACGAACAAGATCCATTTGGTAAATTAGATCAAACAGGAGTTGGTTCTTTAATTAAAATAGCAGTAGAAAAAGGAAAATCTACTCGTTCAGATATCCATTTAGGAATCTGCGGAGAGCATGGTGGAGATCCTTCATCAATTGAATTCTGCCACAATATAGGACTTAACTATGTATCATGTTCACCATTTAGAGTTCCACTAGCAAGACTTGCAGCTGCACAAGCACAAGTAAAAAATCCAAGATAACTTTAAGAAATTAAACAATAGCATAATTTTAACCTGAAAGCCTGATACAATGGATGGTTGAATAATGATTATGACGCTATAAAAATGATAGAGTATTGTGACTTAACTTCATTAATGATTTTAAGTCACAATACTCTATTTTTTTGAAAGTGATGAAATAAAGTCATCTATCATAGATTCAAAGCTCTCATCTAAAGTTACTTTATTATTATGAAAATATCCAAATGAATATAACGACACAAAACCATGCAAAAGACTTCTTAAAGTTCGGCTTTTATGAACTAAACGAATCTCATCCTTAATGTAAAACTCTAAAATCTGACGAATGATACGAGTAGTTCCTTTTGCCAAATTAAATAACTCTAAGTTTTCAGTACTTGGAATACTCATGAAAAGTCTATAAGCCGTTGTATTTTCAAAAGCAAATTCTTTATAAACCCTAGCATATTCTTTTATGGCATCATCACCGCTCTTACCAATTAACATCTGCATTAATTTTTGATTCAATTCATTTAAAAGATATATTGTCATTTCTATTTTTAGGCTATCCATATTAGTAAAATGATTATATAAAGAAGGAGATTTTATATTCAATTTTTCAGCTATCTTTTGGAAGGTAAGTTGATTAAGACCAATTTCATCTGCCAAAGAAAAAGAAACCTGAATAATTTTTTCTTTGGTTAAATTTCTTTTTTGCATTCACTTCTCACCTCTATAATCTTATTGTATAACAGTAGTTTAACATTACAAAATATATTTTTCAAGCTATATATAATAGTTTTTATTATACAAACTATAGTTTACAAACTATAAAATGTAGTTTATAATTAATTGATGATGAGGAATGACATAAATAAGAAAAATAAATGATGTACAATTTACTATTATTTTATTTATTAACATTTCTATTGCGCTTCATTCTATTTTGGATAACTCCGTTTAATAATTATTATCAAGAGATTTTATTATAAATTAATTTAAATAAAAGAAGGGAGTATATTTATGGAAATATGGAGGAAAAATTTAATAGTATGTTGGTTTGGAATATTTGTGGCCGCTATAGGAATGAGTCAGATTGCCCCAGTATTACCACTTTACATACAGCATCTTGGGGTTCAAGATACAGCAACAATTACAAAGATTTCAGGAATTGCCTTTGGGATCACGTTTATAATTTCTGCTATTTTTTCACCAATTTGGGGAAGTGCAGCCGATAAATATGGAAGAAAACCAATGATACTTAGAGCAAGCCTTGGCATGGCAATAACTATAGGCTGCATGGGGTTTGCACCAAACGTGTATATACTTATAGGCTTAAGGTTGCTTCAAGGTGTAATTACTGGTTACAGTACAGCTTGTACTGCACTTATTGCAACTCAAACTGATAAGGAACATGCAGGATATGCGTTAGGTACACTATCAACAGCAAGTATCGCAGGTTCTTTACTAGGCCCAACAGTTGGTGGTTTTATAGATGAGATATTAGGATTACAAAGTGTATTTTTCATAACAGGAGCTTTACTTTTGATTTCATTTATTACAACGCTTATATTTGTAAAAGAATCTTTTGTTAGAGAAGAGAAAAAGGTACTTACTATTAAGGAAGTTTGGAGTACTGTTCCAGAAAAGAGCTTAACTATCACGATGTTTATAACATTTTTAATACTAGCCATAGCATTATATTCTGTAGAACCAATTGTAACTGTATATGTTAAGCAGTTATCTAATAATAGTTCACATATCGCCCTTCTAGCGGGAATTACATTCTCAGCTTCTGGTCTTGCAAATATAATTGCTGCTCCAAGGCTTGGAAAACTTTCAGATAAGATAGGAGCTCATAAAGTAATGTTAGCATGTCTTATAGGTGCGGTGATTATTTTTATACCACAAGCTTTTGTACAAAATACTTGGCAGTTAATGGGACTTCGATTTCTATTAGGACTAGCATCTGCAGGGCTCAATCCATCTGTAAATATTATATTAAAAAAAATCACGCCGTCTTCTCTTACTGGCAGGGTATTTGGTTTCAATATGTCGGCAGGATATTTGGGGGTATTTGGAGGTTCGGTTTTAGGCGGGCAGATTGCAGGAATTTTAGGAATGCAATACGTATTTTTTATCACAAGTGCATTGTTACTAATAAATGCGATTTGGGTTTATTTTAAGGTTTATAAAAAACTCAATTCTAATGAATAATTATTATTAGATTGTTAGAGTGTTAGATAAATAATTTTTATAACAAGTATTAAATAATTTTTATTTGATCAATAATTTAATTCTATAAAAAATAAAATGAAAAGGGAGATATAAATATGGAAAATCTAAAATTAAATGAAAATGAATTTATTAATGCAGAAAAAAGTGCTCTTGTACTTATAGACTTACAAAATGGAATTGCAGGTAGAGAGCTTTCACCTCATACAAGTGAAGAGGTTCTTCAAAATGCAAGCAAGTTAGTTAAGGCGTTTAGTGATAAAGGAGCATTTATAGTTCTTGTAAGAGTATCTACTATAGACGGTAAAGATATGGTTAAACCAAAAACTGATTTAAAGGCTACTGGGATGAAATATCCAGAAGGATGGGATAACCTTGTACCTGAAATAGCAGATACTAAGAATGCACATATTGTTACTAAGAGGCAATGGGGGGCATTCTATGGGACTGATTTAGACTTACAGCTAAGACGTAGGGGGATTGATACTATTATATTGGGTGGGATTTCTACTAACATTGGTGTGGATACCACAGCAAGAGAGGCTTATCAAAATGGATATAATCAAATTTTTGTAGAAGATGCAATGACAGCTGTAACGAAAGAAGAGCATGATTATGTTTGTAAGTATATCTTCCCTAGGATTGGAAAACTTAGGAGTACAAAAGAAATAGTTTCATCATTAAAATAGAAACCCCAATATTAAAAAGATTGGAGAATTAAAATGAAAATTAAATGGTTTGGTCAATCATGTTTTATGATAACATCTCAAAGTGGAATAAAAGTATTAACAGACCCATATAAGAAAATGCTTGGCTACAAATTGCCTGAAATGGAAGTTGATATAGTATCTACAAGTCATAATCATAGTGACCATAATAACATAAATATAGTCAAGAGTAGTTTTATACACATAAATGAACCCGGCAATTTCTTAGAGCATGGAATAGAAATAAAAGGTGTCCAAACATTTCATGATAAAACTTCTGGATCTAAGAGAGGGAAAAATACTATATATAATTTTAAGATTGATGATATAAATATTTGTCATTGTGGTGATCTTGGACATCTTCTAAATTCAGAGCAGATAGAGAAAATAGGAAATGTAGACATACTACTTCTTCCTGTTGGTGGCTTAGCCACACTTAATGCAGTAGATGCTGTTCAAGTAATGAAGCAGTTGAACCCAACAATTGTTATACCTATGCACTACAGGACAAAAGCATTAGGGATAGTGGGGTATGTCTTTGGTAAGGTTGATAAATTTATTTCAGCTTCAGAACTACAAGTAAAAGAATATGAGGAGCTTGAATTAAACAAGGCAAATATTAAAGGTTATTCAGGGATTATTGTGCTTAAGTATGATTAAAACTCGATTTTAAAAATAGGATATATACTTAACTGCAATTATATTTACCAATTTCAAGAACAATAGTTAATTCGAAATATTCGTATTTAACTAATGGAACTGTAAATTTTAGTAAAGGAAGATTTAAATCGAATAATATTATAAAAATATAGGGCATTGTAATTTTAAATTACAATGCCCTTATGTGCTTGCGATATTAAGTTATTATTATGAACTTATTTTAAAATATTCGATGCTCAGATACGGTTAATTTTTATAAGATTTCGAAGAAAAGAGAAGATTAGTTCTACCTAATAAAATATATTGTTTTACAGAAACAATTTTAAAGTAAAGTCATATTGAATTTTTTTTGTACTTGATTTATTATATCTAGCGCAAAATCATATTGAAGATTTGTTTTTGATGTCGCGTTTATTATTAAAGTTAAGAAAGCAGATTTATTGCACTTGTGAATATTCCTATAATAGTCTCTTGATATCCTCCAGTATTTTTGCGGAAAGCAAATATAAGAAATTAAGTAACGTAAATCTGAGTGTGTTAAAGGACACAATTCATTATAGACATCTAATATAGATAGAGCTAACTCAACATTCCATTTTGTGTTTTCTCGTTTAAGTAATCTTCGCATAAAATATGCTAGATCTTTTGCACTGTAATCTACTTTGCACTTATCAAAATCTATCACCCAAGGATCTAGATCAGGAGGAAAAATTAGATTTTTGTTTACATAGTCACCATGGCATAAAGATTTACTTAATTCATTATTGTCAATTTTATTTGATATGTCTAGAGAGAGTTTAGCAAGGCGTAAATTTGTATCAAAACTTGAAATAAATTGTCTTGAAAATGAATCTTTGTATTTAAACGATTCATTTGATGCTTTAAGTAAATCTTCAAAATGTTTTAAGGTAGATATGTAATAATCCTCAAATCCTTCTTTTGCTGAACTTCCTAAAATAGGTTTAAATTTACGAGATACTGAATGAATCTCAGAGAGTTTTCTTACAGAGATTAAAACATGATCCAAATTATCGAAATTACATTTCTCACCCTCAATCCAAGGAGTTAAGATAAAAAGCATATCTCGATAAGATACAAATCTATTATTATCAATTGTAGGTAAAAGTTTTGAGACCCTAATATTATTTCTATATAGCCACTCAATGGCTGAATATACATATAGCAAGTCATTTAAATTATAATAAACTTTTTTTAGACAGTAATTTTTCTCTTTATAATTTATCCTATAAACTGCTCTTTGCTTATCAGTATCTTTAAATTTGATTATTGAAATCTGAGAGTTTTGTAAATTATAGTATGGTAAAACATTTTGTTTTATAATTTCTGGGGAAAGATTAGATTCTTGTAAAGATAAAACTTCAGTACCCATAAATACGCTCCTTTATAAGGTGATTTTTATTGAATTTTTATGATACAAGGTAAACTTTGATTGAAAGTTATACCTTAAGTAAACTCAATATATTTTTAAAACTTTAATTAGTATATAGAAATATATATTAGTAAGATTTCTAGATTAAAAAAATTCCTAATTATTAAATAATATTAATTTAATTCTAGTATTAGACTAAAAATAATAAAAAATAAAAATTAATGAATATAAAGATATTATTTTTTAGTTATTTGCAAATAATAAATATAGTTAATAAATAGAGGAATATAATGATATAGATAGAATACATAAAAAGAGGTGATAATATATGAATGTAAGAGAAAAAATTCAAAATTTTGAAAGCTTGACATTAATTAAAGAAGCTGCTTTTTCAAAAAATTCTATTGGCAGAAAAATTAGAGAAGAAGATGATGATATTAGAACTTGTTATATGCTTGATAGAGATAGAATTATTCAAAGCAAATCATTCAGGCGCCTCAAGCATAAAACACAAGTATATATAAAAACATTTGGAGATCATTATAGAACTAGATTAACTCATACATTAGAGGTATCTCAAGTTGCAAGAAATATTGGAGCTGGAATCGGATTAAATGAAAATTTAATTGAAGCTATAGCGTTAGGGCATGATCTTGGGCATGTTGCTTTTGCACACAATGGAGAAGAAGTGCTAAATGAGTACTTGGAAGATGGATTCCGTCATAATGAACAAAGCGTTAGAGTTGTTACTAAACTTGAAAATAACGGGCAGGGACTTAATCTAACGGAAGAAGTAATTAATGGAATATTAAATCATAGTGGGCTTGGAAGCGTTAAAGATATAATTACATTAGAAGGAATAGTGGTAAAATTTAGCGATAAAATGGCGTACTTGAATCATGACATTGATGATTCTATAAGAGCAGGTTTATTAAGCAAAGAAGAGATTCCAAGAGAAATTGTTAAAGTATTGGGAGATACTTCAAACGAAAGATTAAATGTCTTAATTAAAGATTTTATAAAAAAATCAAATGATAATCTCAACAATGGGGTAAAGGAAATTGGATTAAGTCCAGAAATAAGTGAAGCAATGACTGAACTTAGACAATTTATGTTTAAAAATATATATTTAGGGGATACATTAAAGGTTGAAAGAAATAAGGCGAAATTTGTTTTGAATCAATTAATTAAACATTTTGAGGAAAATTCTCATGAGATGCCAGATATTTATATGAGCATAGCTAAAAACGAAGGCTTAAAACGAGGAGTTGCTGATTATGTGGCGGGAATGAGTGATGATTATTGCCTATCACTATTTAATAAAATATTTATCCCTAAGTTTGTAATAGATTAATTATATATGAGATTCATGTCTTAGAAAGTTTAAAACTATAATGAATTTAATAATATTCTCAATGAATAAAGATTTGCAATAAAAAAAGAGGATTTTAAATTAATAAAAAGAATTACTTTAATATATAGTATTATTCAATAAATATTATTTTATAACTGGTGAAACTTTAAATTAAAAAAAATTAATAGTTTTCTAATTATTTTAGAAGGAAAACTCGTTATTATGTCGAATAATATATAATTGCCAAAAAAAGCAGAGGAAGGAGATGTCTCCTTGCAAATATCAGAAGAAGTTCTTGAAAGGATAAAAGAACAAAATGACATTGTTGATATTATTTCAGAGGATGTAAGGCTAAAAAAATCAGGTAGAAATTTTATGGGATTATGTCCATTCCATAATGATAAATCTCCATCATTTAGTGTTTCAAGTGAAAAACAGATATACAAATGTTTTTCATGTGGAGAAGCAGGAAATGTGCTTACGTTTGTTATGAAATATAAAAAACTCACTTTTGTAGAAGCTGCAAAGTATCTAGCAGATAAAGCTAATATTCCGCTACAGATAAAAGATAATGAAAATAGCGCAGTTTCTAGAAAGAAAGAAGTTTTATATAAAGTAAATGTTGAAACAGCTAGATATTATTTTGCTAATTTACAAAGAATTAAAATGGCAAAAGAGTATTTTTTGAAGAGAGGGATAAAAGAAGAAACCATAAAGAGATTTGGTTTAGGCTACTCTCAAGATAGCTGGCATGGATTAACAAACTACTTAAGAACAAAAGGATATAAAGATAATCTGTTACTTGAAGCTGGATTGATTTCAAAAAGTGAGAAATCAGGGAATGTTTATGATAAATTTAGAAATAGAGTAATGTTTCCCGTGTTTGATGTAAGAGGAAAAGTTATTGGATTTGGAGGTAGGGTTTTAGATGATTCAAAACCAAAATATTTAAATTCACCAGAGACCATGATTTTTCAAAAAGGGATAAATCTTTATGGATTAAATTTTGCAATTAAGAATAAGCTAAAAGAGGATTACATTATTATAGTTGAAGGATATATGGATTTAATATCACTTCACCAATCTGGTATAACAAATGTTGTAGCATCACTTGGAACTGCACTTACAGTAAACCAAGCAAGGCTTCTTAAAAGGTATGTTAATAAGGTAATAATTTCTTATGATGCTGATTTGGCTGGACAGACTGCTACCTTAAGAGGTCTAGAAATTTTAAGAGGTGCTGGATTTGATGTAAAAGTATTAATAGTACCGGATGGAAAAGATCCAGATGAGTTTGTGAGGAATCATGGAAAGGAGTCATTTCTGAAGTTGGCAAATGAAGCTCTTCCTTTAATTGAATATAGAATTAAGAAAGCAGCTGAAGGTATAAATCTAAATAGTGGAAATGATCTAGTAGAATATGGAGAAAAATTTGCAGAAATTCTAGCAGATCTAAATCCTATAGAAAAAGATGTATATATAAAGAAAATTTCAGAAGAAACAGCAATTAAAGAACAGGCATTATATGACTTACTTTCACAAGTAATAACAAAAAAACAAAAAGAAGACAATTTTGTGAATAAAAAGGAATATTTTGGAACAAAATTATATGTAGAACCCGCATACTTAAAGGCCGAAAGAGCATTATTAAAATTAATGTTCAAAGATGAATTTTATGATGAGATTAAAAGCTCCATAAAATCAGGAGATTTTGTAATAGAATCACATAATAAAATTTATTCATTAATATTACAAGGCAAAAGTGAGGATACTAATGATATAGGTAATATAGAATCCTATGTAGAAAGTAGATGTGACGATATAGAAAGTTCTAAAGAGTTGACCAAGATAAGGGAACATGAGATTTTAGATTTTACTGATAGAGATCGACTAATAAAAGATTATTTAAAAGAGGTAAGAAGCTTTAAACTTAAGCTGCAAATTGAGGATTTAAAGAAAAAGCAAAATAGGTTCGAAAAAGAGGGGAAAATTGAAGAATCTATAAAGATTGCAATAGAGCTTACTAAATTATCTGAAGCACTTAAAAAGGGAGAGAGAGGTTGAAGGTTATGACGGAAGGAGGCAATAATAAAATGGAACAAAAAGCGAATGGAAAAGTAACAAAGCCAAAAGACGATAAAAAAGATAAAAATGCTAAAATGGCGGCTGTAAAGGAATTAATTGACAAGGGTAAAAAGAATGGTTCGCTAACATATAAAGAAATTATGGAAGCTATGGATCATATTGATTTAAGCCCAGAGCAAATAGAAAAGATATATGAAGTTTTGGAAATGACAGGTGTTGAAATAATAGGTGAAATTGCTGATACAGAAACGGAAGAAGAAATTGATTTATCGGTCCCAGAAGGTATAGCTATAGATGATCCAGTTCGAATGTATTTAAAAGAAATTGGAAAAGTGCCTTTATTGTCTTCTGAACAGGAAATAACTTATGCGAAAGAAATTGAAGAAGGAAACCAAAAGGCTAAGAAAAAATTAGCTGAAGCAAATTTAAGATTAGTTGTAAGTATAGCTAAAAGATATGTTGGAAGAGGTATGTTATTCTTGGATTTAATTCAAGAAGGAAATTTAGGTCTTATTAAAGCTGTTGAAAAATTTGATTACAGAAAAGGATATAAATTTTCGACTTATGCTACATGGTGGATTAGGCAAGCAATAACAAGAGCAATAGCAGATCAAGCTAGAACAATAAGAATACCTGTTCATATGGTAGAAACTATAAATAAGCTTATTAGAGTACAAAGACAATTGCTCCAAGAATTAGGTAGAGATCCATTCCCAGAAGAAATCTCTAAGGTTATGGAACTTCCAGTAGATAAGGTTCGCGAAATTCAAAAAATTGCACAAGAACCAGTTTCCTTAGAAACTCCAATAGGTGAAGAGGAAGACTCTCATTTAGGAGACTTTATCCCAGATGATGAAGCGCCAGCACCAGCTGAAGCAGCAGCATTTACAATGCTTAAGGAGCAATTAATAAATGTTTTAGATACATTAACTCCTAGAGAAGAAAAAGTATTAAGATTAAGATTTGGACTTGATGATGGAAGAGCTAGAACACTTGAAGAAGTAGGGAAAGAGTTCAATGTTACTAGAGAAAGAATTAGACAAATTGAAGCAAAAGCTTTAAGAAAATTAAGACATCCGTCAAGAAGCAAGAAATTAAAAGATTATCTAGATTAGTAGCTAAAAGCACCTAAAATTAGGTGCTTCTTTTTAAATGTGAGTTAAATTTATAAGTAAGACAAAAAGAGGTAAATATGGAATTAAGTAAAAGACTAAAATGGATTATAGAAAAAATTAATAAAGTAGAAGTAATAATGGATGTTGGAACAGACCATGGATATATACCAATATATTTAGTTAAACACGATATAGCTAAAAAAGTTATAGCATCAGATATTAATAAAGATCCACTCAAAAAAGCTAAAATTAATGCAGCACTTGATGGAGTATTAGATAAGGTAGATTTAAGATTAGGTAGTGGTCTAGCTGTATTAAAAAATAAAGAAGCTCAAGCTGTAATAATTGCAGGAATGGGTGGTAATTTAATTAGAGATATATTAGAAAATGATTTAGATAAGGTAAAAAAATTAGAATATTTATTGCTTCAACCAGCACAAAACCCAGAAGTATTAAGAGAATATTTATATACTAATGATTATGAAATATTAGAAGAGGACATTTGCTTGGATGAAGACAAGTATTATGAGATATTTAAAGTTAAGTATAAAAAAGGTGATTATATAAAATTAGATAATATATTTTATGAAATAAGCCCATTTATACTAAATAAAAAATTACCACTATTTAAATCATATATAGAAAGCAAAATTGAAAAAAATGAAAAAGTAATGGATTTTATTAAAGATAATACTGAACATGCAATTTCAAGAAGAAATGAGTTAATAGAAAAAAATGAGAAGTTAAAGAAACTATTAAAAAGTTTTTAGGCGGTGAGATTATGGTCCGAGTAAAAGATATAGGAAAAGAAATAGAAAGATTTGCACCAAAGTTTTTAATGGAATCTTATGATAATGTTGGTCTAATGGTTGGAGATGAAGATAAGACTATAAACAAGGTTTTATTATCTTTAGATTGCACAAATGAAGTAATTGAGGAGGCAGTGGATTTAGGATGTGAGCTAATAATAACTCATCACCCGTTGCTATTCAAAAGACCTAAGAGTATAGTTAAAGGAGATTTATTGGGGAACAAGTTGATAAATCTAATTAAAGAGGATATAGCTTTATACTCTTGCCATACCAATTTAGATAGTGCTAAAGGCGGGATTAATGAAACTATAGTTAGAATGTTAGGATTTGAGTCACAAGAAATTATTGAACCTAATGAATCTAATAATTATAAAGATGGCGGAATTGGAAGACTAGTTAAATTAGACGAAGAAATAATGTTAAATGATCTTATAGAAATTATTAAAAAAAATTTAAATATAAAAAATATGAGGATTGTCAGGGGAAAAAATAAAGTAAGGACAATAGCTATAATTAATGGCAGTGGGCAAGATTTCTTTTATAAAGCAAAAGATCTTGGTGCAGACTGTATAATAACAGGGGATACAACATATCATTTTGCATCAGATTTCAAAGAATTAGGTATAAGCATAATAGATGCAGGACATTTCTCAACAGAATACCTTGTATTTTTAAAAACATTGGATTTTTTAAAGGAAAAATTTAAAGATGTAGAGTTCATTGCTTCAAAAAAAAGTGAAGATCCTTATGAGTTTGTTTAATAAATTAATATTTAGTAAAACTTTATATTAAGGCTATAACTGCACTAAATTATTTAAATGTTAAGTTCTAATGCATATAATTAATTGAAAAAGAGTTTACTAAAAAAATGAATAGGTGCATATACTAATATTGTAATAATAATTGTGCGGTGAATTATGGGGAAAGATCATGATTTTAATAATAAAAATAGTGAAGATTTAAAAGATGACTTGAAAAATTTCTTTAAACATAGTAGAAAAACAATACGAAATTTTTTTAGGGGAGGAAGCAGAAGAAGTAAATATGGTGGATGGAATGGTAGATTTCCACCATTTTTTCCTAGCAAGAATCCTCTTTTATTTTTACTTTATCCTAAATTAATTGTTGGTGGACTTATATTATTAACGCTGCTATTCTGTGGCGTAAGTTTATATGGAATAATAGTAATACTATTATTAACAATAATATTTTTTTTAATATAACTATAATTTAGAAATGTTGTATAAAAAATATATTTGCATCTTAAAAAGATATATGTTAATATAGATTTTGCGAGTGAGACGTGCAATCGCTGCTAGACTTGATCTAGGAGAGGAAAGTCCGAGCTCCATAGGGCAGGGTGCTGGATAACGTCCAGTCAAGGCGACTTGAAGGAAAGTGCAACAGAGATATACCGCCTAAGTTTTACTTAGGTAAGGGTGGAAAGGTGATGGTAAGAGCTCACCAGCGTGATGGAGACTTCACGGCTATGTAAACCCCACTTGGAGCAAGACCGAATAGAGAGGCAATTAAAGGGGCTGCCCGTCCCGCCTCTGGGTGCGTCGCTTGAGCTTACTGGCAACAGTAGGCCTAGATAGATGATTGCTTAATACAGAACTCGGCTTATGGCTTATCTCGCAACATGTAATTGCAAGGATTTGAGGAATACCATATCGGTATTTTCCCTTAACTTTCCCTTGCTTTTTTTGCGTACAAAACATTTGATAAAACATTTGTAGCTTCAGTATTCATTTCTTTTGTCACGTGAGCATAAATATCTGATGTTGTCTGCATTATGGAATGACGATTTCTTCTAATATTCTTCCGACTGTTATTTTTTACAGTAATTTCAATGAAAATATTTAATGATGTTAAGTGGATTCAATATAAAGGTTTAGACTAAGTTTTCTAAATAATATATAATTAAAAGTATTTTAAGCAATAAGCATTATAATGTTTGTTGCTTTTTTTGATTACTTTATTAGAAATTATGAGAGGATAAAAATTTAATTTAAATATTAAGGAATATTACAGTTATTAATTTAGAGATGAACAAATAATTTCAATCATCAAATAAACAATATAAAAATATATATAATATTAATGCAAGTAATATTAGGAGTTAGATATGTCTGATTTACGTGACTGTAATTTATATTATGATCCCGATTCGGTAAATTATTTGATTGAGTATAAAGGGAATTTTAAAGAACAAATAGATAAAGTATCTTATGCTTGTGGGGATATAATTACAGGTACTATCGGAGTGATATCTGTACGAAATAATGATCTTGATAGGCTCTTAAATGATGTTCCAGCAATTGTGTTTTATGATTTTAGGACAATGTATGTTTTACAAGATATTTCACCATCATCTGTAGATAATATAAATAACATAAAGATAAATCCATTTCTGGATTTGAATGGTAGAGGAGTGTTAATAGGGATAGTTGATACAGGTATAGATTATTTAAACGATGAGTTTATAAGTGAAGATGATACATCAAGAATAATAAGTATATGGGATCAATCTATTCAAAGTAATAATAGTGACTCTGTATATATAGGAGAAATTTATTCAAATGATCAAATTAATAGTGCTATTGCAGCTAAAAGAAATAATGGAGATCCGTATCAAATAGTTCCATCCAGAGATGAAGTTGGACATGGAACAAAAGTTGCTGGGATTATAGGAGCAAGAGGATATAATACTGAGTTTCAAGGAATTGCAAATGCAAGTGATTTTGTTATTGTTAAGCTTTTTGAATCTACTAATTTCAAAAGGCAATTGCAAGAAAATGGAATTGCGTATACTCCAGTATATAATGCATCTGAAATTGTAGCTGGAGTAGAATATTTGAGAAGAACTGCATTAGAACGTAAGCAGCCAATGGTTATTTACCTAGGTGTTGGAAGTACCGAAGGTAGCCATGATGGTAACAACTTGATTTCAAGATATATAACATCAATTGGAAATAGTAGAGGATTGTGTGTAGTAAATGGAGTAGGAAATGAGGGGGATTCTCAAGGTCATGTATCAGGGTATATCAGGAATGTAGGGGATACAAAAGTAATAGAATTAAGAATTCCAAGAGAAATAAAATACCTTCCGATTTACATATGGATACGAAGACCGGATATCGCATCAATAAATGTGATTTCTCCGACAGGAGAAGCTTCAGCAGTTATACAATCTAAAATAAATAAGATTCAACCAGTCAGATTTGTTTTCTTAAATACAGATATGCTAGTAAGATTCTATTCGCCAGAACATTTCACAGGACATCAAGTAATAAGTCTTACGTTTAGTAATATAAAGCCAGGGACATGGTCTTTCAATTTGATAGGCGAATATATAACAAATGGTAGGTATGACATATGGTTACCTCCTAAGAGTACTTTACCAGAAAATACAATATTTCTCGAATCGGATCCTTTTACGACTCTAACAATACCATCAACAGCTGTTAATGTTATTACAGTCTCTTATTATGGAAATAATAATGCATTAATTGCGGCTTCTGGAAAAGGATTTAATACTAATGGATTGATTAATCCAGATATTTCAACTATAGGTGTAAATATATTAACAACAAAGGTTGGAGGAGGAGTAACAACATTTTCAGGTAGTTCTGCAGCTACGGCTGTAGTGGGTGGAGCATGTGCGCTTTTATTACAATGGGGGATTGTAGACCGTAATGATCCTACTATGTATACTAAAAAAATTAGAACATACATAATGTATGGTGCTAACAGAAATTCAGCTAACAGATATCCCAGTAAAGAAACAGGATATGGTGATTTTGATTTACTAGGTGTTTTCAATATAATTAGTGGTTTGTATAGGAATATTAACCAAAGATTTAGAATGAATATTAATAATAAAAAATATACAAATGAAGATTATGAGTTTGATGAGTATTATATAAATAAATTATTTATAAGAATTCCAAAGGCAGGAGATGGAAAATTTATATGAAGGAAGATTTTAGAGCTCCAATAAATATTTTTTCTGATGTAAATTATTATCATTATATAGTTCAATACGAAGGTAACATTGAGGAGGAAGTTTCAAAACAGCCAGGGTACTATGCAACTATAATTGATAATCAATATGCCATATTATCTGCGCCTGTAGAGCTTGATACAGGTACGGCGGTTCCAGTTTTTTCTACTGTAATATATAGAGCTTTTCCAGATATATTTACGCTGGAAGAAGTTTCTCCAATTGAAGCATCCCAAGCTAATTTCTTGCAATTAGAACTGCCATTAAGACTTACAGGTAGAGGAGTAAATGTAGCGATTATGGATTCGGGTATTGACTATTTAAATAATGAATTTATAAGAGAAAATGGTCAAACTAAAATAGAATATATTTGGGATCAAACTATAAATTCTGGGCAGCAAACTGGAGAGAATGGGGTTCCTTTCGGAAGTGTCTACAATAGAAGTACAATACAACAAGCAATAGATGCTTTTAGGTCTGGACAATCTCCTTATGATATAGTCCCAACCAAAGATGAAATAGGTCATGGAACAAATATGGCCGGAATAATTGGATCAGTTGGAAAAAATCCTGATTTAAAGGGGATGGTTCCAGAATGCGATTTTGTGGTGATAAAGCTTCTTGAAAATATTGCTTATAAAAGGCGGTATAATATACAAATACCTATATATAGTATGTTATCAGTTTTCTCAGCATTAGAATTTTTAAACAGATATTCACTAGAAAATAATAAGCCTATGGTTATATATATGCCTTTAGAAAGCAATTTAGGAAGTCATAAGGGAAATGGTTTTTTAGAGCAATACATGGATTTAATATCTCAAAGCAGTGGAATTGCAATAGTAAATGGTTCAGGAAACCAAGGCGCAAGTGGAACTCATACATCAGGTACAATATCTCAAGTTAATGAATCGAGAACAATACAGCTATATATATCGCCAGAGCAAAAAAATATAATAGTTGATATTTGGGTTGAATCACCTAATATAATGACGTTAAATATAATATCACCATCGGGAGAGAGTACTGGAACTATAAATGCAGAAATAACGGCTATAGAAACTTATTCATTTGTATTTGAAACCACTTCAATGGTAGTAAATTATTATGTTCCAGAAGAATACACAGGTGATCAATTAATGAGAGTAAGGTTATTAAATATAACAGAAGGAATTTGGCGTTTTACCCTGACAGGACAGTCAATTCTAAATGGTAGATTTAATGCATGGATACCACAAGAAGGTGTTAGTATTGGAGGAACTAGGTTTATTGCTTCGGATCCTTATGGGACTATAAGTAATCCAGCAAGCTCAGAGTATACAATTACTGCAGCAGCGTATAATCAGCTAAATAATAATGTTCTAGATTATTCTGGAATAGCATTTTTAGAGGACTATCTTAATAGAATTGATGTGGCTGCAGGAGGGATAAATGCATTAACTGTAGCACCTAATAATAAAACGGCTATCGTTAATGGAACAAGTGTATCAGCGGCTATATTAGCAGGGTCTTGCGCTATGGTATTTCAATGGGGAATTGTAGAAGGAAATGACCCTAATATATATTCGCAAACAATAAAAACATATATTCAAAGAGGTGCAGTTCAAAGAAGTGGAGATTTATACCCCAATCCAGTATGGGGGTATGGAATACTTAATGTGCTGAAAATGTTTCAAAATATGCGATAAATTGCAATTCCATATTTATAGTATAATATAGGTAGAGTATTTTATATTGTAGAAATTTATATTTTAGATAATTTAGAATCCCTAAAGTAAATCTTATGAAAGGCAAGTATACAAAGATTTAATTGCATAAGGCAACTTGAATTTAGGGATTTTAAATTATTTTTTATGATTTAATGAATTATTTTTATATGAAGCATTTATAAAAGTTTCAAAAAGTTTAAGCATATTTTTATCGTTATAAGCAGTCATAATTTCAGGATGAAATTGCACACCGACAACAAAATTTTTCTCACAACTCTCAATAGCCTCAATCACTTTATCTTTAGAGTAAGCCGTAACTTTAAAACCAGGAGCTAAATCTTTAATTGCTTGATGATGAAAGGAATTAATTAGCGCAGTATTTCCCAAGATCTCATATAAAATTGAGCCCTCAATAATTTCTAAAGTATGGCTAGCCGCTCCATCTTTTGTTTGTTGATGATGTTTTATATAACAACCACTCATATCAGATAAATCTTGATATAATGTGCCGCCAAAAGCTACATTTAGAATTTGATGACCTCTACAAATTGCTAAAATAGGTTTATTAAGTTCATAAGCTATTTTTACAAGTGCCAGATCAAACTCATCTTTATCAGGGTAAATATAACCTAATTTAGGCGATGGTTCTTCATTATATAATAAAGGATTTATATCTATTCCACCAGAAAGAACGATGCCGTCAAGTAGTTCGACTTGTCTTCTAATGGATTCTTCATCAGAAAGAATAGGAAGTATAATTGGAACACCGCCTGCTTTAATTACGGATTCAACATAATCATTGCCAAGTGATTCTACAACTGAGTGCGAATATTGAGTTTCATGTTTAATAACTCTGTTTGAATTTATGCCTATAATTGGTTTGTTCATAATTTGTATACCTCCCTTAGCATATATATAACTTATAATATATATGTATAAATAAAGATTGTCAATTGTGCATAAATGGAAGAAAAATAGGGAAAAGTCAACAATTTATAAACAAAATATAAATAAAGTATTAATTTATATTTACAAAATGAATAAAGTAAGTACAATAGAAGTAATGATAACTTATTTGTTACTCTCTAGAAAGTCATGGTATTAGATAATCTGCTAATATTGTGCCTTTTGTGAGTATAAATTATGAAAAAGATTGATTTAAAATTTACGTTTAAGAGGAAAATATATTCGCTTGGCAGATTTCTCTCACATATACTTAAAAAAGGCAGCTGAGTAAAAAATCTCAAGCGTCAGAGTTGCAAGCGAGTTTGGTCTACATATGATGAAATTGAAAGTGTTGAAATGACATGGGGGAACATATTAATTATGAAAAAGTTTTTCAAAACAATAATGATAGCAGTTGTTATTATACAAGCTATAACTGTAACTGCATTTGCGTATGATGAAGTTAATAATATGAAGAGTATGGAAAATCATATTTATAATCATCTCGAAAATAGAGATACTGATTTTACTATTTTATATACAGGGGCAAGGTCGGAATTTGAAGAGAATATAAGTAATTGTATTAAGGATGCATATTCAAAAGATGATTACTTAGAGAGATCTTGGCTAGAGATAAAGCCTAAAGCAAAGGTGACTGAAAATGGTATAGAGACAACTTTAGATGTAAAATATCTGACAACTAAGGAACAGGAAAATTATGTAGATAATGAATTAAAGAGAATTACTAATTCTTTAATTAATAAGGATATGTCAGAGTTAGAAAAAGTACAGGCTATAAATGAGTATATTATAAATAGATATGAATATGATTATACTCTAAAATCTACAAGTGTTTATTCTGCATTGACCACATCATTAGCTGTATGCCAGGGATATGCAATGACTGCTTATAGAATGTTTAACTATGCAGGAATAGAAAATAGAATTGTAGTCGGGAAAATTAAGGATGTTTCTCATTCATGGAATGCTGTAAAAATTCAAGGTAATTGGTATCATATAGATGTTACTAACAATGATTCAAGTGATAAGAATAAGTACTTTTTAGTTGGAGATAGTACTTTAATTGAAAATAATTATACTTGGGATAGAGAAAAATATCCTAAATCATTTAATGGATATTATAAATAAGCTTTTATTTAAGGGATTGTAACATAATCTTACTGCTTAATCGAAGTGTTGTATATAAATATTAAAATATTATAAGCAAAGCATATATCTAGTTTTGATTAGTATATGCTTTTTTATTATCTTTTTATATTATTTCACAAAAAAGACAAGAGAGTTTTGTAAATTCTCAATATAGAATATAAAGGATTACATATAGTAAAATGAATATACAGAAAACATTAAATAAAATATAAATTGAGATAATTAAAGCAGAAAAGGGAGGAAATAAATATGGCAGATTTGTCACTAAGACATATTTATAAAATTTATGAAGGGGATGTAACTGCAGTAAAAGATTTCAATCTAGAAATTGAAGATAAAGAATTTATAGTTTTTGTAGGGCCATCAGGTTGTGGTAAATCTACAACTTTAAGAATGATTGCAGGACTTGAAGAAATATCCAAAGGTGAATTATATATAGGCGGAAAATTAGTTAATGATGTAGAACCAAAAGAAAGAGATATAGCAATGGTTTTCCAAAACTATGCATTATATCCACATATGACAGTGTATGATAACATGGCATTTGCTTTGAAGTTAAGAAAAGCACCTAAAGATGAAATAGATAAGAAAGTTAGAGAAGCAGCAAAGAGATTAGATATTGAACATTTGCTAGACAGAAAGCCAAAAGCTTTATCAGGAGGTCAAAGACAAAGAGTTGCATTAGGACGTGCTATTGTTAGAGAACCAAAGGTATTCTTAATGGACGAGCCGTTATCAAATCTTGATGCAAAACTAAGAGTTCAAATGAGAACAGAAATATCAAAGCTTTATCAAAGTCTAGGAACAACATTTATATACGTTACTCATGATCAGGTTGAAGCTTTGACAATGGGAACTAGAATTGTTGTAATGAAGGACGGTGTAATACAACAAGTTGATACTCCTCTTAACATATACAATACGCCAAATAATTTATTTGTTGCAAGCTTTATAGGAAGTCCTCAAATGAATTTAATAAATGGTATTGTAAGTGAAAAGGACGGAAAGTTATATTGTAAATTTGATGAAAATAATATATTATTGCCAGAAGAAAAAGCTAAGGTATTAAAAGAAAAAGGATATGTTAATAAGGAAGTAGTATTTGGTATAAGACCTGAGCATTTAGATGATAATGCTCAAATAATTGAAAATAACCCTGCGGCAACTTTAACTGGGGATGTAGAAGTTGTTGAACGTATGGGTGCTGAAAGCTATATTTACTTTAAGTCAGGAAACAATAATATGACTGCAAGAGTTGATGGAAGTACTAAAGCAGAGCCTAAGGACAAGATTAAATTATATGTAGAACATGAAAATATTCATGTTTTTGATAAAGAAACAGAGTTGAGAATTTGCTAGTATTAAATTAGTGACAATTGAGGTGAGGGAATGGAAGGATTAGTGAAATATTTACAGGAGATATATGAAGATTGTGAAATACCATTTGAAGTTTATGTAGACGATGAAATTATATTTAAGGCTAATCCTAATTCTTTTAGCGAAAATATACTTGAAGATACATTTTTTATTGGAACCAAAAGTTTCAAAATAAAAACAGAAGGGGACCGCAAGGATTTCATAAGAATATTAGTATTTTGTATCAAAGATAGGTATAAAGATAGTTATAACAAAAAAGAAAAAATAGTTTCTGAGTTATTACAAGGCTTAAGTATATCTAAGGAAAAGATTAAGGAAATTATGCCGCCAATAAAAGAAGAAACATTTTTAGTTACTTTAAATTTAAAAGAAAAAGTAACAGAGGCATTAGAGGCGTTAAAAAATGTTTATAATAATAATGACGTAACCATTCTTATAT
Source organism: Candidatus Clostridium helianthi (assembly GCF_045310795.1). Taxonomy (NCBI): domain Bacteria; kingdom Bacillati; phylum Bacillota; class Clostridia; order Eubacteriales; family Clostridiaceae; genus Clostridium; species Candidatus Clostridium helianthi. Next base: position 69,425 of record NZ_JBJIAB010000026.1, read on the forward strand.
TTGAAGATACAATCATTTTAATTGGAATTTTTGAAGATATAAAGGAGCATGTATCTAGTATAAGTGAAACAATATACTTCTCACTTTACGAAAAGTGTTATATAAGTTACTGTCATATTGGGGATTATGAATTATTGAACAAGTTATATAATGAAAATATGTATAAAATTAATTTAGCTAAAAAGTATAATGTATCTCAAATGGTATTCGGATGCAACAGCCTTTTATTTGAAGAAGTTATGGATAATTTAAATCAGGATATTAAGGAAAAAATACTAAATAACTTTAATGAAAGTTTTTCAAAGTTAGATGAAGATATGTTAAAAACTATAGAGGTTTTCTTTAAATCAGACTTAAATTTAAGTGAAGCTTCAAAAGGATTGTATGTTCACCGAAATACTCTAATTTATAGGTTGGATAAGATACAAAAGTATACAGGCTACGATATAAGGAAATTTAATGATGCTGCATTATTTAAGATAGCCTTCTTTATTTGGATTCAAAAGAATAAAATTTAATAGGTATAGCTAGAAATCTTATCTGAAGATTGTTAAAAGTAATCTTCAGATGAGATTTTTTATTTTTAGTCATAAAAATGTAAACAAGTAAGAATAAATAAAAAATTTGTTGTTTTATAAGTATAGTGATTACAAAAGTTGGTTAATAAGACAGCTATTATGTAATCATAAATAGAAAATTAAGAAAATATAATATAATTCCAGGAATTTATTGTATAAATATTCCGCGTTTGTTAAAATGTTATTAAAGTTAATTAAATAACTGAATTGTTATATAAACATGATTACGAATAAAACGAATATAATATTGTATGCTTAAATATCTATTTAATCAAGATTTTTGAATTAACAGGAAATTAAGGTAACGATACCGAACTATTATAATTTAATAGTTATGCAGGAGATAAATATGAATATAAAGGATATAGCAAAATTAGCACAGGTTGGAGTCAGCACTGTTTCAAGAGTATTAAATAATCATCCTGATGTTAAAGAAAGTACAAGACAAAAGATTTTGGAAGTAATAAAAGAAAGCAATTATATACCTAATAATAGTGCTAGAATACTAAAACAACAAAACACAAAAAATATAGGAGTTTTAGTAAAAGGCGTATTCAATCCATTTTTTTCTCAAATGATTAATGTCATAGGAAATATAATAAATCAAAATGGATATACAATGATATTGCATCAAAATGATTATAAGAATGACCAAGAGGTTGAAACTTTAATAGCTTTTATAAAAGAGAAGAAATTACAAGGAATTATCTGCTTAGGCGGTAATTTTGCTGATATTACAGATGACTGTTTTAAAGAAATAAATGTCCCTATAGTACTAACTTCTGTCAATACTGTTTCAAAACAAGGCAAGGAATATTATTCATCGGTTGGTATAGATAATGTTAAAAGTTCATATGATGCAACCTCATATCTGATAGAAAAAGGTCATAAAAAAATAGCATTAATTTTAGGAGAAGCTGATGATATAGGCGTAAGCATATTAAGAATGCAAGGATATAGGGAAGCATTAGAAAAAAGTAAAATAAGAATTGATGATGAGTTAATTATTGTTGGTGGATATTCAAGCAGAGGCGCATATAATGAAACACTGGAATTATTGAAAATAAGAAAGGATATTACTGCATTTTTTGCTCTTTCAGATATTATGGCTATAGGTGCTGCTAAAGCAATTCTTGATAGTGGGTTAAAAGTTCCTGAAGATATATCAATAATCGGATTTGATGGCATGGATGAAAGTGAATATTATAATCCTAGTATAACAACAGTAAAACAGCCGGACAAGCTAATGGCAACTATGAGTATAAATTTATTAATATCTCAGATTAATGAAAGAAAAGAAAACCAACATATATTATTAGAAACTAATTTAATTGAGAGGGATTCATGCTTCAATTTGTTAAAGTAATGGTTATTGATATCTAAAGAATATTAAAAAGGGAAATAATATATATAATAATTTAAGTTATTATTATATTCCTAGAGGGTGGAGGAATGAGAATGAAAAGAGGTAGTGGAATCATTATGCATATTGCATCTTTGCCAGGTAGATATGGAATTGGAACATTTGGAAAAGAGGCATATGAATTTGCGGATTTTTTGAAGAAAGCGGGTCAAAGTTTTTGGCAGATACTTCCCTTAGGACAGACTAGTTATGGGGATTCACCATACCAGTCATTTTCGGCATTTGCTGGAAATCCTTATTTTATTGATTTTGATATTTTAGAGTCTGAAAATTTGCTAAGAAAGTTCGATTATGATGAAATAAATTTTGGTGATAATTCAGAGTGTATAAATTATGAATTGTTATTTAAAGAAAAATTGAAAGTATTAAAATTAGCATATGAAAATTTTAAGCAGAAAGAATCTGAGGATTTTAAGAAGTTTGAAAAAGAAGAAGATATGTGGCTTGATGATTATGCTATATTTATGGCCTTAAAGAATAAGTTTGACTTAAAAAGTTTTCAAACATGGGATGATGATATTAAATTGAGGAAAAATGATGTTTTAAAGAACTATAAAGAAGAATTTAGAGATGAAATTCAATACTGGAAATTTGTTCAATACGAATTTTTTAAACAATGGACAAACTTGAAAAATTATGTTAATGAATTGGGAATTAGAATTATAGGTGATATACCCATATATGTTGCAGAGGATAGCGCAGATTTGTGGAGTAATCCAAAAGTATTTTTAGTAGATGAAGAAACGTTAACCCCAATAAAAATTTCAGGCTGCCCACCTGACGCATTTTCTTCAACTGGGCAGCTTTGGGGAAATCCTATTTATAATTGGGAGTATTTAGAAGGAGAAAACTATAAATGGTGGATAAATAGAATCAGGCAGAGCTTAAAGCTTTATGATGTAATAAGAATAGATCATTTCAGAGGCTTTGAGGCATACTGGTCCATACCTTATGGAGATAGAACAGCTGTAAATGGAGAATGGGTAAAAGGACCAGAAATGAAATTATTTAATGAAATAAGAAAAGAACTTGGAGATATAGAGATTATAGCTGAGGATCTAGGTCTATTAACTGAAGATACTATAAAATTTAGAATAGAGACTGGTTTTCCAGGTATGAAAGTATTAGCATTTGCCTTTTCAGGTGATTGTGAAAATCCATATCTACCGCATAATTATGAAAGAAATTGCGTGGCATATACTGGGACTCATGATAATGATACTATAAAAGGTTGGATTCAAACGACAGGAAGTAAGAATGAAGTTGAGAATGCAGTTGAATATTTAAATCTTACAGAAAAAGAAGGGTATAATTGGGGATTTATAAGAGGAATATGGAGCAGTGTTGCGGATACATCTATTGCACTTATGCAAGACTTCTTAAATCTTGGAAATGAAACTAGAATAAATTTACCGTCTACTATTGGAGAAAATTGGACATGGAGAGCAAAAGATGGTGTTTTTACTAATGAGTTAGCAAATAAAATATATAGATTAACTAGAATTTATGGAAGGTGTGAGTAAGTGTGGATAAACAAAGAATAAGAGATGGTATAGAAAGATATTTAAAAGTAAAACATGCAGTAAAGTTGAAGGATGCTCAGGATTATGAAATTTTTAATGCGCTTTCATTAACTATTTTGGAGGAGATAATTGATAATTGGAATGAAACAAGTGAAACTTATAACAAAGGAAGAATGGCATATTATTTATCAGCAGAATATTTAATGGGAAGAGCTCTAGGTAATAATTTAATGAATTTAGGTTTATACGATGAAGTTAAGGATGTTTTAAAAGAGTTAAATATAGACTTAAATAGAATCGAAGAAATAGAAGAAGATGCAGGACTTGGTAATGGTGGGCTTGGAAGACTTGCAGCATGTTTTGTGGAATCTGCAGCGACATTAAACATGCCCTTAGTTGGATATGGAATAAGATATAGCAATGGGTTATTTAAACAAAACATTGAAAATGGGTTTCAAACTGAATGTGAAGATACATGGTTAAAGTATGGGGATTCATGGAGTGTTAGAAAAGATGATGAAATTCAAATAATTAGATATTCAGATATGACAGTAAAAGCAGTTCCTTATGATGTACCTATAATTGGTTATGGAACTAAAAATATAAATACTTTAAGATTATGGCAATGTGAGGCTTTAAGAGAATTTGACTTCAATCTATTCAATAACCAACAATATATTGAAGCTGTATCAGCAAGAAATAAAGCAGAGGATATATCAAGAGTATTATATCCAAATGATACAGCAGAGGCAGGAAAGATATTAAGGCTTAGGCAACAATATTTCTTCTCAAGTGCGTCTATGAAAGATATACTAAAAAAACATAAGGCTAAATTTGGAGCAGATTTTTCTGAATTTGTAAAATACAATGTGGCACAATTAAATGATACTCATCCAACAATATCAATTCTTGAATTTATAAGAATATTAGTTGATGAAGAGTATGTAGAATTTTCAGAAGCATTATCAATAGCTAAAGAGTTTTTTGGATATACAAACCATACAATACTTGCTGAGGCACTAGAAAAGTGGGATATAAGATTAATAGAAAGATTATTCCCAAGAATACTTCAAATTGCACATCAAGTTGATGAAGCATTAATGAATGAGCTAAGACAAAAAGGATATGACGAAGGCGCAATATGGAATTTTAGAATTATTGCAAATAATCAGATGAGAATGGCCAATTTAGCCATATTTGTTGGGAGAGCTGTAAATGGTGTTGCAGCACTTCATACAGAAATTTTAAAGAAGAATGAATTAAATCACTGGTATCATTTATATCCAAATAAATTTCAAAACAAAACTAATGGAATTACACCAAGAAGATGGCTTAGGCTCTGCAATGCAGAATTATCCGAGCTTATTACAGATTTGTTAGAAAGTGAAGATTGGATTAAAAATTTAGAGCTTCTTAAAGGTCTAGAGAAATTTAAAGATGATGATGCAGTGCTTGAGAGACTTATGGAAATTAAGCATGAGAAGAAAGTTCAACTAGCAGATTATATTAAACAAGAAGAGGGAATTAATATAGATCCAGATTCATTCTTTGATATTCAGATTAAGAGATTACATGAATATAAGAGGCAGTTATTAAACGCCTTATACATTTTAGATTTATATTACAGAATAAAAGAGAATCCAAATTTAGATATACCAAAAACAACATTTATATTTGGAGCTAAAGCATTCCCAGGATATAGAAGAGCCAAGGGGATTGTAAAATTTATAAATGAAATAGCTAGACTTGTAGATAATGACTCAGAAGTTTCTAAGAAAATAAAAGTTGTTTTTGTTCATAATTATAGGGTGTCTTATGCTCAAAAACTATTTCCAGGTTCAGACTTATCTAAACAAATTTCAACGGCTGGGAAAGAAGCTTCAGGGACAGGAAATATGAAATTTATGTTGAATGCGACTCCAACATTTGGAACTTATGATGGTGCTAATATAGAAATTGTTCAAGAAAGCGGAGAGGAAAATAACTATATATTTGGACTTAGAGTAGATGATATTGAAAGAATTAAGCATGACTATGATCCAAAATGGTATTATAGAGAAAATCCAAGTATTAAGAGAGTAGTTGATACTTTAATCGATGGTACACTAGATGATGGAAGAACTGGATACTTTGAAGATTTATATAATGCTTTGTTAGAAGAAAGAGATCAATATTATGTACTTGCAGATTTTGATTCATTTAAGCAGACTCAAGAAAGAGTGTTTGAAGATTATAAGGATAAAAAGAAATGGGCTCAAAAATGTTTTGCTAATCTATATAGTTCAGGAACATTTTCAAGTGATAGAACTATAAATCAATATGCAGATGAGATTTGGTATATAAAACCAGCCCCTATTAAATGATTATTGATTTAAGAATAAAATAATTAAGAGTTATGGAGAGAGAAAAATTTTATATCCATAACTCTTTACTTTTTTTACGTATTATAGTCATTTTTAATTATTTAAAATCAATTTTTAACACATGAATACGGAATTGGTTGAGTTGTAAAATAATTACGTATAAGTTTACATTTAAATTTGTTTACGGTATTATTAATATAGAAAAATAAGGTATGTATTCATAAAGTTAGCAAGTAAAATCATAATTTTTGAGAACTTCTTTTTTTATCATTATAGAGTAAATAGGATTATTTTAAAGTTGGAAAAGGAGATTGAGTATGAAGAAAATAGTAGTATTGGATGGAAGAACTTTAGGAAATGTAGACTATATTAAATTAAATGAGTTTGGCCAGGTGATTTATTATGATTTGACATCTGAAGAAGAAGTTGCAGGAAGAATTAGAAATGCTAATATTGTTTTAACTAATAAAGTTAAGTTAAACAGGGAAAATTTAAAAGATGCGAGCGAATTGGAATTAATATGCGAAATGGCTACAGGATATAACAATATAGATATAGAATATGCTAAAGAAAGAAATATTGCGGTAACTAATGTAAGAGGATATTCGACTACGACTGTAGCTCAACATACTTTTGCTATGTTACTTCATTTATACGATAATATAAGTTATTTTGATAACTTTGTTAAATCTGGAGAGTACTCAAGATATGATATGTTCACAAATTTAGAAGCACCATATAAAGATTTATGTGGTAAGATATGGGGAATAATTGGACTTGGAGCCATTGGAAAAAGAGTAGCTAGAATAGCTCAAGCTTTTGGTGCAAGAGTAGTATACTATTCAACTTCAGGAAAAAATTCAGATTCAGATTTTGCAAGAGTGGAGTTTGAGTCTTTGTTAAAGCAATGTGATATTATTTCAATACATGCTCCTTTAAATGAAAAAACTGAAGGATTATTAAATTATGAAGCTTTTACTAAAATGAAAAAGGATGCTGTTTTAATTAATGTTGGAAGAGGGCCTATAATTGTGGATGAAGATTTGACCAGAGCTTTAGATGAGGAGATAATAGGTGGTGCAGCTTTGGATGTATTTAAAGAGGAACCTATTCCAGTAGAAAACTCACTATTAAAAGTAAAAAATAAAGATAGGCTGATTTTCACACCGCATGTAGCGTGGGCAAGTGAAGAAGCTAGAAGTAGGTTGTTTTCAGATTTATTAGAAAATATAAGTGCGTATAATAGCGGAGAAAAAAGAAATAGAGTAGATATTTAAAGATTAGCAATTTGGGATAAATTATAAGAATAAACTAATAAAAGCTTAAATTAGCGGGAGGCTTTAATGAAGAATAATAGGGAAATTTTTTATGGGACATCGGCATTAAGATTTTATAACAAAAAAGATGTTATAAATGGAAAAGTTATAAAAATAAACCCTGCATTAATTACTATACTGGATAAATTAGATGAATCACTTGATATTGATACAATTCAAGGTAAGGTGATTGAAGAAGTAGAAATTTTGCTAAAACAAGGTAATATAAAAACATTACATGTGGATATAAACTTCGATGATTATAGCAATTTTGGAAGTGATGGTCCAAGCCTTAATTCTCACATTTTTAACATAAGCTTTCTTGAAAGATTAAATACGATAGCTGGATTATATGAGGTATTTTTGAATGTACATTTACTTACGGATTATCCTAAGATTCATATAAAAGAGATTAAGCACATAAATGTTGGGGCTGTATGTTTTCAGCTAGAAGTAGTGAAAGATCGCCAGGAATTAAAGGAAATTATAGGTGAGATAATTGAAATGGGAGCTTGCGTAAGCCCTGTGATTGAGGTTGTCGGAACGGATAGATTTATTCCGAAAACTAAGAAAGAAATACTGGAATTTATATCGCCATTTCAAGATAAGATTGGAATGTTAACATTCCAAGTGGAGGCTACAGGTGCACGTTCAAGTAATTCATTTGGGATGTTGAATTCGAAAGAAATAGCAGATTACATTAATTATTTTACTAGAAACTTTGATGGAACAGTGCAGATGCAAGGTGGAATTACTACTGAAACTATAAAGTCAGCCATTAAATTGGGAAGCGAGTTTTTAGTATGCGGTACAGAAATATTTAATAATAAATTAGGATATTCTTCAATGGAAGTTATAGAAAACATGCTTAAAGAAGCAGATAAAGCATTGTGTATTGAAAGAAAAGAATAAGTTAAAATATTATTAGTGAGAAAAGCTTGAATAATTTAGATGCAAGGTATAAATGATTTGTTCATTTATACCTTCTTTTAATATGTAAAGGAAATAATTAATATGAGAGTATTTGTCTGTTTTTGATACCTGATATTTACATAAAGAACTTCAGCTGGTTTTATTTTTTGATTAGTGTTAATATATATAAGTGCTACAAGTAATAACTAAGGCACCTGAAAGGAAATAATAGACCTAAAGTGCAGAACATGCAGATATGATGGTCCGTTATTTTTTTAATTGTGCTTAAAGGAGGATAATAAAATATATCATGGCAAAAGTTATTATTGCGGAAAAACCATCTGTTGCTAAAAATATTGCAGATGCATTTAATGTAAAGACTAGAAGAGATGGTTATTTTGAAGGAAATGGCTATTACATAACGTGGGCGTTTGGTCATCTTTTACAATTATATGATGCAAAAGACTATGATGAAAATATGAAGGGGTGGAGGTTTGAGAAATTTCCTTTCATTCCAGAGCATTTTTTATATAAGGTTAAATGTGATAGTTTAGACAGAACTGTTGAAGATAAGGGTGCAAAGAAACAGCTTGGAATAATAAAATCCTTAATTGATAAAGAAGATGTTGATGGCATTGTATCAGCTACTGACTTCGATCGGGAAGGGCAGGTTATAGCTGATGAATTGTTTGGCTATTTTAAGGTGAAAAAGCCTATATATAGATTACTTTTAAACGAGTGGACACCTGATGAAGTTAAAAGCGGAATGGAATCACTAAAAGATAATAAGGAAATGCAGCCACTGCAAGATGCTGGAATAGGAAGACAGTGGAGTGACTGGATAATTGGGATTAATTTAACTTCTGTAAGTACACTGAAATATAAATTTGAAGAAAACAAGACTATTAATATAGGAAGAGTGCTTCTTCCAACTTTAAAGATTATTTATGATAGAGATAAAGAAATAGAGAATTTTACAGCAACAACTTATTATAAGCTAGTGTCAAACTTCAAAACTTCAGCCAATGAAGAATTTGAGGGACTTTATTATGAGAATGATTCTGAAAAGTTTGAGAAAAAGGAAGATTTGGATAAATTTATTTCAAGGCTTGAAGGAGCAACTGCTAAGATTATTGATAAGCAGACAGAATTAAAAAAAGAATATCCACCATACTTATTTAATTTATCTAATCTGCAAGGACATATAACTAGTAAATATAAGGGATGGACATCAGATAAAGTTCTTAAAGTTGCACAGTCTCTTTATGAAAAGAAGCTTACTACCTATCCAAGAACAGCAAGTGTGGTTTTAGAAGAAAGTTTAAAGGATAGAGCGAAAAAGGTTTTAGATACATTAAAAGCTGGATTGCCATATGAGAAAGATATTAAGTTTAGTACATCCAAAAGAATTTTTGATAGCTCGAAGGTTGAGAGTCACAGTGCTATAACACCAACATATATAAAGCCATCGGGCTTATCGTCTGATGAAAAAATAGTATATGATGCTATTAAAAATAGATTTATAATGCAGTTTATGCCTATAGCTGAATTTGAAGAAACGAAAGTTACATTAAAAGCTAATGTTTCAGAAATGAATGGAATTTTTGTTTCGAAAGGAAAAGTAAAGCTTGTAGAGGGATGGAAAGTAGTAGAGAAAATAGAAAGTAAAGATGTAATTCTACCCAAAATTGAAATAGATGAAACTGTAGATATTGTAGATTCTAAAGTGAATTCTGTTACTAAGAAGCCACCTAAGTATCACACTGAAAAAACATTACTTAGAGTAATGGAGACTTGCGGAAAAGGTATTGAAGGAAAAGATGAAGACTCAGAAGAAATGATGCAGGCAATTTTAAGTGGGTTTAGCATAGGAACTCCAGCGACTAGAGCAGAAACAATAAAGAAATTAAAGGATATAGGATACCTAAAGACAAAAGGTAAAAATCTTATGTGTACAGAGCTTGGGAGAAATTTGGTTGAGACTTTTCCAGTAAAAGAATTATTTGACTTGGAGTATACAGGTAGATTAGAGAAAACTCTTTCAGATATAGAGAAAGGAAAGTTTGCTAAAAGTGAATTTATTAAACTTATAACAGATTTCACAATCCAATCCGTAGAATTGATAAAAAAAGATGATGCTGCATTATCAAGATTTAAAGTAGAAATACCTAAAGATAGTGAGAATATAGGACCATGTCCAGTCTGTGGAAATCCAGTAATTGAAGGTGAAAAGAGTTTTGGATGCAGTAACTGGAAAAATGGATGCAAATATACGATTTGGAAAGATGATAGATATATAGCATCTTTCGGTAAGAAAATATCTAAAGAAATGGTTGAACTTCTGCTTAAGAATGGAAAAGTAGGATTTAGAAATCTTAAGAGTAAAAAAGGTAATACATTTTCGGCATATTTCAAATATGAGAAAAATGAGGAGAGTGGATACTTTAATTGGAAGATTGAATTTATAGACAATAAGTAAGGGCTTGTTAACAAGCCCTAATTTATTGTGTCCTAAAGAATATATTCGGTTGTTAAATTTATTCTAACTATCAACCATAGTTCCACCATTTACATGAAGTACTTGCCCAGTAACATAGGAGGAGTCATTAGATGCAAGATATACATATGCTGGAGCCAATTCGAAAGGTTGGCCAGCTCTTTTCATAGGAACGTCAGATCCAAATTTAGCAACTTCTTCAGCAGAAAAGCTTGATACTATAAGTGGCGTCCAAATAGGGCCTGGAGCTACAGCATTAACTCTAATTCCTTTGGCTACTATGGATTGGGAAAGAGAACGAGTGAAGGTTACAATTGCGCCTTTGGTTGAAGAATAGTCAATTAAAGTTTTATTACCTTGGTAAGCTGTGACAGAAGCCGTGTTTACAATTGTACTTCCTCTTTTCATGTGTGGCAATGCAGCTTGGGTTAGATAAAACATTGGAAATATATTGATTGAATATGTTGTTTTTAATTGGGAAGATGATATTTCTTCTATACTATCTTGAGGAAATTGAACACCAGCATTGTTTATTAAAATATCAATTTTTCCTAGTTTTTCAATTGTACATTCGACTAGTTTTTTGCAGAAATCTTTGTAGGAAATATCACCAGGCATGAGAAGACAGTGTCTGCCATATTTTTCAACATATTGCTTGGTTTTTATTGCATCTTGATGTTCATATAAATATGAAATTACTATATCAGCTCCCTCTTTAGCAAAAGCAATAGCTACGGCTCTTCCGATTCCACTATCACCGCCTGTGATTAGTGCTACTTTACCTTTTAATTTATCACTTCCTTTATAATCAGGATTATCAAATATAGGCGGTGGATCCATACGTGCTTCAATTCCTGGTTGACAATCCTGATGTTGTGGAGGAAAATTTTTGGGTAATTTATCAAAGTCTATGTGGTTCTTGTATTTTAAGGGCATAGCTTTCTCCTTAAATATATCTATACTATTAATAATATTATGGATTTACCAAACCATTTGTGAATGAATTAATTTTCAAATTAAATGAAAATGTAAAAATAATTATAATAATACATACATTTTAAGTGAATGTATATTAAATTTATATATAGTGTGTTATAATTAATAAATATTTACATAGACAAAGCTGTCTCAAAATTAATTATGTTTTGAGACAGCTTTTTTATTTGGAGCAAAGAATAAAGAATTTATTTCAATTAAAATTAAAAATAAGAAAGAGGGTTTGTATAGAATGAAAAGATATGAAGTAAGTAAAAATGGAAAGGTAGAAAATGTAGCTGATGCTTTTTCAGAAATATATAGTGTTGAACTTTTGATGAAAGAAAAGCCTGTTATTCTGGAAAATGAATTACTAAGAAATATACAAAAGTATTTTAAAAATGTTAAAGTTACATCTAATAGAGATAACAATATTTCATTTGCATTTATGGATCATATATTAGAATATAAAAATGTAAATGCGCCTGTTGGAATTGTTATTAGCGTCATTGAAGAAAAGCCTGAAATTAATAAATTGAGAAAATCATTAGGACAATCATTTGACTATGTGAATAAAGAAGAATTTGAAAAATGTAATGTTAGAGTTTTGGTTACAGATATAATGGCTATAGGATTAAATTATGCTGAAAGAATAGAACTTTTTCAAAAAACTCTTTATTCTATAGTTGAATTAATTCCATGTGAAGGCATTCATTTTAATATTACTGAACAAGTAATAAGTAGGGAAGAGTATTTAAAAAACAATCCTCTAAATGATGATTATGATGTTTTAATTGGTATATTAAATGTAAGATTATTTAACATTGAAAATAATGAGAATGAGTATGTAATGGATACATTAGGATTATCAGCAGTAGGTTTATGTGATTTACAATGCCATTTTAAAAATTTAGATCCAGGCGAAATATCGAATATTTTATATTCTTATGGATATTACATTTTTGAAAATAGCGATGTTCTTGAAGAAATAGACACCATAGAAGGAATTACGGAAAATAGCAAGTGGAAATGTCGACATGAAGTTGCGCTTGTTGAACCCGAACGTGTTGTATTAGATATAAATCCTGGAGAAGATTTTTCATGTGGATATAGAAATTAATCAATAATATGTATATAAGAATTTAATTTTTAATTAGAACTCTCTTGATTTAATGTAAAAACAAGAGAGTTTTTTATTCTCTAGGAATTCATATTCAAGTTAAATCTGTGGATAAGTTATGGAAAAGACTAACTCAGAAAGTTATGGTTTGCAAAGAGAATAAAAAATAAATCATATTCGCCTGCCAAATTTCTCTCACATGTGTTTAAAAAGGCAAATGCGTAAAAAAATCTACATATATGAAAAGAGTGTGAAGCACAATATTGAACTTAACCAAAGTCGTCTGAGATTTTGTTATTTTACCTGGCCCGTATGTATAATGAAAAAAATAATTCATATTTAAAAATAACTAATAATAAATTATCATTTTATATTGACATATAAAACATGGGATAGTAAACTTATAAAAGTAATTTAAAAATTTAAAGAAATATGTAGAAAACAACGGCGTTTTCATTTCAAAAAAGATATATCTAGTATGGGTATACCTTCTTTGGAGTGAAGCGTCTTTTTTATTTTTTAACAACTTAGAATAAGCAATTGTACTCAAAATTTAATTAAATTTATTCAAGGGGGAATAGAAAATGGAATTATTAAACGGCGCAGATATGGGATTTGTAATTATTAGTGCAGCGTTAGTAATGCTAATGGTGCCAGGATTAGCTTTATTTTATGGAGGTATGGTTAAAAGCAAAAATGTATTAAGTATTACAGTACATAGTTATGCAGCTCTTGTTATTATATCTTTACAATGGATTTTTATAGGTTATACTTTAGCCTTCGGTCCAGATGTAAAAGGAGTAATAGGTGGTTTAGATTGGAGTTTCCTAAAAGGTATAGGAATGGCGCCTAATGCGGATTATGCAGGCACAATACCACATTTAGAATTTGTAGTATTTCAGTTAATGTTTTCTGCGATTACTGCAGCTGTAATTTCAGGTTCTGTTGCTGAACGTATGAATTTCCCGGCGTTTATAATATTGATTATTTTGTGGAGTACATTTGTTTATGATCCTATTTCTCATTGGGTATGGGGAGCTAATGGATGGTTAAGGAATTTAGGAGTCCTTGATTTTGCTGGAGGAAATCCAGTAGAGATAAACTCAGGAGTTTCTGGACTAGTTGCGGCAATTGTTGTTGGTAAAAGAAAGAGAGCGATCCCTGAACCACACCATATACCTATGGCAATATTAGGTGGAGGGCTTTTATGGTTTGGATGGTTTGGATTCAATGCAGGAAGTGCTCTTGCAATGAATTATGTAGCTGTAAATGCATTCTTTACAACTAATACTTCAGCGGCTGCAGGAGCAGTTGCATGGGTACTTTGTGAATGGTTGCTCTATAAAAAACCTACAGCCTTAGGAACAGTAAGTGGAGCTATAGCCGGGTTAGTTGCAATAACTCAGGGGGCAGGATTCGTGAGCCCTATATCAGCTGTGCTTATTGGAGCAGTTGGCGGAGCATTAAGCTTTTTCGCAATAGCTATATTGAAGAGGAAATTAGGATACGATGATGCCTTAGATGCTTTTGGCTGTCATGGAGTAGCAGGAATTTGGGGATCTATAGCGACAGCTATCTTTGCATCAAAGGCAATTAATCCAGCAGGGAGTGATGGATTAATATATGGTAACTTTGCACTTTTAAAAGCTCATTTAATTTCTACTTGTGCAACTGCCTTGTATGCAGCAGTTGCGACATTTGTAATACTTAAAGTAATGAGTTTAGTAATGGGCTTAAGAGCTACTTCAGAACAGGAAGCAGAGGGATTAGATATTTCCTTACATGGAGAAGAAGCTTATTCAGGATTAAATATGTAGAAACATAATAATAAATAATGTATAAGAATTTAGTGAAAGCAAAATCCAGGTTACTAATATAACTTGGATTTTGTTTTTTTATTGTATAGGAAATTATAGAATTTCGAAGAGTCTAAAGCTAGATGGGATCTAGCTTTAGACTCTTCGGTATGTTAAGA
>NZ_JBJIAB010000027.1:0-83984 GCF_045310795.1 Candidatus Clostridium helianthi
GTTGTTTTGTTCATTTTATATTAATGGATATTTTTCACAATAAATTATTTTGGGAATTTCATTTTGCAACATATATAATATAATGCTTAATTCTGGTTTTTTACTCCATATGCCATTAAATAATATTTTTGCTTTTGGATCAATTTCTATTGAAAAACAAAACAAAATTTTTCAAAAAGAAAAATATAAAGTAAAACATATAGCTAATATAGTTACAAAACACGAAAACTACAAATGTGAAGTTAGCCCATTGATATTTGATACATTGATTGATAGGATTTTTATAAAAACTACTGACAAGATAGTGAAAAACCTACATCTAAGAGATAAAGATTTTTGGGTTGATGATAATTGTAATGGTTGCAGATTATGTGAAAAAATTTGCCCTGTCAATAACATACAGTTTAATATTAATAAGCCAATATGGAAACATAATTGCGAGCAATGTGCAGCTTGTATTCAGTACTGTCCAAAAGAAGCAATTCAATGGAGAACGAAAACTAAGAAAAGAAGAAGATATAGAAATCCTAATATAAGTATTAACGAACTTATAGGGTGTTAGTATTAAGATTTATTTATAATATGACAGTATGTTGTCATGTTTAACAATTTATAATGATTATGGAGGTGATGAGTTTGAAATATGAATGGAGAAAAGAGGAAAAAGAGATCTATCTTCCAAAAGAAAAACCTGCTTTAGTTAAAGTCCCTAAAGAAAAATATTTCTGTATTAAGGGAAAAGGAAATCCAAATAATGAAGATTTTTCTAATAGAATTGCTGTATTATATTCTCTTGCCTATGCAGTAAGAATGATGCCTAAAAGTGGCTTTATACCTGATGGATATTTTGAATATACTGTTTATCCGTTAGAAGGATTATGGGATATGACTGAAGGTGGCAAGAGTAGTGATGTATTTAATAAAGATGAACTGATATATACCATAATGATAAAACAACCAGATTTTGTAAACGAAGAAGTAACACAGAAAGCCTTTGAAATTGCTAATAAGAAGAAGCCTGATAAATTATTAAAAGAAGCTTATTTTGATGAAATAGAAGATGGATTATCGGTTCAAATGCTACACATAGGTTCTTATGACAATGAGCCAGAAACATTTAGTAAGATGAAAGACTACATTAACAAAAGTAATTTAAAGATTAAAAGCTTAATTCATAGAGAAATATATTTATCAGACGCTAGAAAAGTTGAAAGAGATAAATTAAAAACAGTATTAAGATATACGGTAACTAAATAATAAACTTAAATTTGTACAAGAGTTTAAATTAATAATCATTTATACAATAAAGGAGAAATACTATGGCATATAAATTGAAAGAAATAACAACAAGAACAAATAATTCTGAAGAGGGAATAAAGATGATTGATGAACTATGGGGTGATATTGTAAGTGGTAAATTACCTCTTCTTTTTGATAGTGAACATATACTTCAAAAAGATGCTTCTCCAATTTCAAAATATAGTAACTATTCTAGTGATGAAAGAGGGGATTATGACCTTACAATAATGAATGTAACACCTGATTTCTTTGAGAAAATGGAAATGAAAGTGAGTAAAGGCCTATATAAAAAATATGATGAAAGAGATGAAGATGGGAAAATAGATGTGTGTGCAAAAAAAGCATGGGAAAAGGTATGGAGTGAGCAAAAATTAGGAGCTATAAAGAGAGCATTTTCGGAGGATTATGAAATTACTGTTCCTAGTGAATACGCAAAAGATGGAAATGCACATTGCTATTTATATATTTCTGTTCAGTAAAATAGAAAACATAATCCTAAAGATAATTTTAAATTCATAAATTTAGGTTTTAGAAATATTTATAAATTAGTCTTGTGGTAGTGGAAAGAAGTGATAGATTAAAAGTATGTTAGGAGTATATTTTAGTGGAACAGGTAACACAAAACATTGTATTGAACTGTTCGTAAAAGAACTTGATGCAACAGCGAAAAGTATTTCAATTGAAGATGAGAGTGTGCTAGATGAAATACAAAAAAGTGACTTTATCATTCTAGCGTATCCAATTTATTTCAGCAACTTACCTAAAATAATGAGAGATTTTATTTTGCAGAATAAACAAAAGTTTATGGATAAAAAAGTTTTTATCATTGCTACTATGGGATTATTCAGTGGTGATGGGGCTGGCTGTAGTGCAAGGTTACTTTCAAAATATGGTGCTGAGATTGTTGGCGGACTACATCTAAAAATGCCTGACTGTATAGGTGACGAAAGGGCATTAAAGAAAACATTAGAGCAAAATAAATCTATTGTAGAGCAAGCGCACATAAAGATAAAAAAATCTGCAAATCTCATAAAAGAGAATAATGCAACACAAGACGGAATTGGATTTTTCTATCATATTGCAGGTCTTTTGGGGCAAAGACTTTGGTTCTATGGAAAAACAAAAGAATATTCAAATAAGCTGAAGATAGACAATAAAAAATGTGTTTCTTGCGGAGTTTGCACGCAACTATGTCCGATGAAAAACTTAACTATTGTAAACCAGAAGGTAGCACAAAAGGGAAGATGCACCATGTGTTACAGGTGTATTAGTAATTGCCCTAAGCAGGCAATTACTTTGTTAGGAAAAAAGATATATGAACAATGTAAAATAGAAAAATATCTCTAATGGACAAAATGAGAATATACAGTATATATTCTTATAATGACTATTAATTTAGTAATTTTAAAAAATAAGTTGAAATACATTTTAAAGCGTTATATTATGAATTCAGGCACCGGTGTACTTTATTAACAAAGAAGGTAAGTCATGGATATTAATATTGAAATAATACCAGAATATAAAATTGCTTATATAAGGAAAGTAGGTCCTTATGGTTTAGAAAATGCGCAAGTAATGGAACAATTGAAAAGCTGGGCTACAGAAAATAGCTTATTTAATGAAAGGTCAATAATATTAGGAATAGCTCAAGATAATCCTGGAATCACAGAGCCTACAGATTGCCGTTATGATGCATGTCTAGTTGTTTCTGATGAATTTCATTTCGAAAGTAATAATATTAACGTTGGAAAAACTATGGGTGGAAAATATTGTGTGTTTAAAATAAACCATACAGTTGATGCTATACAAAAAGCTTGGATTGAAATATTTTCGGAGTTAGCAAAAAGAAATTATAAAATTGATGATAAAAGAAAGATTATTGAACGTTATACCATGCAAATGATAAGTAACCATTATTGCGAAATTTGTGTGCCTATAGTATAAAAAATATTAAAACAAATTCTAGTTTACCTGAGCAAACAATATGAAAGAGGTATGCTATGATTAATTTTGGATTTTAATATAATAATAAGCGTTTAAGATTTAGAATTAAATATCTGCATATTAGGAAGAAGTATCTAAAAAGATAAAGATACTTCTTCTTTTTGTAAATAATAAAGTGATGTTCTACATATGATCTAAAATACTTTATAAGCAAATATATTGTGTTATATTACAAGTTAGCGGCGAGTTTACTATAATTTTTTATAAGCGAAATTCCTAACATCAAGTTCATTTACAATATAAGGTTATTATGTTAATATATATACATAGATATACTAGGTATCATTAATGGAGGTCGCGTAATGAAAATAAATAAAGAACTTCTAAAAGGAAGCACAAATATCCTAATATTAAGTCTCTTACAGAGAAATGAAATGTATGGTTATGAAATAATAAAAGAAATGCAATTAAAGTCTAGTGGCGTTTTTGAATTCAAAGAAGGTACTTTATATCCAATACTTCATAGCCTTGAAGAAGAAAACTTAGTTGAGTCCTTTTGGAAGGAAGGTGAAAATTCAAGAAAAAGAAAATACTATAAAATAACCAAAAAGGGAAGAGAAGCTTTAAAAGAAAAGAAAGATGAATGGGGATTGTTTACGGCAACTGTAAACAAGATAATTACTGAATAGGGGTGAATAGTGGTTATGGGAAACGATACAATTGAAAACTACTTAAAAGAGGTATGTAGTTACATTAAGAATAAGGATGTACATCAAGAAATTTCAGAGGAAATAAGAAATCATATTAGCGAAATTGCTGATGAATATATTAATGATGGACTTGAAGAAGTAGAATCAATAGACAAAGCAATTGAAGGGTTTGGAAGTGCCTATGAGTGTGGCGCTAGGTTAAATAAGGTACATAGGGCAAAGCCTGATATAACTACTATAATATTGGCTATGGCGTTAGCAAGCATAGGCATATTTACCATGTATTCGATGAGCGAAAATAGTTCGGCAGTCTATGATTTAGCTTTCAATAATATAATTGGATTAATTATAGGAGGGATAATTGGTATAGGAATTTACTTCTTTGATTATAGAAAGCTAAAAAAATATAGTTACTATATTTTTTGGCTATCGATTATCATGTTAATAATTTCGTCAATGAAAGCAAATATTTTTCATGTTATAAAAATCGGTGAATTTTCTATTAGCGAGGTTTCAGTTCACTTGTCAGTAGTAACATTGGTTTTAATAGGATTAAGTGGAATAATAAACATTAGGAGCATAAATAACAAGATTGATTTGGCTCTAATTGGAGCTGTGGGAATTATCCCATTAATTGTATTTTATTCCACATCTGACATAACTATAGGATTAGTTTATTTGTGTGGTATAAATGTAATTTTTTTATCATCAAAAGTTAGTAAATCATTAAAAAAGAGTTTAATTTACATAGAAACAATTTTTATAGTAATATCCTTATTTTTATTGTTACGTGAGCCTTATAGAATTAAACGTATCTATAGTCTTATTAATCCAACCCAAGATCCACTTGGAGATGGTTATACTATTAATAGGATAAGAAATTTATTGTCTAATGTAACCTTGCTTGGAAACAAATTAAGTGTAAAAGAATTAAAAATTGGAGATGTAAAAAGTAATTTTGCTTTAATATATACTATATATAATTTTGGAATTATATTTGGAGGAATATGCATATCTGCAATGATTGTATTTGTAGCAAGAATATTTAATATCATGAGAAAAGTTAAGGATTCTTATGGAAGAATGCTAGTATTGTCCATAGGATATGTATTTTTTGTACAAACAATAATAAATCTTCTTAGTAATCTTGGAATTATGGGGATTTATATTAGTTTACCATTTATTTGTTTTGGAAGTATTGATTATATTATAAGTATATCAATGGTTGGCTTAATATGTAGTATATATCGAAGGAGAGGGCTTAGTGATAGAGCTGTTAGTTAATCATTCATTTAAATAAATATTATTTTAAATAAACCTTTTTCAAAATTTAAAAAGTAAAAAAGTTACGAAGGTAAAAACAAAAAAAGTTAACAATTTAACTTAAGGTGAATCTCTATCTAATTAAAAAAGCCCCTCTACTAGGGGCGAAATAAGCACTTTAACTTAACAGGAAATAGAATTATCATAATATTTAATAAATTTGAAGATATTTTTACAATAAATTATCGTAAAAAATCAAAAATATTATTATTGAGTTATGCTTGTTGGAGTAAAAACTAATTGGCCATTACCTAATACAACAAAATTAAAATCTTCCTTCATTGGCCTTAAAACATAACGTATTGAATTACCTTCTAAACGTATGGATTGCTGTATTACTTTGCTACCATCGAATATAATCAAGAAAACTTCAGTAGGGGAAACATTCTGAGCAGTATACGCAACATTGGGGAGCAGATTTAAATCCTTCATTCTGTAAATACCTTGTGAGAATGTTTTTTGAGCTGGAGACGCAAAAGAAGGAATTGTATTTAGGTTAAGCGATAAGAATAAAAAAATGGAGCAGATAAAAATAATTTTTTTCATCGATTTGCACCCCTTCATAATTTTAGTAACTAAATTTATTATGTGAAGGCTCAAAGAAAATATTCGTGTTAGAAGATTTAAATATTATAGTAAAAAAGATCAAGAAATAGTCAGTGAATAAGCAGTTTATAAAGCTAGAAAATGCTATATATAATATACATCTATCTGTAGTCAATAATAAAATACTTATCTAATATGCTATAATTAGTTTATTAAAAATTTATATTGCATATAAAGGGGGATTAATTATGATAGTAAAAAGTGTAACAATTTATGTAAAACAAGAGCATGTAGATGAATTTATTAAAGCAACTAAAGAAAATCAAAATAATTCATTGAAAGAAAAAGGAATTATATGTTTTGATTTTTTTCAATGCAAAGATGATTCAACTAGGTTTTTACTTTACGAAGGCTATAAATCAGAAGACGATGTGAACAAACATATGGAAACCGAACACTTTAAAAAATGGATTAATACAGTTGAACAGTGGTTTTCAGCTCCGAGAGATAAGGCTACATACATACTTGTTCGCTAAATAGTATAAACGTTAAATGTAGAATAGTAACTCTATTTTGTATTAATAGATGAAAAAAATTTATATTAAGTCTAATCCTAGGCGTTGAGAGGTAGTAAGAATAAATTGAATTAAGCTAAGATTTTCTTAAATTTAATGAAGCCTAGCTTTTTATATTTATTGGTATAGATAACTTATATGTAGCTTTCTTTCATTGATAAGTAATATTCTAACGAACTATAATTAATGTTAATGGATATAGGAATACTTATACAATGTTATCAAATATCACAATAAAGAATAAAATTTATATTTTAATAAATGCTTCAGACATATTAAAAAATTTTAAGAATAACATAAGGTTTCAGAAAGCTGCAAAATAATAGATAAAATATTTGTTAAACAGGAGGTAGAAAGAGTGGATTTTACAGGAAAAGATATAGCCTGGGAGGCATAGTAGTATATCTTTTATTTCGGGACTTCTTAAACAAAAGAGAGTAATTAGCATAGTAAATATTATGAAACAAAGCTGAAGTTTTTATAGTTAATATTGAAAACTTCAGCTTTAGTATTATATATTCAAGCAGATAATTTAAACATAAGATTCTAGCAATCCAGCTATTTAATTAAGTTTAGAATGTAGAAACTTAAATCCATTAGCCAATGAAATAAATTTTCTTATTTCTGAAGAACTTTAATAATATAACATATCTCATCATCACTAATGATTATATCGTATGCTTTCTCAAGGATATGACATGACGTTTTTATTTTGTTAAAATATGATATATTACTTTGTTTAAATTCTTGTAAGTTTTCAAATTTTATTAAATCACCATGTACACATCTTTCGAGCATACAGCCAATATGAATTAGCAAATCTAAAAGATTATCCTGGTTATTTTCGGTATAGTTTAAATCGATATTTTCAACAAATTTTTTTATAATAGCAATTGCTAATTTAGGGTTTATATATTTAACATATTGTTCAAGCATGTCTTTTGAAATCTCATATACGCTTTTTGTATTCTCTAAATTGTTATCAGATAATTGAGAGCTAATTAAACTTGAATCTAAAAATTTGATAAACTCTGTCTTAAACCCTTTGGTTAAGAGTTTATTTATAGGAAAGTAAGGTACATTTATGTTTGGCTTTAAACTTCCTACGCAGGCAATAATATCATAATCTTCTGTTATATTAATTAAATTATTTTCTATATCATTATAGTTTATAGCAATAACATCTACTTTTGTTTTATAAGATTCGCCTATCATATTTATAAGAATATCTCTTGCAACAAGACTTGCACCTTGTCCTGTTATACATACAGTAATAATAGTTTTCTTCTTGTTACATATTTTATTAGATTTCTCAGAGATTTCAGGCATATTTAAAGAATTATAAATCTCTTCTAAGCTTTCCTTTTTGTAAAGTACACTTCTGAGAGCATCTAAAGCAAGTAGGGTAGATGCATTCTTTATTGTTTTAATCTTAATTCCGGTTTCATTCATTATTTTTTCACCGAAATTGAGTAAAGATCCCATATCCGCTAAGATTAGAACACCTTGTCCGCTGTTAGCTGCTGTAACTTCTAACTTCACTTTTTGATAAACCCTTTCTATTTCACAATCTAAAGGCATGTTAACAGCTCTTATATTATTAACACCTAAAAGTTTATTAGCTACAGAAGCCATGCTAGAAGCAGTGCTATCTCCGTGGCAAACTAAAATAATTCCAATATAATCGTTGGTTACATCATCAATCTTATTATTTGCAAGGAGTATTGCAAGATATCCCTTTTCGTCTTCAGGAATAAGTAATGCGAGCTTTTCAGAAATCATTTGAACTAATTTAGAAGCAACTTTAAATTCATTTTGATGTTGCCTTTTGATAATAGCAATATTAGGATTTTTTATGGATTTATTTTCTCTTAGTCTTTTTATCAAGGAATATATATGAAAGGTAAAACCAAAGAAAAACTTATTGTTAAATCGTGTTTCTAATTCTGCCTGAGCAAGATTAATAAGTTCGATAGAAACGTTTACTACATCCCTAGGAATAACCTTATATAAATTTCTAATGCTTATATCATCAGGATTAAATTTGCTTATAACACTGTTAAAATGATTTTCAAGTTCACTGTTTATTTCATCCTCAATTTCTTTTTTACTTAAACCCGCAAATTTTAATTGTTCCATTTTCGTATTTATAGAATCATATATATCATCATTATCGTTTAAGCTTAATGAATTATAGTCTTTATTAAAATTCTCAGAAGGATTTATTATTATATCTTTGGTAAAAACGCTTAAAAAGACCATATCCTTATTAGGGATATTAATATAATTTAAAGTATGTTCCTTTATTTTACTGCTTAGCATTTTAAAATTTACATTAAGCTCTTGATTACTTTTCAGATGCTCAAAAAATGCTTTTGCACTTAATAATTTTATTTCAGAGTTTAGCTCACCTATATTCCCAACTTTAAACTCATATAAAGCTAATGATTTTACAACTTTAGAAGAGATTTTTATTGGCATATTAAGTTTTACTGCTTCGTTATAAAACAATTTCTCAATTATTTCAAATTTTTCTTCTATATTTTTACCTCTATATGAAGGGAGGCCAATTATTACTGGAATTCTTCTTAAAAATGTAGATAAGAATGTGTCATTTGGATTTTCAGTGGTTGCGCATATAATTAAAACGTTGCTTTTTCTTGTTTTTGTTTCACCAAGTCTACAAAATTCTCCCTTATCCATAAGATAAAATAGCATTTCTTGACCATCAGGAGGAAGCCGATGGACTTCATCTAAAAATAATATTCCATTATTAGCTTTTTCGACTAATCCTAATTTATCATTATCAGCGCCTGTAAAAGCGCCTTTTGCATGTCCAAAAAGCTGAGAAAGCAAAAGTTGTGCAGCATTAAAATAATCTGAGCAGTTAAAAGATATAAAGGGAAAAGTTTCAGAGTTCAAGTTTTTGTTGAGTTTAGCATACTCATATATAGCAGATACAAAAGTGGTTTTACCAACGCCGCTTTCTCCAAGTATTAATGTATGAAGACCATATGGCGGATACATAATAGCAGTTTTAGCTTGTTCAACTTGATGGGAAAGACTATTTTTATATCCTATTAAATAGCTAAAAGGATCTAAAGCATTATCATCTTTAACAAACTTCTTAAGTATTTCACTAAATTCTTCAAGAGAGAATATATTATTTTTCTTTTGTTCTTCAGATAAATTAAGGTTTGAAACTATATGTTTGGGAATAAAGGTTACTGGTCTGCTGTTTATTTTGATAAGCATGTTGTTTTTTAGTAATTCATTAAGCATAGTACTTGCATTATTTCTTACAATTTTAAAGTGTCGCTCAATTTCTTGAGCATCGACTCCAAAACTAATATTTTTCTTAAAGTTATTCAAAATTAATTCTAGAGTTACTTTATTATTTATATATTCATAAATAATCTCAGATTTTTTCAAAATTATCACCCGCCCCTAAAGTAATTTGTTATAACCGTTTTAAATTGAAACTTTATTAAATAGTAATTAAGACCACTATAATGTTAAGTCATATTTTAGTATAAAGTTCCATTAAAATCAATATATTGTAAATGGAATGTAGCGATGGTAGTATTGTATATAAGCAAAGTGAAAATTAATCTCATGTGTAAATCATATAGAAGGCTCGAGTATTCGTATTTTATAAGTATAGGGCATGCTTGAGGATAAATCTAGTGTTTAAAGTGTTTATCTATGTTAATGGAGCAAAAAATACATTTTGCTTACTTGCAAGAAAGTTGTTTAATTTATAGTAGTTAAGAAGTTGGGGGTAATATGGAAAATATAATTGATTTGCATACTCATACTGTTATGTCTGATGGGAGTGACACACCTAAAGAATTAATAAAGATTGCAAGTGAAAAAAATATAAAAGCTGTTGCTTTAACTGATCATGACAGTATTGAAGGAAATGAAGAAGCTGCAAATGAGGCTAAGAAAAGAAATATAGATTTTCTTCCAGGAATTGAAATAAGCGCAAAATATGATAACAATAGATTAGTTCATATTTTAGGATTAGGAATAGATATGAATAATAGAAAATTTTTAGAATCTTATAATAAGATAAAAAATGCAAGAGAAGAAAGTGTAATTAATATTTTGAAGATTTTAAAAAACAAAGGCATAGATATAAGCTATAGTGTCTTAAAACAAAGATGCATAAAAAAATATTTGGACAGATATGATATATACAGCTATTTTCTTAAGGAAAAAATATGCACTAAACCTCAGGATATATGGGATAAATATTTAGATCCAATACCTTATGGGCCTTATGAATTAATGGATGTCCGTAAAGCTATAGAAATAATAAAAGATGCAAATGGACTTTCATTTCTTGCCCATTATAGTAAGAAAATAGGGTTTAGCGGATATTCAAATACTGAAATAGAAGAGAAAGTATTAAGATTAATAAATTATGGGCTAGATGGACTTGAGGAATATTATCCTGATTTTACTGAAGAAAATAGATTCTTTGCTAAAAGCTTGATAAATAAATATAATCTGCTTTCTTCTGGAGGCACCGATTATCATGGTAAAAATAGAATTGATATAGAACTTGGAAAGGGATATAAGAATTTAGATATACCATATGAAATATTTAAAAAAATAAAAAAAGCATTAAGAAATAAGAAAAGTAAAAATCTATGAACGAATATAGAAATTAATACTAAAAAGTATGCACTATTACAAATTTGAAATTGTGAGTGCATACTTTTTTATTTTAAAACATGTATTTACTTATTAAGTTGAATTATGCACTAAGTTGGCATTAATATTGCTATATATAAAAGTGTAAATGTTTAGATAAGAGGAGGGATAAAAGTGAATGAGACAGAAAGTTTACTAGATGAAGAATTAGTTCTAATAGACTATGAAGCAAAAAATAAAGAAGAACTGCTCAAAAGCCTTGCATCTATTTTGCACGAAAGGGGGTATGTAAAAGAATCTTATATTAATGGAGTTTTGGAAAGAGAAAGAGTGTTTCCAACTGGACTAAATACAGATGGTGTAAAGGTTGCGCTTCCTCATACTGATGCAAAACATGTAAATAAGGCAGTTATATTATTTGCAAAATTAAAAGAACCAATTATTTTTAAAGAAATGGGCTTGAGCGGCAATGATGTTGAAGCAAGATTGATTTTTATGATGGCTGTTAAAAATCCAGAAGAGCAAGTAAAGTGCTTGGGTAATCTAATGTCAATATTATCAAAAAAAGAAATGCTCATAAGTTTATATGAAAGTTCAACTAAGTCAGAAGTAATAGAAAAGTTATCTAAAGTATTATACAAAAATATATAAAAAATATTAAGGAGGAATTTGTATTATGAGCGATATTAAAAGAATTTTTGTGGCATGTGGGTCAGGCGTTGCGACATCTCAGACAGTTGCATCCAAAATAGCAAGTATGTGTGAAGATGAAAATCTTCCAGTAAGTGTAGAAGCAGTTGATATTAAATCTCTTGAAAGTATCATAGATCAATGCGATATATATGTTTCAATTGTTTCATCAGGACAAGACTTAGGAAAACCAACAATAAATGGAATTGCATTTTTAACTGGGATAGGCATGGAGGAAGAATTCGAAAAGCTAAAAAGTTATGTGTTGTAAAAAAATAAGAATTTACCTCCAGTTAATTTATTTGCAGTAGACCAACTGGAGGTAAAGAAAAATGTTTTATTAAATGTATTTAATTTAACTATAGCATAAATTTAGTGAAGATAAAAGATTCTATAAATAAAATAGATAGGAGGAGTTTAATAATGTCGGTAATTAATTATATATTAGGACTTGGGGCGGCTGTATTTTTGCCTATAGTTATGATAATTCTTGGATTATGTATGAAAATGAAAATAAAAAAAGCAATAATAGCAGGTTTGACTTTAGGAATTGCCTTTACTGGAATGAATGTAGTCTTGTCATTTATGTTTAATTCCATTAGTCCAGCAGCTTCAGCATTTGTACAGAATACCGGAATTCAACTAACTTCAATAGATGTAGGCTGGTCACCAATGTCAGCAATAGCATGGGCATGGCCATATGCTGTGTTGTTATTCCCCCTACAAATAGGAATAAATATTGTTATGTTAGGGTTGAAACTTACTGATTGTTTAAATGTTGATTTATGGAATGTTTGGGGTAAAATTTTTACAGCAACTATGGTTGCGGCAGTAACAGGAAACGTATTTTGGGGATTTGTTGCTGCAGGGATTCAAGTAATTCTTGAACTTAAAAGTGCAGATATTTCACAAAAACAATTATATAGAATAACTAAAATACCTGGAGTAGCATGTTCTCATTATATGTGTATACAAGCAGCACTGCTTGCACCCATAAATAGACTTTTAGATTTTGTCCCAGGTATAAATAAAATAAACATAAATGCTGAACAGTTAAAAAAGAAGATAGGAATATTTGGTGAAAATAGTGTTATGGGATTTATTGTTGGAACACTTATTGCAGCCTTTGCTGGATATGATTTAAAGGGAATTCTGACTACTGCTGTGGAAGTATCCACCGCTCTTGTTCTTTTTCCAATGGTTGCCAAGTTATTCATGCAAGCCCTTGCTCCTATAGCTGATGCAACAAGCACTATTATGAAAAAGAAATTTAAAGGTAGGCAAATCTATATCGGTCTTGATTGGCCATTCTTAGCAGGACAATCTGAATTATGGGTTGCTTCAATAATACTAGTACCAATTGAATTGCTATTAGCAATAGTAATGTCAAAATCTGGTTTGAATAATGTTATACCACTCGCAGGTATAGTTAACACAGTAGTTATTGTCCCAGCTCTTATTGTAACAGGCGGAAACTTAATAAGAATGATTATATTAGGAATAATAGCAACGCCAATATACTTAGCTGTAGCAACAAGTTTTTCGCCAATAATAACTGATCTTGCAAAATCAGTTGGAACTATAACAATACCAAGTGGACAATATATAACTTATTTTGGAATTGAAATGCCTGAACTTAGATGGCTTCTTGCGCACGGGTTTAATATAGTCAATGGAGAAATACTCGCACCAATTTTATTAATAGGATATTTCGCTTTATTCTTATGGTATAAAAAGTATATGAAGAATAAAGATTTTATAGCTGAGTCTGAATCAAACGCAGCAAGTTTTTAATATGAAGTTTATTTAAAATAATAATAAATATTTGAATGAGGTGTATTTATATGTTAGAAGATTTAAAAAAAGAAGTTGTAAAAATAGCATTAGAGGCTGATAGATCAGGTTTGTGCAAACATAGGTCAGGAAATTTTAGCATAAGAGACGAGAAAACAGGATATGTAGTTGTGACACCATCAGGAGTAGACAGAGAAGAATTAACATATCATGATATTTGCGTTGTAGATTTAGAGGCTAATGTTATAGAGGCAGTAACAAAATTGAAACCAACAAGTGAACTTTTAATGCATTTACAAATATATAAAACAAGACCAGATGTGTTTGCTATAGCACATACACATTCTCGCATAGCTACATCATTTGCCGTGTTAAACAAGCCTATTCCAGCCATAATATATGAATGTGCTAATTTAGGGCTTAAGGATGCAGTAATTCCAGTAGCTCCTTATGGAAGACCAGGAACAAGGGAATTATCAAATAGTATTATAGAACCAATACAAAGAGCAGACTGTATTCTTCTAGAGGCACATGGGGTAGTAGCTGTGGACAAGAATCCAAAGGAAGCATTATTAAAAGCTCATTATGTAGAAGAACTGGCAGAAGTATACTACAGATCACTTGAAATAGGAAAAGGAGAAGAACCTAAATCATTTCCAGCAGAGGAACTTCAAAAGTGGGAATATCCATCTGAAATAAAACTTATGAAGTAAAATTTTCAAGTATAGTTTTGCAATTAAACTGAATTTAGTTGAACTAATACTCTTAGGAAGTGCCTAGTCTAGAGGATGCGGTTGTTATCTATTGCTTTAAGAAGATTGGGGTTGGAGTGTTAAGTTTGCTAGTTATCAGATAAAATAATAACTTTAGCTGCAGTATTTTTCTAAGATATTGCAGCTAAGGTATATGAAGAAAAATAACAAGTTCTTGATTCAATATATCCTTTATATTGGGTAAATAAGTATATTTGTTATATGACGTACTACTATATAATACTGACAAAGTATTAAATGTTGATTTGTTATTTTTCTCAATATCGCCAAAATATCATATTAAATTTCCTTGGAGGTAGTATTTTATGAAAAAGTTAATGAATAAAGCTCAAGATTTTGCCAGAGAAACCATTGAAGGAATTATTTTAGCCCATCCTGAATCCTTAAAGATGGTAAATGATAATTTTAGATGCATTGTGAGAGCAGATGAAAGAAAAGCAAATAAGGTTGCAATAGCTACAGGTGGCGGATCAGGCCATCTTCCAACTTTTCTTGGATATGTTGGATATGGATTAGCTGACGGTGTAACAGTTGGAAATGTGTTTGCTTCACCTAGTGCTGAATGCATGTATGAAGTAGATAAAGCTATTAATAATGGAGCAGGAGTTCTTCATCTTTATGGAAGATATGGTGGAGATATAATGAATTTTGGAATGGCAGAGGAGTTTGCATCTTTAGATGGCATTGAAGTTGAAGAAGTTTTAGTTACTGACGATGTTGCATCCGCGCCAAAAGGGGAAGAAGATAAAAGAAGAGGAGTTGCAGGATTATTTTATGCCTATAAAATAGCAGGAGCTGCAGCTGAAAAAATGTATTCACTTAAAGAAGTAAAGGAAGTAGCCCAAAAGGCAGTGAATAACACTAGAACTATGGGAGTTGCATTAAGTTCTTGTACTGTTCCTGAAGCAGGAAAACCAACATTTACAATTGATGATGATGAGATGGAAATAGGCATGGGTATACATGGGGAACCTGGAATAGAAAGAACAAAATTAAAAACTTCAGATGAAGTGGTAGAGCAAATGTTAAATAGAATTATAGAAGATCTGCCATATGAATCTGGAGATGAAGTTTCAATATTGGTAAATGGACTTGGGGCTACGCCGCTAGAAGAATTGTATATTGCTTATAGAAAAGCTAGCAAAATATTAGAAGAAAAAAACATAAAAATATATAGGAACTATATAGGTGAATTTGCTACTTCAATGGAAATGGCAGGGCTTTCAATAACACTTCTTAAACTCGATAGTGAATTAAAAGAACTTTTAGATTTTGAAGCATATTCTCCATTTTTTCAACAGAACCGAAAGTAAAATTTAGTTAAGACAAAGTATTTGTAGTTAAGGAGGATAATCGGAGATGGAAATTATAAATAAAATTTTATTGAAAAGCATACTTGAAGAAATATCAAATGTGATGAATGAAGAAAAGCAATATCTTATAGAACTTGATGGTGCTATGGGAGATGGAGATTTAGGCCTTACAATGTCATCCGGATTTCGAGGTGTCTATGAAGAAATAGATAAAATTGACTCTGATGATATTGGAATTGTGCTTATAAAGCTTGGAATGAAAATGAATTCTATTGTACCTTCAACTATGGGAACACTTATATCTACATGTTTTCTTAAAGCTGGTAAGGAAGTAAAGGGTAAAATGGAAATAAACCTTTTAGATATTGCTAAAATGGGAAGAGCTTCTGTTAATGGAGTAATGGAAAGGGGCAAAGCAAAAATTGGACAAAAAACTATGCTTGATTCCTTAAATCCTGCAGTTGAAGCGCTGGAAAGAGCAGTACATGAAAACCTAGAATTAAAGAAAGCTTTTGAAATAGCATATGAGGCAGCAAAAGTTGGTGCAGAAAATACAAAAACAATAAAATCTGTTCATGGAAGAGCAGCGTATTATGGAGAAAAGTCTGTAGGCAAACCTGATTCTGGAGCCACAGCAGTTATGTTTATATTTAAGGGAATTTTTCAAAGTTTTAAATAAGGTTATAATATTAAATAAGTAATCTTTATAAACAGCTATTTAAGAAAATATTCTTAGAAATCATAAATCCTAAGGATATTTTCTTATTATAATGTCTATCTTTCTTAAAATTAGTGATTAAGACATATAAGCAATAATCTGGAAAGTGTTCTGAACGACTGGAATTAAATGATAAATTTTCTCGTAACATCTGAAAAGTAATATATTATTAAAATTTTCACTGCACAAAATTCGTCTGCAATTTGCTTCTTTTTAAATTTAACTTAATTAATAGATAAGATGTAAGATAGTAAATTTAGTTAAATACATATTCTTCTTAAAATTATAGGGTTTTATCACATAATATGGTAAAATTGAAGTGCTTAATAAGAATTATAATGAGAGAAAGGAGAAAGTATGACCGAAATTATAGTGATTTTTGCATTAACACTGGTAACGCTTAGTGCCATATTCTTGGATATCACGAAAAAATTAAATTTGCTACATAAGATTTTAATGTATATATATTTTATCTTTGCGCCACATATTGTTGCGTTAGGATATTTTTTAATCCAACATAGTAAATTTGGACAAGATAATGCTATATACAGATGGGCTATTTTAACGGAGATAATTATTTTTATTCTATATATTTTTATAAAAGTAAACATAATTCCAAATAATAAAAAGCAAATAGTAAACTTTAGATTAAGAATAATGTTAGGCGGAAGATGTCTTGTTTTATATGGATTATATACAGCATTTGTTCAAATTATTATATATTTAATAGGAAATACAATGATGCAAAGATTAGCAATTCCAGAACACATATTAGTAATTGATAGTATTATTGTTATGTTAAACATTATTATTTTAATTATCAATGGAATGCTAAGAATTTTATGTACTTCAAGAAGATTAAATATTGTAAAAAGACTTATAGTAGGCTTTTGGAGTCTTATTCCAATCGTAAATATTTTTGTGATGTTATATGCTTGCCATATTGCAGCAATAGAGTATGATCATGAGTGTTATAAAGTAATTAATCATGAAGCGCGAGTTGATTCAGAAGTATGTAAAACAAAATATCCTCTTGTATTAGTTCATGGTGTAGGTTTTAGAGATTTAAAATATATTAATTACTGGGGCAGGATACCTAAAGAGTTAATTCGTAATGGAGCCACAGTTTATTATGGAAATCAGGAAGCTTGGGGAACAGTTGAGTATAATGCAAAAGATATAAAAAATAAAATATTAGATATATTGAAAGAAACAGGATGCGAAAAGGTAAATATTATTGCGCACTCAAAAGGTGGACTAGATTCACGTTATATGATTAGTAAATTAGAAATGGGAGATTACGTTGCATCATTAACCATGATATCATCTCCACACAGAGGATGTAAGTTTGTTGATCTTGCTTGTAAAATTCCTGATAAAATCTATAAAGCCATTGCAAGATTTTTTGATAACCGTTATAGATTTCTAGGTGATAAGAATCCTGACTTTTATACTGCAAGCAGACAGTTTTCAACTTACCATAGTAAAAAATTCAATGAAGAGGTAAAAGACGTAGATGGG
This sequence comes from Candidatus Clostridium helianthi, assembly GCF_045310795.1. Classification (NCBI taxonomy): domain Bacteria; kingdom Bacillati; phylum Bacillota; class Clostridia; order Eubacteriales; family Clostridiaceae; genus Clostridium; species Candidatus Clostridium helianthi. The sequence continues at coordinate 17,869 of NZ_JBJIAB010000027.1, forward strand.
GTGTATTATCAAAGTTACACATCTGTAGTAAGAAATATATTTAGTGATTATGTTGTTGCAATACCATATATTTTGGTAAAGTTAACAGAAGGTGAAAATGATGGTCTGGTATCTATTGAATCTGCTAAATGGGGAGAATTTAAAGGAGTATTGAGAAATAAACGAAGGCGTGGAATCTCTCATGGAGATATTATAGATCTAAGAAGAGATGACTATAAAGACTTTGATGTAATAGAAAAATATGTGGAAATTGTATCAGATCTTAAAAATAAGGGCTTTTAGGTAGTATTATAAAATTTATATGAAGCATTATAGCTAATGAGTAAAGGATTAAAAATACTAAGGCAGGTTTAATTAACTTCGCTTAATATTTTTAATCCTTTATATTTTAAACATTTCTATTTTATCGTCTAAAACCAATATTTATTACTTCTTAAACGTGTCATTTTACAAGTATATTCTGATTCAAACTTTAAAATTTTGTATTATTAAAAAAATCTAAAAGCAGCAAATACTAATAACATTATTATAACTGGAATAGACAAAATAGATGCCATTATACGTCTACCAATTTTACTTCCAAAATTAATAGTGCTTCCTATACCATTCCTCTTATCAACAGATTCAGATGGATTATCTGGATTATAGTAGAAAATTCCAAGTTTCCAATGTCTAGGGTCATCATCTTTATTCACTAGAAATACATCTCCTTATATTTATATACAAATAGTTAATTTTACATTTGTTTAATTATATACCTTTAATTGTAAATATTCAAATGTCTAATGAATCTACATATAAATTTTGAATATTGATTTTGAAAACAGGATGAAAAGCTAAAAATATACTAAATGCATAGTGTATTTAACCAAAAGACTCTGTATAGATGATTCTTCAACTGAGAATACTGTACAAGGTTTTGAAATTTTGGCAAATAATCAATAATAGTCAAAAATGAGAGTATAGCACAAATACTAGACTTTAATGTGAAAGATAAGTATTACGTATACTCTACATTATTTCTAATTCATTATTAAAATAAGTAATTGCTCTAAATCAAATATTCTGCTTGTATTAAACATTTCCTCAAGGTCATAAAGGGTTTTTTCTGAATTTTCAACTTCCTTAGAATACATATGTATTATGTCTATTTGATCATTTATATCAAAGTTATAATTATTATCAATCCAGCATACTACATTTAACTCTTTAATAATGAGATAACTCATGACAGCTAGTGTAACTTTAGAGGATAATTCTTCATCAAAAATAGCTTTCATAAAATATTGGAATATAAAATATACCATTAAATGTTCATATTCATAGGTTTTAGTTTTATAATATTCATTAAAAGCATCATATTGTTTTTTATAAAAAGTAACATCGTCTATTTTGTAAAAACATTCAATAGCATGATCTAGTATTTGTGGCCAGTTATCATTAATAGGATCGAGGTTTTTATACTCATTCATACATTTAAGCATATTTTTATACTTATCAGATTGTTTTGCTTTATACTTATCAAACTTATTAAGAAGCTCTTTCTTATAAGATTCGCTAGAATATCTATTTACTATATTTTTAATTTTTGATAGCTCATTTTTATTTATTTCTTCTTGAATATCATGAGCAAAATTAATTACTAATGCAATCCTATGATTTAAATCTATAGATCGGTCTTGTAGAATATCTAAGACCATTTTCCTAGCTGATATTAGTTGCACGGAAATATCAAAATTTATATCATCATATGGATCCTCTATTTCATAATCATCTGAAACTTCAAAAGTAATTGGATTAGGATCTTGAAGAATTAATCTTGTAGCCTCAGGACAGGACAAAGATATCCCCATCTCACGTAAATTACTATATTCCTCTATTAACCTTGGATATGTCTTGCATGTATAACATAAGCTTTTTTCTCCAAGTTCAGTATAGATATCACAAAGATTATTTTTATTTAAAAATGGGCAGTTATTATTTTGTAATACAAAACCTGGCTCTCCATCTTCATATAATGTTAAATTTGATCTTAATCTTTCACCAAATTCACCACTTACCTTGTTATAATTCTTATATGTTTCATCATCAATTATAATTTCCCACCCAGCACAACAAGTATCAGTACATTTTGAAGCGATGCATTTAAAATCTTTATAATAATTGGGTACTATTGTTTTCATGTAGATTACCTCTTATGTGTATTAATTAAATTCCATTATAATATACCACTTAATTTAACATTGAGGAAAGTATTTTAATGAGAGAACAATATTTTGTGGAATAATACTTGTTTGATTATATGGATAATGTTTTGACTGCAAAGAATAAAAGGATAAATGAAATTACTTTTGATTTTCATAAAATGTCCCTTAGAGATACAATAGTAGAGAGGACAGTATTTTGAATAATGATTGATATTTAGAGAAGTATTTTATTGTGAGTTGGCTATATATTAGGAAGATTATTGCATTTTTATATGCAAAAGTTCTCCTTTTATAGAAAAGATTATTTTTATATAATAAAAATATAAGGGATAGGAGAGTGTAGTTCAAATGAGATTTAGTCAGATAATGAGTGACTTTATAGACAATGAAGATTACTGTTCAATTGAATATTTTATTCACAAATACAAAGTATCTAAAAGAACAATTCAAAGTGACATTTCATATCTCATGAGAATTTCAGCTAGTAAAGGATTTGAAATACATATCAAAAGGGGAGTGGGATATTTATTAGAGATTAAGGACGATGAATTATTCGGGAAATTTCTTAAAACTTTAGATGAAAACATTGTTTTTAAGATAAAAGAAAGGCCATCTCAAGTGCTGGCATTTTTATCAGTCCAAGATGAATACATTTCAATGGATAAAGTTGCAGACACTTTTCAAGTTTCTAAAACACTAATCAAACATGATATTAAAAAGGTAGAAGAACTAGCTAAAGGTTACCATATGGCTTTGGAAAAAAAGAGCCATCATGGAATTAGAATAGTTTCTTCGGATAGATACCTTAAAAAATACTTATGCAAGGAATATCAAACTCAAAACGTATTTGTTCGAATGGCTGTTGATGGTGTTGTAATTGATTTTTCAAATGTTGAGTCTCATTTAATAAGAGAGATGAACAGAGAAAAATTAAATATTAATTATAATGAACTATTAAATATGATAGTTTTTCTAAAATTAATGGTATATATTGCACTAAAAGGGAATAAGCAATATGTTCAAGACTATGAATTTCATGAATCTAGTCCTATTGAAAAAATTGCTGCATCATTAATTAATACAATGGAAAAGAAATATAATGTATGCTTTGATAAGGATAGCGTTGAGGAATTGATAGAAGTTATGAAGAAAAATATCCGTAGGAAAGATGCATATGTTTCCTTTACTGACAATCTGATTGATGATATAGAAGTTTTTCTGAAAAAAACAGATGAAACCTATGATACTCACTTTTTTGAAGATCAGGACTTGAAACGGCTTCTACTTTCACATATGTCCCTGTTGGTGGACAGGCTTCACAATAAAATTTCATATAAAAATGCTCTGGCAAATGAGTTAAGTATCACATATCCCATGATATTTAATATCGCAATCCAATTTTGTGACATTCTTCATGAAAAGTATAATGTAGAATTTACCTTTGATGAGATAGGGTTTGTAGCTATGCATTTTGCAGCACATATGGTAAAGGAGAAACAGCTAAAGCTTCAATCTTACAATAAAATCTGTGTAGTATGCTCTTCTGGCGGTGGAAGTGCATATATGATTAAAATGCAGCTTGAATCCATATTTCCAAAGGCAGAAGTCAAAACTTTCTCTTTTTTGCAGCAGGATGAGATGATCAGCTATAAACCCGATATTATTTTTACAGTTATACCAATATCTTATGATGCCCATATACCTGTCATTTATATAAAAGAGCTTCTGGATGATAAAGATCTATATAGAATCAGGCAGATTCTGCAGTGCGATGATTATGATCCCTATACATTGATTAATGAAAATCCAATATACTACTCCTATTTCTCAAAAGAATTTTTCAATATAACAGAAGAAGATGACTATGAACATCTCATTAGAGGGATGGCAGAAGATCTTGAAAAGAAAGGATATGGCAAGGAGGGATATGCAGAATTAGTTATGGAAAGAGAGGCATTCATAAGTACCATTTATTTAAATGGCGTATGCATACCTCATCCTATTGAAACAGATGCCTTAAGAAATACAATATCAGTGAGTATATTAAAAAAGTCCTTTATATGGTTGGAAAAAGAAGTAAGGATTATTTTTATGATTTGTTTAAAAAAGGAACAGGTTGAGGTCTATAAAGACATTACTAAAAAGTTGTATCAGCTTATGCGGGAGCCAAAATACTTAGAAAGAGTTATTCGTGTTAAATCTTTTGAAGAGCTTATGGCAGTTATGAAAGAGATGGGCGGTGTTAATTATGAATGATATTTTATTGAAAGCATTAAGTGATGCGGACAGTATAGCTTCAAATGAAAATGAAGTCAGGGAGATTTTATACAAGGAACTTACAAAATATAGTGATGAGGTTTTTTGTGATAAAATTGGAAGTATTATATTTCATAAAAAAGGGAAAAGTGAGAATCCACTGAAAATTATGCTCTGCGCCCATATGGATGAAGTGGGCTTTATGGTTCGCAGTATTTCTGATATCGGGTTTATTTATCTTATAGCTGTCGGCGGGGTGCAGGATAAAAGCAAAGAAATGCAGTTAGTTAGATTAACAACCTTTACTGGTAAAAAAATAGAGGGACTGTTAAATGTTACAAAAGATAGTGAAGGAAATATAAAAGATATGTACGCTGACATTGGATGTGACAATTTTGATGAGGTTAAATCATTGGGAGTAGAAATAGGCAATATGGTTTGCTTCGCAAGTGAAGCAAGACAATTATCAAATGAAAAGGTTTATATAGGAAAAGCAATGGATGACAGGGCGGGCTGCTATGTTATTGCCGAGGCCATGAAGAGTATGAAAGATGATTTGGAAAATGACATTTATTTCGTTGGAACAAGCAGCGAGGAAGTCGGGACTAGGGGCGGGAAAACTTCAGCTTATATAATCAATCCAGACATAGTTTTTGCTTTAGATGTAGCAAATAATCCAGAACTTACAAAAAATTATACAAATCATCGTCTTATTGGTAAAGGACCAATGATTGTGCATTATGATAAGACAATGGCTCCTAATATAAAGCTCCTAAGGTATATCATTAATATGGCGGATGAAAAAGGAATTCCATATCAATGCGATATGTTTAGCAGGGGAGGAACTGATGCTGGAAATGCACATTTAGATCGAGGCGGAAAACTATCATTGGTCTTAGGAATACCACTACGGTATTGCCATGGCGCATATTCTTTTGTCCATAGTGATGATTTGGAAAATTTAATTAAACTTGTACATGAGCTATGTTATCGTTTAAAACGTAAAGATTACGATAAATTTATAGATTTTTTAGGAGGATATGAAAATGACTGAAGTAGAACAAAGCATTATTATGGAGATGATTTCTTCCGCTGGTGAAAGTAAGGTGAAATCTTTTGAAGCATTAAAAAAGGTAAAGACGAAAGAGTATGATGAGGCTCGCAAATTATTAAATGAAGCCAGAGAGGCAGATTTGGCAGCTCATCAAATTCAAACAAAGATTATAACTGCTGAATTGTCAAATAGCGAAAATAAACCTGAAGTTGGGTTATTAATGGTACATGCACAAGACCATTACATGACAGCTCAATTAGCTAGAGATCTAATTGAGGCGCTAATAAATGTATTTGAAGAAAGGGAGGAAAAGTAAAATGAAGATTGTATTATGTTGCGCAGGAGGCTTTTCAACTACTATGCTTATGGACAGTATGAAAAATACCATTAAAAAAAGTGAAAAACTTAAAGAGAAGGATTTTAAATTCATTGCAATCCCTGTAGATATTCTTGAAAGTGAAGTAGAAGGTTGTGATGCTGTTGTTGTAGGACCACAAATTGCACATAAGTTGGATTATATTAAATCAATTATTGATCTACATGAGATTCCTTATGTTGTTGTAGATAAGGAGACTTATGGCAAGATGGATGGAGCAACAGTATTAAAAAAAGTTCTTATAGAACGTAAAAAAGCTGATATGAAAAAAATAAAGTAAGGAGGTTGAATAATGTTTAACAAGTTTGAAGCTTTTATGAGCAAGTACTTAGCGCCACTTGCTAACAAGATGGATAAAGAAATTCATTTAAGTGCCATTAAAAAAGCCATGGTAGCTTTAATGCCTTTGTTAATTATTGGTAGTTTTTGTTTAATTCCAGAAGCCATCCCTAATATGATTGGTGAGAATAATCCAATATCTCAATGGATATTAGCTAATCTTGATATTATTTATATTCCTTACAACGTAGGTATGGCACTGATGGCCTTATACGCTACAGCTTTTATGGCCTATCATCTTGCCAATTCCTACAAGCTGGATGTACCAGGGTGTATCAGTATGGCGGTTATCTCTTTCCTTATGATGACTGTTGATTATACAAAAGATGGCGGAATTATGACTAAATATTTAGGACCTAAAGGTCTATTTGCAGCAATGTTTGCAGCAATTATTGCAGTGGAATTATATCGCTGGTGTAAGAAGAAGAAATTCACAATTAAAATGCCTGATTCAGTACCAGATTTTGTTTCAAGATCTTTTGAAATGATTCCAATATCAGTTATTATTATTGGTTTCTTCTTAATTATTCGTATTGTGTGTGTTAATGTGTTTAATATCATGCCTCCATTAATTTTTACAAGCATATTTGCACCATTAGTAGGCTCAATGGACAATCCATTGTCTTATACATTCTTAAAGATGTTGCAATGTTTATTATTTTTCTTTGGAATTCATCCTTCTGTATTGAGTCCAATAACAACTCCAATTTCTACTCAGTTCCTAGCGGAAAATATAGCTAACTATAAAGCCGGATTAGCCATGACTCATTTCTTCGCCCCAGGTCCAGAGTCTGCATTTGGTAACTTTACAGGAACAGGTATAACATTTGGTCTAGTATTCTGGTGCTTATTATCTAAATCAAAGGCCTTAAAGCAGATAGGACGTGTTGCATTAATTCCTGCGTTATTTGGAATAAACGAACCAATACTATTTGGTGCTCCAATTGTATTAAATCCTATATTTTTTATTCCATACGTTATTTGTGGTGGAATTATAGGAACTATCCCTGGTTGGATGATGAACTTTGGAATGTTAAGCTGTTCATTCTTTACACCTCCTTATGTGGGTGTTTTCTTAGAGGGATATCTTACTAATATGGATCCAATGTCCATTGTTGCAAATGCAATTCAATTAGTCTTGTCACTTGTTGTATGGTATCCATTTTTCAAGATATATGAAAAACGTTATCAACAAAAGGAAAATGATAAGAATAACATGTCTAAAGAAGATGAAGAAATCTTAAAGGATCTCGATTTGGACTTCTAAAAAGAAGGAGCTGTAGCATAAAGAACAAAATCACGATATATTGGATTAGATTTTTAAATCTTAAGACAACATATTGTAGTTAAATTTCTTTAATGTGACAGCTCCTCATTTTTAAGGATGGTGATAATATGGCTAAAAGAATAGAAAAAATACATGAGTTTATGCATCATAATAATATTGATGCTCTTCTTATTAAAAGTAAAACCATGAAAAAATGGTTATCAACTATGACAGGTAGCGGATGCAATGTCTTAATCACTCAAAATAAAGGTTTCCTTATATTAGATGGGAGATATTTGACTGAGGCTAAAGAAAAAGAACATGATCTTGAAATCATTCTTCACTCATCTCATGAAATGGGATGCAGTTATCTAGCGGCAGCTCAAGATATATTGAAGAAAGAACATTGCCACAATTTAGGGGTTGAAGCTTCTCAGATGTTAGTTAAAGAATACAGAGATGTTGAAAAGATTGGTGTTCAGATTATTTTGTTAGATGACGAAATAGCTGATTTACGTATTATTAAGCAACAGGAAGAAATAGATATCATGCAAGAGGCAGTTGATATAACAGACCATATTTATAAAAAGGTGCTCGCAAATATTCATTTAGGAATGACAGAGTATGAAATAAGCGCTTTGGTTCAATATTATTCAATTAAACAAGGAGCTCAGCAAATGTCTTTTGATACAATTGTAGCAACTGGGGAAAGGACAGCTTTTCCACATGGCAGGCCAACTGGACGCAGAGTCAAGGCTCATGAGCCAATTATGATTGATTTTGGAATACAATATAAAAATTATCAATCAGATATGACGAGGATGTGTTTTATGGGAGAGCCTGAACCTAAGATTAAAGAAATTTATGATATAGTTTTGAAAGCGCAGCTGATAGGATTGAACGCTATTAATGCTGGAGCTATTGCTAGTGATGTGGATAAGGCTGCTAGGGATGTTATTGAGAAAAATGGATATGGGCAGTATTTCAACCATGGACTGGGTCATGGCCTTGGAATCGGTGATGGCTGTGAATTGCCAATTTTGAATTCTGCAAGTAAGACTATTTTAAAGGAGCATATGATGATGTCATGTGAACCTGGAATCTATGTTCCAAATATCGGAGGAGTGCGTATTGAAGATGATGTGGTTATTATTAATGGCAGAGGTGTTCCCCTCAATAAAACTACAAAGGATTATATAATTTTGGAGGTGAAATAGATGAAATATAATTTTGATGAAGTTCATAATCGTTTAGGAACCTATTCTACACAATGGGATTATATTGAAGATCGCTTTCATAAAAAAGATTTAATACCATTTTCAATTTCAGATACTGATTTTACTATTCCAAAACCAATTACTGAAAAAATTCTTCAAGTTGCCAGCCATCAGATATATGGATATACCAGGTGGAATCATCATGATTTCAAATCTTCTATAACAGAACATTATAAGAGAAGATTTAATACATGCATTGAAGAAGATTGGATTTTATATAGTACAAGCGTTATGTATTCAGTATCATTATTAATCAGGCTGCTAAGTGCTCCAAAAGATAAGATTTTGACATTTAATCCTATGTATGACTCATTTTTTACAGTCATAGAGGATAATGATCGCATATTGGTATCAAATGATTTAATTCATAAAGAAGGTTCATTTGAAATTGATTTTGATCTATTTGAAAAACAGGTACAGGACTGCAAAATATTGCTTTTATGCTCTCCACATAATCCTACAGGTATGATATGGTCACAAGATGAGATGAAAAGCATGATATCATTGTGTAAAAAATATAATACAAAGATAATTTCGGATGAGATACATATGGATATACAGATTGGACAAAAGAAACAAATACCACTTTTATCCTATATCCATGATTATGATGAGTTATATACAGCATCTTCTTCCAGTAAAATATTTAATACACCTGGCATGATTGGTTCATATGTGATGGTACCAAATGAGACAGTGAGAAATGATTTTTTATATCATATTAGGAAGAGAGATTTTCTGAATTCTGCAAGTATATTTGGAATGTATGCGACAATGGTAGGATATATGCAATGCGATGATTATATTGATGAGCTAAATGACTATATCCGTGGTAATATGCAGCTGGTGGAGGACTTTATTAAGAGTGAGCTGCCTGACTTCAAATTTAAAAAACCAGATGCTACTTATTTGGCATGGATAGATGGAAGAGGAGTTCCATTCATTTCTGAACAGATTCAGGATGCTCTAGTAAATGTGGGCGGAGTTGCTATTATGAAGGGTGAAACCTATGGGAATAATGGTGCAAAATATTTGAGGATGAATTTAGGATGCCCCCGTTCAAAGGTTGAAGAAGGGTTAGAGCGCTTTAAAAAAGCCATGGATTATTTGTATTCAAAATAGGAGGAATGTTTTATGCATAAATCATGGGAAAAAGTGACATCATGGGTGGATAGGAAGCCGTCGAATGTGAGCATATCAAAACGGCTACTGGCTTACGTCATAGACTGGTGTTTGGGAGGAATTATCACAGGATTCCCTGCAGTTTTAATTTATAGTGCGGTGACAAAGAAAGGGGATATGTTTAGCAATCTCTATGTGTTTGCGAGTCTGGGATATTCAAACGGATGGGCATATTTAGCTGGTAGTCTCTGTTTCATTGCAGCCATAATTTATTATGTATATATCCCTTATAAAAAGTACCATGGTCAGACAATTGGAAAGCATCTAGTTAAGATTAAAATCGTAAAAATGGATTATTCAGAGATAGATTTAAAAACCCTTTTAATAAGACAAATTATAGGGCTCATGGCCATAGAGGGAACTGCAATTATTATAACAAGTTATTTAGTGCAGCTGCTTACTCTTGTGACCGGTTTTTATTTTGAATACTATCTAGGAATAGCAGCCAGAATTTTAACGATTGTGTCCGGAATCTTGGTTTTAAGTACGCTATCACATAGGGCTATTCATGATTATATTTCTGGAACAACGGTTGTATCAGAAAACGATTAGTATGTTTATGCTATTAATCTTTATCGAGTGAAACTTGATTCATGTGAGGGGAAATATCAAGCTGAATCTTAGTTGAACTTATCTAGACATCATATGATGCACTTTTGGCAGTAGATCTTCTTTGAAAAGAAATATTAGGTTAAAAATGGAGATACAGAGGATATAATAAATTTATGAGAGTTTATGTGTAGTAAGCTCTCTTTTTTAGCAGTAAAATGTACAGAATTTATATTAAGTATCAAAATTATTAAAAATATTGGAATATGAAATACAACATTAAATGTTTATATTTAAGAAGAAAGCTATTCTAATTTGGGTGCGTGCAGCATACATGTAAGAATCGGTATTATTTAGAACATAACTGTTTTTGTGTTAAATGTATGGGCAATATTCTTCGTTTTTTCTAAATAATGACATACCGAGAATGAGCGAGATAATGAGTAAAAATTTATCTGATAGCTAGCATCCGTAACACCATCACAATATATGAAGATCCTATTCCTTGCGTCAGATGAGGAAGTGATTCACACTAATTCAATTTTTGATGAGTTTAACTCATGAATGAGTTAGCTAAGTTCAAGTTATCAAATTGTAAATTTGGACTTTCACTTATCTGCTTAAGTGGGAGATAACGGCTGCATGCTCCTGGATAAGTTCAACTAAATTCAGATGGAGTTTACCCTCAAGGGGCACCAATAAAACTTCACCTGAAAAGTTTCACTTTATGAACATAGAGTTAGGGGGAGAGAAATGAGTATAACTGAAATATCAGTAAAAAGACCAGCAGCCATGTGGATGGCAGTAATCTTATTTATTGGACTTGGCATCATGGGTTATGAAAGCATGGGAGCAGATTTAATGCCATCTATGAACATTCCTGTTATATCAATAATGACAACTTATAATGGTGCTAGTGCAGAAGATATTAAAAAAGATATTGTAAAACCAATTGAAGATGCAGTTTCGGGAATAAGTGGTGTTGATGTTTTAAATTCAACTTCTGGAGAAGGCTATGGTACTGTTACAATAACTTTTAAAATGAGTGCGAATATAAACACCGCATATTTAGATGTCCAAAAGGCAGTTGAACTTACCTCTGCAAAACTTCCTAAAGCTGCAGATAAGCCTATTTTATATAAAATGGATATGAGTTCCATACCTTATGATGATAGTTTCAATAAATGGGGATGCCAGTTATGAGGAACTTTATAATCAATCTGATATCTTAAAGCAAAGATTAGAAAAAGTACCTGGGGTGGGGAATATTTCATTGCTGGGTGCTGATAAGAAGCAATTAATGATAAAAATTGATAAAGCAACTATGGAGTATTATGGAGTGAACATTGATACTTTAATGGGCACACTGCAGGCGTCCAACGTTAATGTACCAGCTGGAGAGATTAAGCAAGAAGGCTTAGATCAATCTGTTAGAATTATTGGGCAATTTAGTAGCGTTGATGAAGTTAAAAATCTATTAATACCAGCAGGTAATGGAGTGACAATTCGCCTTGGTGATATTGCAAAAATTGACTTAGAAGTCCCAGATGCAAATGTATTAACAAGGTTTGGTGGTAACAAGACCATAGCGATGATGCTTGGAAAGCAAAGTGATTCAAACGTAGTAGAAGTTGCTGATTCTGTAAAAAAGGAATTAGAAGATGTAAAAAATACACTTCCAAAAGGAACGGAAGTAAATATTTTAATGGATACTACTACTTTTATTAATTCTTCACTTACTCAAATAAAACATAATCTTGCAGAAGGTATCATAACTACTGCATTTGTACTTTATTTATTCTTCCGTAGTTTCCGTTCTTCTTTAGTAGTTTTAATTGCAATTCCAACATCGCTGGTTGCCACGTTTTTTATGATGTATCAGATGCACTTTACCTTAAACATGTTGTCTTTGATGGGATTATCTCTTGTTGTAGGTACCCTGGTGGATGATTCTATAGTTGTTATAGAAAATATACAGCGGCATATGGATATGGGAAAAAATCCTATAGCTGCAGCCATTGAAGGACGTAAGGAAGTTGGAATGGCAGCAATAGCTATAACTTTATGCGATGTTGTTGTATTTGCCCCTGTTTCACTTGTGTCAGGTTTAGTTGGGCAGATGTTTAGGGAATTTGGACTTACAATAGTTGCAGCTACAATGTTTTCTCTAATTGTATCTTTTACAATTACACCAATGCTTTCTTCAAGGCTATTAAAAAATGAGAACCTTAAAGATGTGTTAGTAAAAAAAGAAAAATCTAAATTTTTAAGCAAAATAAATTTTAAATTTATCAAAATAATAAGTTCTAAATTCAACAAAATAAATGCTAAAACAGAAGGCTCTTTTGATAAACTAGTAGAAACCTATAAAAAGGCTTTAATATGGTCTTTAGATAACAGAAAAAAAGTTTTAGCTATAGTTGTTGCAGGAGTTGTGCTTAGTGTCATGCTTATTCCGATGGGGGCAATAAAGTCGGAGTTTATACCTATGGCGGATCAGAGTTCTCTTCAAATTAGCATGAAGCTTGCACCAGGATCAACTTTAAAACAAACGGATGAAAAGGTCTCTGAGGTAGAGAAATATTTACAGGATACAAAAGAAGTAAAAAATTATTTTTCATTAATTGGGCATGATGGAGAAGCAACAGCAGATAAATCCATTGCTCAGATTTTCATTAACCTAGTTCCTAAGGGTGAACGTAAAAAAAGCCAAAGTGAACTTGCAAGTGAGATTCGCAGATTTGGTAAAAATATGTCTGGAGTAGATTTAAATGTAGCAGAGTCATCTTCGTCTGGTGGTAGTAGTAAGCCTGTATCAATTAAAATAAAAGGTAATGATACAGATACTATAAGAGATCTATCAAATGAGGTTGAAAAGCTACTAAGTGCAGTACCAGGAATCACTGATATAAGTAACTCTACAAGTTCAAGAAGCAGTGAGCTTAGGGTAAATATAGACAGCCTTGCAGCTACTCAGTACAATATTTCTACTACAAACATAGGAAGTGTTGTTAGAATGGCGCTTGCTGGAACTAATGTGGGAGTGTATAGATCAAAAAATGAGGAAAATGATATAACCCTTAAGTTCGAAAATGGACAAATAAAGAGTGCAGAAGATCTGAAGTCCTTGAAAATCACAAATTCATCGGGACAACAAATTCCACTTAGCCAAGTTGCATCCATTCAAAAGATAGATAGTGCTCCTACTATATCTAGGGAGGATAAGCAGGATATGGCAACTGTTGAAGCTAATATTCAAGGAAGGGTTCTTGGAGAAGTTACCGATGATATTAATGCTAAACTAAAGGCTCTTTCGGTTCCTGATGGATATAGTATAAGCTTTGGAGGAAATCAAAAACAGATGGCGGAAAGTTTTTCGTCTCTTGGACTTGCTTTATGTGCATCCTTAGCTCTTGTTTATATGATTTTAGTAGTGCTTTATGATTCCTTTTTAACTCCATTTATAAGAATGATGGCTCTACCTTGTGCTATTATAGGAGCTTTTGGTTTACTGGCTCTAACTGGACAGACTTTAAATTTAATGTCCATAATTGGATTAATTATGTTAGAAGGATTAGCATCTAAAAATGGTACATTACTTATAGATTATACTAATACCCTTATGAAGAGAGGAATGAATTTAAGAGATGCTCTTATAGAATCTGGTGCTACTAGATTAAGACCGATAATCATGACAAGTTCTACCATGATTGTTTCTATGTTACCAGTTGCTTTATCCATGGGTGAAGGAACTGAGATGAAAAAGAGTATGGCTATAGTAATCATTGGAGGAATGGTTGCATCGACAATACTTTCACCAATTGTATTACCAATTATTTATACATTAATGGATGATTTAAAAAAGGTAGTATCTTTTAAAAAGAAGAAAATTCATACCATAGAAGGAGGTAGCACCTATGAAATTTAAAGGGTTAAAGAAAAATAAAAAACTTTTAATAGGAGGAGTAGTTTTAGCAATTATTGTAGTCATAGTTATTTCTATCTTTGCTAAAAAGAAACCCGTAGAAGTAGTACAAGAGGTTAAAAATGTAAAAACGGAAAAAATAACAACTGGAACTATTTCTACAAGTGTAGAATATGCAAGTAACCTAAAGCCAGCAAAAGAGGTAGTGGTTTTGCCGAAAGCAGGAGGAAGAGTTGCAACTGTAGATGTAAAGGTTGGAGATAAAGTTAGTGTAGGTCAAACATTATTTACATTGGATACAACAGATTATGCAGCACAACTTCAGCAGGCAGAGGCTGGAGTGAGTGCAGCTAGTGCTAACTTAGAAAGAACAAGCGACTCAGGGTTTACACAGCAATTATTGCAAGCGGAACAGTTGGTGGGAAAGTTACAAATCCAATATAATAGTGTAAAAGACAGTTATGACAGAACACAAACTTTGTATTCAGCACAAGCAGTAGCTAAAAAGGATTTTGAAGACGCAAAAGCTCAATATGATGCAATAGCTATAGACTTAAAAAATGCACAAGATAGCTTAGAGCTATTGAAGAGTAAATCAGGGCCTCAAGCTATAAAAGCTGCTGAAGCACAGCTTGAACAAGCACAATCAGGAGTGAGTGCCGTGCAAAATCAAATAAGTAACGCTACCGTTACTGCACCAATAGCTGGAGTTGTGTCAGAAAAAGCTGTAGAAGTAGGACAACTTGCAAGTGCGCAATCAGGATCAGTTACTCTTATAGATTATAATAGTCTAAGTGCAGAAATAAATGTTCCTGATAAGATGCTTGAGAAAATTGAAGTAGGTCTATCTGTACCAGTTACTATAAATGCATTACCAGATTCAAAAATAGTTGGAGTAATAGATAATATCAGCCCAAATACAAGTTCTAAAAATAATTTCTACGTTGTGAAGGTTAAAATTGATAATACTAATAACAATATACAGGCAGGTATGTTTGCTAAAATATCATTACCAGCTGAAAAGAAGGACAACATCTTGATGGTTCCAAATGAAACAATTAAAATGGAGAATGGTGTAAATTATCTTTATGCAGTTGATAATGACGAGGTTAAAAAGATATCGGTTGAAACCGGAATTTCAGATGAGAAATTTACAGAAGTAACAGGCAAAGTTGAAGAAGGTTTAGATATCATTACTGAAGGCCAAAATTTATTAAGTGATGGAGAAAAGGTAAATTTAGTACAATAGGAAAATATGAATTTAATCAAAGGTAGTTATAAAAATGAAAAGAGGTTATGTAGGATGTTGATATATTAATAAGGATAAACTTATTGAATTTCTTTTCTTATGTTTGGAAACTGAGAATTTCTTGTACTATATTTTAAATATAAGTCATGTTTTTTTATGATCTTAAGATTTTTTATAAAAATTCTTATTTTTTTGCAACACTTCTCTAAGTTGGATTGTATTACTAATATAAAGGCAATCAAAAAATAACTAGTCCATCTGTCAGCTTATATTCACTCATGCTTTTTAGGCAGATAACACTAATATGTCCGGTCCACTATGAGTGCTATTTGTCTTCTTGCCTGATGATATGCTCATGGCAATTTTGGACTTGTTATTTTCTTTCAAGTGCCTAAAATGAAAAATTAAGATGCAAGCACATAAAAATAAATACAATATTAGATTGTGCGAGCTTAGAAGGAGAAGATAAGATTATGAAAAAATTAATGATAGGTTTATTAACAGCAGTAACAATTGTGGGTATGTTGGCTCAAGCATTTGCAGCAGATGATATATCAAGACACAAATCCAATCCAGCGAATATTATTTCTGATACTGTTCCAATATCAAACTATGCACCTAAGGATGTTGATATAAACAAGGTAGCAATATGCGGAAAAAATATTGAAATTGGAAGAAACGGAGTTTCAATATATAAAGGCAAAATTATGGTTCCTCTAAAATTTACGGCAGAGAGTCTTGGGTTTAAAGTTGAGCCAGATAAGGATAATAAAGTTATAAGCTTAGATAATGGTATAATTAAGACAAATGTTTATGTTGGACAAGATAGTTATTATTATTCAAGCAGCAAAGCAATAGGATTAACTATGATGCATGAATTAGGTGCAGAACCTATAATAGAGGATAATATGGTGTATGTTCCAATTAATTTTTATAATTTTCTATTCAATGATCAAAAAACAGTAGGAAGCTTTTTTGTAAGAGATAAAGATGGACAATGGATTTATTCAGCTAATGGGGAGTTAACAGTAGGATGGAAATTAATAAATAATAAGTGGTATTTCATGAATAATAATGGCATAATGCAAAGAGGATGGATTCAAACTAATGGCAATTGGTACTATTTATTAAATAATGGAGAAATGGCTGCAGGCACAGTAACCCCAGATGGATATAAAGTAGATGAAAATGGAAAATGGGATGGTAAACCAGCTGCTACAGTAGTAAATAAACCTGAAGATGCAGATGATATAATAAGTCCTATTGAGAGATTTGATACTATAGACGAAGCACAAAAAGCATTAAAATTTAAGATTACAGTGCCAAAAGAATTATTAGGTAAATACAATATAAAATATATAAATACTATATCAAGAGATTTATTTCAAATATGCTATGTAAACAAACAAAATGACATCATATTTAGAATGGGACAAGGAACTTATGATATAAGTGGTGATTATAACAACTATAAAATCAATAATACTGTAAATATAAACGGAATCAATGTAAAAGTAAAAGGAGATGACAATCTTATTAAAGTTGCCGTTTGGAGCGTAAATAATATGTCATATTCTATCTCAGTAAATGAAGGTATGAAACAAGATGATATTATTAATATTGTAAAAAGTACTTTTTAGTTATACAGAAAATCAACACAAAGACCTAATTTGTGCCTCAAATGATAGAAATTCAATACATATTTCTTCATATGGATTGATGAAATTTTTACTGGAATGTTCTAAGAAGAAGGTTTTATCTATTTATGCATATTTCATAAACAAGTTTTAGATATGCAATATCTAGGACAACCTCTATCTAAGGATATTTACTAAGATAAATTTCAAGTAACACCATAGCAAATATGTATCTGGTTTCTATCTAGAGGTTCAAAACAGGTTTTGTAAAAAAATATAGATACATATTAACCAAGTTTATGATTATATATTCTAGCAAATAATTCTCATTACATATTATTATAATTACAATTAAATAAAGTAAGTTAATCAGAACTTGTATTAGAAAGAAATTTAAATAACAAGTAACATAAGTAGAGACATGAATAATAAGGAAGAGTTAATTTTGGGACTATGGATAAACAGTTTGAAATATAGATTTAAGCAATACTATAACTTTTGATATGGTATTTATTAGATAAACATATTTAGTTGCTAAAATGGTGAAATCTACACCTTGGAATCTTCGGCGATATTTTCATAGCTTTTCGGAACAAAATATTTATGATTTCGGTAAGTTACCACATAAATTTAGTTTTAAAGTTGAATATCTACAATACATTGTTGTGCTACTGGATGGAAGGATGAGTTTTTTAATGAAAGATGTTTCATTGCGTACGGATGAAATTATTTCACAAGATTTAGATCATTATGGAGATATGCTGCTGAGGCTTGCATATTCATATATGAAAAATATATACGATGCAGAAGATGCTGTTCAAGATGTTTTTGTACAATTGCTTAAAAATATAGAGATATTTGAAAGCGACGATCACAAAAAGCATTGGCTTATTTGTGTTACCAGAAATATATGCAAAAATAAGTTAAAATCAGTATGGTTTAAAAAGCATGTAGAGTTAACTGATATGCCCTATTATGATGAATATAAAGATAACAATGTTTTAAATCAGGTTATGAAACTTCCACTGAAATATAGAGAAATTATTCATTTATATTATTATGAAGGCTATACTACGGTTGAAATATCAAATATAGTAAATAAGAAAGAAGCTACAGTAAGATCATTACTTAGCAGAGGAAGAAATATGTTAAAAATAGAGCTGAAGGAGGAGTATGATTTTGAGTAAGAAATATAAAGAAGAACTAAATAAAATAGTAATGAATGATGATATGAAAAAAAGAATACTCCAAAATGTTTTGGCTGAAAATAAAAATGATAATAATGAAGAAAAAGAAATAAAAGTCGAAACTACTATGCCAAAAGTAAAGAAATATAATGTTAAAAGAAATATGCAAATGGCGGCAGCCTGTGGTGCAATACTTATATGTTTAAGTGTAGCTAAAAGTTATCCTATGCTTTTCAAACATGCGTCTAATGATTTAGAACAGACTGAAGTGGAAGAAAATCATGAGGATAAGAATAATGACTTAAAATCTAGTGATGATAGTGAATTGATCTATAATAATGATAGTAAAGAAGCATCTGACAGTGATCATAAAGAAGAGATAGCTGTAAATCAAAATAATAGAAATAATAATAGAAATAATAATAAAAATGATAATAACTATAATAATGGCAGTAATCATGTGAACAAAAATACCAATAATGTCTCAAAAGCTAGACAGGAAAGAAAAGATAACTCACAATCTAACTCAGGATCAGAGGAGAAGAAGAGGCAGACACCCGAGAATAAAAATAATGATAATAAAGCTACTGATAATAAGGCTATAGAAAATTCAAATACCTCTTCAAAAACAAATCATAAAGATGATATTAATAATAAGGAAGAAAAAACTCCAACAAGCACAGATCAAAAAACAGCTCCAGAAGATGTAAAAGAAAATAAAATATCAGAAGATAATACAGATGATAGTGTCTCTAGTACATCGGTTGTAATGGACAAAAATGTAGGTTATAGTCAAGAATATAAGACATTAGATGAAGCGGAAAAAGCATTGAATTTGAAAGTAAATCCATTAAAAACATTGCCTAATGGATTTAAAGTAGAAAATGTAAGTGTTATATCAAATGAAATGATACAAGTAGATTATAACAATGGTAATAACAATATGATTTTCAGAGCAGGTAAAAGCACTGATAATATAAGTGGAGATTATAATACCTATCAAGTTAAGAATACAGTAAAAGTAAATGGGATAGACGTAACTCTTGAAGGAAATAAAAATGAAGAGTATAACTTAGCAACATGGAAAAAGGATGATATATCATATTCAATTTCAACTGAAGATGGTATTAATGAAAAGACAATGTTAGATATGATAATTTAACCATACTATTTTTAAAGTTTATAAAACCATGAGGTATCTTATAATGATATCTCATGGTTTTGATTTGTTTGAGAATATATATAGGTGTTTATATAATTTTATTTATGAAATTCATGTTCTGTATTAAATGAGAAATAATAATTCCTATACAATTAAAGTCTTTATAATATTACTTCATTAGATCTAACATCAGAGTTTATTTTTCTTTGAAGCTTGAATGTAAGAAAAATTGTAAAGATTGTAGTAAGGATATCTGCGAGAGGCTGTACAAAAATGATTCCATTTATTCCAAATGCATTAGGTAAAACGAGCATTAAAGGTATAAAGAAAATTCCTTGTCTAGAAATACTAGCAAGCATACCTTTTGTAGCTTTTCCCAAAGACAAAAATAATGTTGCATATATATATTGAACTCCAAGAGTTATATATGTTAAGCTATTTGCCCTCACAGCGTCAATTCCTATTGAGATAACAGAGGTATCTTTGGTGAATAAGGTAACAATTTGTTTCGCAAATATGATAAAAATGACTTCAAGAATTATACAGAAAATAGTTGACCATTTTAGAGATACAGAAATTGATTCCTTTAACCTTTTATAATTTTTGGCACCATAACTAAATCCTGCGATAGGTTGAAAGCCTTTTGCATATCCAAAAATAACATACGTCCCAAGTGCCATAATTCTTGTCATAACTCCCATTGCAGCAACTGCTGAATCTCCATAACGGCTTGCAGCAGTATTTGTTAATGCCATTGAAGCAGTTGATAATATTTGAAATAATAAAGTTGGTATCCCAACTTTAAATATTTGGCTATAAATAGTCTTACTTGGACAAAAATTTTTGATAGAAATATGCAAATTACTTTTTCCTGAGTGTATATACCATACGTAAAGTATGGTTGTAATACCTTGAGCAATTACAGTTGCAATTGCAGCCCCTTGAATTCCAAGCTTAAGTTGAAATATAAATATCGGCTCTAGTATAGTATTTATCAATGCACCCATAAGCATTGATATCATACTAATTTTAGCAGCCCCTTCAGACGCTGAAATATTGTTCATAGTTACATTAATAATATTAAGAATAGATCCTGGAATGTAGATAATTGCAAATTGATGTGCATAAATCAGAATTGTCGACGTTGCCCCTAATAAAGTAAGGATTTTATCTAAGAAACACATAATTATAGATACTGTTATAATACCGATGATGATACTAGAAATTAGTGCCGTTGAAGCTGCTTGGTTTGCTATATGATTTTCTTTTTGACCTAACAGTCTTGATACATAAGACGCACAACCACTTCCGAAAGTAAGGCCCAATCCTATAATTAATTGCAAAATCGGATATGAAATTGATACAGCCCCCATTTGACTAGTTCCGAGGCTACCAACAAAAATTGCATCCACGATATTATAAAATGAAGTAATGAACATACCAAAAATAATTGGTATACCGAGAGTAAATAGTGCTTTAGTAATATTTCCTTCACTCATTATTTTGATTTTTTTCTGCTTTGATTCCATTGTCATATAATCCTCCTAATATAAAATTCATACAATATGTTTAGATGCTATACTCTTTGGATAAAACATTTTTTAAGTAATTTAATAAAATTAGAAACGAGTTTAGCAGCTATACACTTCTAGTAAAAAAAAATTATTTATTAAATTCTGAGTCGAAAAATTCCATCTGATTCTCAAAAGAATTTAGAAAATCCTTTAGAAATTCTATATTTTCATTAGATGCATCTTTTAAAATACCATCAATTATTGAGTCATATTCATCATGAAGTTTTTCGTGATTCAATTCGGCAATTTCACCTTTTGAAGTTAAACTAAGCATTAATTTAGATTGATTATATAAATCAGTCTCTTTTTTTATTAAGCCTTTTTTATTAAGCTTATTTACTATTTGTGATACAGCTCCTTTCGTTACACCTAGTTTATCAGCTATTCCTGTTACATGTATACCTTCATTTTCTTTTATTATTCTAAGCATGTTAATTTCAGCACTAAATAAAGGTGTATCTGTTCCATAGCAATGAGTTTTCTTGTCGATTTCGTCAAATCTGTTAAGTATTCTTAGCAAGATATAACTTATTTTATTTTTGCGTTCACTATTAATATTCATCATAGAAAAAGTATATAGCAGCTAAATACTATTGTCAAGAAAACTTACATGTATTTAATTTTATTTAAGTATCACATAAAAATCAGGTTTATAATTTTACAACTAATCTAAAAAAATAAATTAGAATTGATTCTCTTTAATATTTAATTCGTGCAGCCTTTACATAATATGTTATAATTAGTTAGATATGGACGTTGGTTTGATTAACTCAAAACAGAAAGACATTGGGGGACTGGGTGGTAAAGAGTGGCGAAGTTAATAATTCTAAGAGGCAATTCTGGAAGTGGTAAGACTACTACGGGAAAATCTTTGCAAAGAAAATTTGGACAATAAACAATGCTAATTTCACAAGATGTTGTTAGAAGGGACATTCTATTTACAAAAGATGGACCTAATCCAAAAGCAGGTGAATTAATATTTGAACTTTCACTATACGCAAGAATCATTGTAATAAAGTAATTTTAGAAGGAATTTTAAATTCAAAGTGGTATAAAAAATTATTTCAAGATTTATAAGATGAATTCGGCAATCAAATCTTTGCATATTATTTTGATATACCATTTGAGGAAACTTTAAATCGTCACAAGCAAAAGTCCAATTCACATGAATTTGGAGAGAAAGAAATGAGAGAATGGTGGAACGAAAAAGATTTATCAGATGTTATTTCAGAAGTATGCTTACATAAGGAATTAATCTTAAATGAAATAGTGGATATAATCTACCAAGATGTTATAAAGTAAAACAGAAATTAAAGTTTATAGGGGTGATTCAAGGATGGAAGATTTTCCAGAGTTTATGAAAAGAGAAAAGAATAAAGTTCCATCGGAACAGCAGAATACGAGAGATATTGAAGGGTATTATTTTGAGGGAAAAGATGGTAGTCAAATGGCATTCTGGACATACTATTCTGATAGAGAATCAAAGGAACAAACACATGAATTTGATGAATATACGTTTTGCGTTTCAGGACAATATATAGAAATATTTAATGGTATAGAGCATGTTTTAAATCCTGGTGATGAGCTTTTAGTGCCTAAGGGAACACCGCATCGTGGCAAATGTATTGCAGGAACTAGGACAATTCATGCATTTGGTGGAAAGAGAATTCAAAAAGATTGATAGATAAATCTAAATACTAAATTAAAGATTAAGGAGAGCAATATGGAACAAATATGGGAAAAGCTTTATAAAGAAGCCATGAATGTAATAAATCCACATGAAATTTCAAGTACTATGTGGGTTGGAAGCGTTGCTTCAGCTGTACTAACAAAAAAAGGAAATATTTATACAGGAATTTGTATTGACACAAATAGTTCATTAGGAATGTGCGCTGAGAGAAATGCTTTATCAACAATGCTCACACATGGAGAAAATGAAGTAGATAAGGTCGTTTCTGTTTATAAGGATGGTAAAGTTATACCTTCTTGTGGTGCATGTAGAGAATTTATGATGCACCTTGGAAAAGATTCAGATAACATTGAAATATTACTTGATAATCAGGGAAGGTCAATCAAGCTAATTGACCTGCTTCCAGAATATCCAAGATATAAATAGTTTTGTGATATTTAAATTATAATTTTTAATTAAATACTGGGTATTATCAATAGTAATTTGTAGAGGTGAGTTAATGAAATGTTTATTAGTTATAGACATGCAAGAAGACTACGTTGGGGATTCTAGAAATGTAAAAATGTATCCTTATAACACCAAGGAACTCATAGATTTAATAAATGAAAAAATTTTGGAATATCCTAGTGAATCAGTGATTTATATTGTAAATAGATTCTTTTGGGAACTGTCGCGAAAACCAAAAAAATTAGTTGATGGGCTGTCTGTTATATCTAATAACGTATTTGAAAAAAGGAAAGCAAGCTGTTTTTCTAATAAGCAATTATTAGCGTATTTACAAAATATAAATGCGAGGGAACTTGAGTTAGTAGGTGTAGATGGTAATTACTGCATAAAAGCTTCGGCTATTGACGGAGTGGTTAATGGATATAAAATCTTGTTTAATGAATCATTAATTGGTATCGGAAATCATGGTAAATTCCAAAAGACTAAAAATACATTACAAAGAATGGGAATAATCTTTAAATCATAAAAAAATAAGATTATGAATTTAATTTTTAAATTGGGTAAGTTAGGAAAAACATTGTGCTAAGTTAATTCAAAATTTAAACATACTATTTAGATTAAAGGAGGAAAGGAATGATAAAATTAGGAAATGCACTTATCATTTTAGCATTTATAGCCGCTTTATTTTTTGCTGTTATTGCAATAATTAGAGGGCATAAAGGGATGAAGATGAGTAAACGCTTTGATACATCAGATAAAAAAGTAAAAGTTAGTTATTGGTTACTTTCTGCTATACATATGTGGGTCGGCATTTTGATAACATTATGTTATTTGATTGCCGGTGTATTCATTTTAAATAAATTATAGGAGAGGTGATATAATGGGATTTATAATTTTCTTTCCATTCTTTGCAGCTATAATTGGAATTATCATTGCTCTTATTTGTTTTATAGGAGTAGGTTTGATAATTATCGGTGGTACAGGCATAGGGATGAATAAAATATACTTGAAACAGATGAAAACAAAAGACAGTGCATTAAATTTTTCATTTAATATAGGTTCAATAATTTTAGGAAGCATATTTATATTATTTCCTTTAGGATGTGTTTTATATGGTATTATTTTTTCATTAGCATCAAAATAAGCGTATAAGCAGTGCTTATATAATAAACATAATCGATAGTAGACTTAATATAAAATATTCTATTGCTATATATAAAATTTAATGAGTGACTGTAAGTTAAATATCTAGTCAATGGCGTGAAAATTTTAAAAGTTGAAATGTAAAGAGGAGTATATATGGACTTTCAAACTTGCTTTGATAAAGCTTCATCTATTTTAATGGAGGGAGCTTTAGGAGAGAGATTAAAAAGAGAATTTAATATTAGATTTGATGATAAGGTTGCGATGGCTGGTTTAGTTTATGATTATGATTCAAGACAAGCCATGTGTAGTATTTATAAGGAATATCTGAAAACTGCTGAAAAATATGAATTACCCTTTATTGTAACAACACCAACAAGAAGAGCCAATAAAAATCGTGTCTTAGAATCTGAATTTACTGAAAAAATAATAGAAGATAACGTGAGATTCCTACAAAAAATAAAAAGTAATGCAAAGATAGATATGTTTGTAGGAGGTTTAATGGGATGCAAAGGAGATGCATATAAAGCTAGTGATGTCTTATCAATAGATGACGCAAAGGTATTCCATTCGTGGCAGGCAAATTTATTTAAAGAATCGGGAGTGGATTTTCTATTTGCAGGTATTATGCCTGCGTTGTCTGAAGCTACTGGAATGGCAAAGGTTATGGAAAGTACGGAATTGCCATATATAATTAGTTTTATGATTAGGGATGATGGGCGACTAGTAGATGGAACTACCATTAATGATGCAATTTTACATATAGATAATGCTACAATTAAAAAGCCGATTTGCTATATGGTAAATTGTGTTCATCCAGCAATATTAAAAAAATCTTTATCTTATTCTTTCAATAAAACAAAATTGGTTAAAGAAAGATTTCATGGAATACAAGCAAACACTTCGCAATTATCTCCAGAAGAATTAGATAATTCTACTGATTTGAAATTTTCTGATAGTGCTAGTCTTGCTGATGATATGATGGATTTATATAAATATTTTGTTCCTAAAATTTTAGGAGGTTGTTGTGGAACTGACAATACTCATATAGAAGAAATAGCGAAAAGGTTAAAGGATAAAAAAGTATGAAATCTGCTGCAATTAAAATAAAAAGAAGAGGTCGTCTAATATCTTCTGATTCAAAAATGGCAAATGAGTGTTAAATAATAGTAAACATATAAGTTATAATTTGGAGGGTAATTATGAAAAAATGGTATGATGAAGAGTACGAATGGGAAATTGAGGTAACAGGATTTCTTCGAAGTGACCACACAGAGAGGTATTGCCGAAACGGCGAGGAAGTTGGAGATAAGTATACTTGCACCTATGGTTGTCCTGTAAATAAGGATGGACAAGGTATATGTTCAAAAGTAATGATGATTATGTTCCCAATCATGGAGGCTGTCAGAAGCGGTGGCGATTTAGAGAATATTGGAGGAGATAGAAAGTATAGCAAAGATGTTGTATGTCCAGATGGCTGCGTTATATTTAGAATGACGGCAAAGAAACTTGAAAATGAGAATTTTTATAAAGGGAAGTTTTTCGAATCGTAGTAAGAGTAGAAAATCCAAAAGATTTTGAAGAAGGAAGTTTTATTTTAAGAAAAGTGATTTCATAAAAGGATCATCGTACTTATTAAAATTTAATTTGTACGATGATCTCTCTTTTATCCATGAAATATAGTAAAATGTTAATATAAATCTTTCTACATTCTAGTTCATTTAAATTTGATTATTACTGAAGTATATGAGTTGTTAAAGAGAGCTGTGTCTTATATACTTAATTATAGTGAATTAAAGTAGAAATATGTCCACTTGGAATTAATGGTAGGTATTATAAATATAGAGTTTTAATGAAGTTCAATAGTTTAAGGTAAAAAAGATAAGATGTATGTATTGAGCTTTTGGCAATGGAATAATCAACATAGAAACATTTGAAAATAGTTTGTTTGTTTTATGTTAGTATTACTGTATTTTAACTAATATAGTTAATATAATTCTGACCATTAGTCGTGAGGTTAAAGGTAATAAATAAATGAAGAGAGGGTTCTAATGAATATAGATAATTTTAAAGATTATATAAATAAGACAATTTTGGAAAGAGGTTATGATTATTATATTGATGGAAATATAATTGAAACTTATATGGACGGAGATCATACTTACATATTTGAAGTTGAAGGAAGTGAGGACTATCAGGTTATAGTAACGCTTGATGATAATGGAGAAATAATTAATTCTGAATGTAATTGTCCTTATGATTTTGGACCAATATGTAAGCATGAAGTTGCAGCGTATTTTGAATTGGCTGAAAATATAAACAAAGATATTGATAATAAAGCCGAAAATATAAATAATGATATGGCTAATGAAAAACCAAAAAAGGTAAAGACAAATGAACCAGAAATAAAGAAAGTTTTGAGCAATCTTTCAAAAGAAAAATTAATAGATATCATATTGGATATAACTCAAAAAGATCGAACTTTAAAAGATAGCATTATTGTAAGGTATTCAAAAGGAAATAGTGAACAGGAACTTAAAAAGTGTAAAAAATTAATAGATTCAATTGTAAGAAAGCATTTAGGCAGAGAAGGCTTTATTTCCTATAGAGAAGCGAGCTATTTTGCAAATGATATGGAAGAATTATTAGAAAAGATACGAGAAACAGATGACATAATATTAGCAGTAGATATTGCCTTTTTAGTAATAGATGAGGGAATAGAGGCTTTTCAGTATGCTGATGATTCTAATGGAGATGTTGGAGGTTTAGTTTCAGAAGTAATTGATTTAATGTATGAAATAATAAATGCTAATGAGGATGCAGATGTAGAGATAAAAGAAAAATTATTTGAAAGATTACTAAGCAAAAGTCAAAGTGATATTTTTAGTGGATGGACAGATTATAGAATGGACATTTTGGGATTATGTGTTGAAGTTGCAGCAACAGAGACCCTTAGAAATAAATTAAAGTTAAAATTAGAGTGCTTAATTGATAAAAATTCTAATGACGAGTATATGAAATATAGTAATGAAAGAATGCTTCATGTATTATTTGATATGATAAATAAGTATGGAACTAAGAAAGAGACAGATGAATTTATAAATGATAACTTAAATTTTTCGTCTTTTAGAGAACTACTTATAAATAAATATTTTGAAGAGAAAAATTATGAAAAAGTTATAGAGCTGGCACTAGAAGGAGAAAAAAGGGACATAAAATTTGCCGGATTAATTTTAAAATGGAAAAAAATAAGATATACAGCATACAAAGAACTTTCTATGAGGTATGAACAAAGAGACTTAGCTAAAGAACTTTTACTTCAGGGTAGTTTTGAATATTATAAAGAATTAAAAGAAATCACAGAAAATGAAGCAAGTTTCTATAGTGATTTAAAACAAGAACTTAAAAATCATAATGGTTATCAGGCGAAGAGGATTTTTCTTCAGATAATATTAGAAGAAAATGATTTGGATGAAATAATGGAATATGTAAGAGACAATCCAACAAGTATCGATAGCTATGCAGAAATTTTAATGTCTAAATTTAAAGATGAGGTTATAGAAATTTATAAAAAATACATAATGTTTGAAGCAAGTCGGGCTGCAAATAGAAGTCATTATAAAAATGTGTGCAGAATAATTAAAAAATATAAAAAGATTGCAGGAAAGCAAAGTCAAATCCCAATAGTTAATGAATTAATAGCTTTATATAGAAAGAAACCAGCATTTTTAGATGAACTTAGCAGAATTAAATAAAGAATTAAGACAATATTTTTTCGTAAGATAAAATTAAAATATAAATAATAAAATTACCTCTTGACTTTAACCTTAACTGGAAGGTTTATACTATGATTGTCGACAGGAAGGAGAATTAATTGTGTACACCATTGGACAGTTTTCTAAAATTGGGAGAGTTTCAACTAAGACACTTCGTTATTATGATGAGATCAATCTGTTAAAACCTATGCATGTGGACAGCGATACTCAGTACAGATATTACGCATATGAACAGGTTTTAAAACTTCTTTCTATATCTGAATTAAAAGAATATGGATTAAAGTTAGAAGAAATTAAAGCCATTATGGATAAAGATGATGCTGACTTACTTAAAAAGTTTTTGCAGAACAAAATTGCTGAGATTAATAAGGAAGTTCAAAACAGCTTGAAACTTAAGAATTCTATTGAACAAAAAATTAAGAAGATTGAGTTAGGAGGCAATATTATGGAAGCTAAGAAGGATTTAAAAGTTGAATTGAAGGAAAGAAAGTCGTTAATTGTTATCAGTAGGAGAACAATTACAAGTATGAGCAATATAAGTAGTGTTATAGGAAAGGTATTTGAGGACATCTTCAGGATGAATCTTAAGCCATCGGGGCCAGTAATGACAATTTATCATGATAAGCAGGAATTTGATGTGGAAAATGCAGATTGTGAAGTTTGTGTTCCAGTAAATAGCAGGGTGAATGCAGAGAAAAATGAAAATATAAAAGAACTTGCAGGAGGGATGGTTGCATCCACAACTTTTGTTGGGCCGTATTCAAGGCTTGGAGAAGCTTATGCTAAAGTTGTCAAATGGATTGAGGATAATGGATATAAATATAATGGAGCTCCTTTTGATATTTACTTGAATGGACCTCAAAGCGTTAAAAGTCCAGAAGAATTTGTTACTGAGGTTTGCTTTCCAATTAGTAAATAATATGTAGATGAGCAATAAAAATTTAAGATTTATTTTTAATTAATAAACTAATTATAGTAAAATATAATATAAGTGAAAACAGAGTAACTTTCAATATTAAAATTGGATTTTTAATTTTTAGAAACATTACGAGAAGGTGAAATTATGAAGATATTTTTACGTATGCATCCTAAGAATAGAGTATCCTCTGTGCAAATATAAAATTAATATTGTACAGAGGGGTGCATATTAGATGAATAGATTAAATAAGCCAGTTATTACGAAAGAAACAATCAAAGCAATGGAGGATATGTCGTTTTTCATTCATGCAAAGATTTTTGACGATTTGCTTATTGTTGCACAAAAAGAAACAAATTGTTTTGTATTAAAGACAAGTGAAGGGCTTATAGTGATAGATGCTATTTGGCCATCAAAAAAAGCCTTTGAAGCGATAGTTAATGCAATTAAATTTATAGGATGGGATCCTAATACAATAAAAAAACTTGTTTTGACTCATGGTCATGTAGATCATACAGGGTGTGGAAAATGGTTTATTGATAAATACCATGTCCCAACATACCTTTCCAAAATAGATGATATTTTTTGGGAGGAACATCCAGCAAAACCTGATAGACCAGAAACGTGGAAAGATTATAAAATTGATGTTTATGTTAAGGATGGAGATACAATAACATTAGGTAATAAAACAATCTATGTTTACGGTACTCCAGGTCATACTCCAGGAGGATTAAGCTATATATTTCCTGTAGAAGAAGATGGCAAACTTCATATGGCAGCATTATGGGGTGGTACTACACCACCATGGGCAAAGAATGAAGTGAAAGAATATATCAAATCATTGGATTATTTTATTAGTGAAGCAATGAGTAAAAAAGTAGATGTGGCTTTAAGTAATCATACATCTATAGATAATGGATTGGAGCGTATCACATATTCAAAAGTAAGAATGGACTACATGCCGAATATTTATATCATCGGACAAGATGGATTTAAAAATTACTGCCAAGTATTTAAGACATTAAGTTATGATGCACTAGAAAGATTGTGAGTTGTAACATGAGATCAATGAAGTTAAATTTTTATTAGTGCAAAACCTTAAAAAGTTGATATATGTTTTTAATATCACATTATTCAAAACAATATATGAATAGTGTGATATTTTTTTGTTATGGAGGTATAACATGATTCCTTTTATAATAATTTTTATATTTACCATTCTAAGCACAATCTACATAGATAGATTAGTAAGCATTAAGTTTCGAGATGAAAGAAGATCTGTATGGAAAGCTATACATATAGTTGCTTATATAATAATATTTATTCCTTTGCTGTGTATAGCATACTTAGTATCTGACGGAAACTTAATTGAAATTGGAATATTGTTTCTTAGCATATTATTATATTTAAGCTTTAAAAAATATAATAAGCCAGGGATTTAATTATATGGCATAGCATAATTTAAATCCTGTTAAAAATAAACAAGTTTTCAAAGTTTCCATTAAAAATTCTTTTAAAGAAACATAGTTTCAAACAAAACTTTTTTACAATGTAAAAATGAACGAATTTAAGAATAAAAAAAGTTAACAATTTATTGGAAACATAAGGGCTCAGAGATGTTAAAAAGCTTTTGAGAAATAATATAATCTAAAAATTTAGAGGATGAGATATTTATTTTTGGTGTGTTTAGCGATAAATATAAATGATCTAATTAATATTTAATTCGGTAAATAAAAAATGTACTACTAGAAAACATAATAGTATAACATTTACAAAACATGCTATAATTTACTTATAAACAAACATCATATTCATAGAGTATTAAATAGTGATTTAAGCAACTGAAATCAGAATAATAAATTAGAATTTATATGATACATTTAGGAGGATAATATGTTTCCAAGTAGAGAAGTGGCTGAAAAAGAATTAGAAATAGCAGGACAATTAAATCAAGGACCATGGACAGAGCATTCTATAAATGTTGGATTAGCAGCGCAAATTATTGCTAAAAAATGTAGTGATCTTAATCCAGACAAAGCTTATGTGCTAGGACTTCTTCATGATATAGGTAGAAGATATGGCATAAGTGCAAGAAGACATGGCATTGACGGATATAAATTTATGTTGGAAAAGGGTTGGGGTGAAGTAGGAAGAATTTGTTTGACACATTCATTTCCGATTCCTGATTTTGATAAAGAAATAGGACAAAATGATATGAGTGATGAAGAAAGTAAATTTGTTAGAAAATATATTAATGATTTAACCTATGATGACTATGATATATTATTAATTCTTTGTGATTCACTTGCGGACGCTCAAGGATTTTGTATGTTAGAAAAGCGATTTGTTAATACTACAAGACGCTATGGAACTTTTCCATTTACTGTAGAACGTTGGAATGCAACATTTGAAATGAAAGAATATTTTGAAAAGCAGATGAATTGCTCTATATATGATATTCTTCCTAATATAAAAGAAACTACATTTATGGAGGCGCCATTATGGAAACCACCAGTAAAATAGAAATAGATAATAACAAAGTGGTTGAAAAAATACATCTAAAAGTAAGCCTGGATTTGCATTCTACAAATCCCAGCTTAGAAGAGGTTGTAGCCATATTGGGGAGCAGCTCAAAGAAAAATAAACTAAAGTGTTTTACTATAAAATTTTTCTGTATTTTTCAGAATGTTGTTTTTAACATATGAAAAAGTTTTGTCTTCTCCTTCATTGGCTAGTTTATTAAGCAAATTTTCTAAAAGAGCACGTACATCTTCATGTAATACATAATAATGTTTCCTATTTTCGTAATAACTAAGAGGACTTTCATCAGTATATTTTTCTTTTAAATAATTTTTTGAAGCACAAACCCTGTCTATAAACATTTCTACAACATAATTAACAGGCATTTTCATTCCTTTAAGACCTTCTACTTCATTTACTCCATAATCAATCCAATACTCGAAATGATGCTTATTTCTACCCTTATGATGTAGCCATGCTGATGAATATCCTTCAACAGCTTTTTGAACACCATTAGGACTTGCATACCCCTTATAATACTTTATTCCAGCTGAAAACTCTACAAACGAGTACTTTGATAAATCATGAAGGAATCCTTGTTTATATAAACCTACTTTAAAACAATATTTCATAACTAATAGTTTATGGTTAGTTATAGTTTTAAAATGATTAATAAAATTCATAATTATTATTTTCTCCTATCTGAAACTAGGCTTATGTTTAAATCTACTGAAGTAATACATATTTTTACTTTGAAACACTGTTAAGATACTTAGCATAAAGATATATTACCAATTTCGGTGAAGTTATATTTATAGGCCTAGGCTATAGTTTTCCTATATATTTTGCAATTCACAATGCACATTTCACAATTCACAATTACGGATAAAATTCTTGTAGTATTTTTAGAATTATGATGAAGGATTATTTTTGCAATATATATATTATATATTTTTTGTGTTTAAACATAAAGAATTAAAACTCAGAATAAGAATAATGAAAATATCTAAGAATTATAGATAACTAAACTAATACCTGAACTTATGAGTGTGCCTCACCGAAATGAATAACGCACTTTTGTTCCAAAAAGCTATGAAAATATATTTATGATTTCTGATTGAAAGATATTTCATAGTCTAAGTATAGTTTATGATTATTTTATCTATACGCAATAATTTTTTAATAAATATCAAATTTTTTATTGCAAAATAGTTGACTTATTATATCATTAAAGCTAATATAATATTATAAAATAAAATATAACAAAATTTAATTTTATAAAATTAAATAATTAAATTTATAACAACTTAGTGGAATTTTTATAAATTGTATATTATCAAAGAATATATAAATGATTAGTAGGAGAGGTGTTGGTAATATGAAA
This sequence comes from Candidatus Clostridium helianthi, assembly GCF_045310795.1. Taxonomy (NCBI): domain Bacteria; kingdom Bacillati; phylum Bacillota; class Clostridia; order Eubacteriales; family Clostridiaceae; genus Clostridium; species Candidatus Clostridium helianthi. The sequence continues at coordinate 50,986 of NZ_JBJIAB010000027.1, forward strand.
GATATTATTATAATTGGAGGAGGACCAGCTGCCCTTACAGCAGCATTATATGCAGGTAGAGCCGGATTAAATGCATTAATGCTTGAAAAACAATATGAAGGTGGCCAGATAGTTACTACAAATGAAGTGGAAAATTATCCTGGTTTTCGCAGCATAACAGGGCCAGAACTTGCCAATACTATGTATGAACATGCAAAAGATTTTGGAAGCATTATGGAATATGAAGAAGTAATAGATATAAAAGTTGATGGAGATATAAAAAAAGTTATAACTGGAGTGAATACTTATGAAAGTAAGGTCATAATCTTATCAATGGGTGCAAAGCCTAAAAAATTAGGAGTTGATAGAGAAGAAGAACTTACAGGTAAGGGTGTATCATACTGCGCTACTTGTGATGGAGGCTTCTTTAGAAAAAAAGTAGTTGCTGTTGTAGGTGGTGGAGATACAGCAGTAGAGGATGCACTTCATCTTTCGAGAATTACTGAAAAAGTGTATGTAATTGTCAGAAGAGATTCACTTAGAGCAAATAAATCTGCACAAAAAAAGTTGTTTGAAACAAATAATGTTGAAATAATCTGGAATAGTGGAGTTACAAAACTTAATGGAGAAGAAAAATTAAGTGGTATAGAAATTAAAAATAATAAAGATGGTAAGATAGATAATTTAGAAGTTAATGGTGTTTTTGTAGCAATTGGAAGTGATCCATCGTCAGAATTAGTTAAAGACTTAGTAGCTTTAGATAAAAATGGTTATATTATTGCAGATGAAAGCTGTAAAACAAACGTAGATGGTATATTTGCCATAGGAGATATTAGAACAAAAGAAGTTAGGCAAGTACTTACAGCTGCTGCTGATGGAGCCGTTAGTATATATGGGGCAGAAAAATATTTGATAAACCACTAAGAAAATAGTTAAAATATAATATTAATAATTTAGGAGGAATGAATTATGAAAGTTAAATTTCAAGGAAATGAAGTAACATTAGAAGGAAGAGAAATTAAAGTCGGTGATACTGCGCCAAACTTCGTAGTAACAGATAATGGTTTAAATGCTGTTAATTCAAAAGATTTTACAGGAAAGAGAGCATATGTAAGTGTTCCATCAATAGATACACCAGTATGTGATCTTGAAGTAAGAAAATTTAATGAAGAAGCTGGAAAATTAAATAATGTAAAGATATATGTAGTATCAATGGATCTACCTTTTGCACAAGGAAGATGGTGCGGAAATCAAGGCATTGATGCAGTACAAACATTATCAGATTATAAGGATAGGAGCTTTGGTAAGGAATTCGGAACTTACATTAAGGAATTAGGTTTGCTAACAAGAGCAGTATTTGTAGTTGACGAAAATAACAAGGTTACTCATGTAGAATATTGTGAGGAAGTAACATCAGAACCAAATTACGAAGCTGCTTTAAACGCATTAAAATAAAGTGAATTTTATTTGTGCACAGAGATGTTATTATAACTATGCATCCTTTGTGTACCTATAAGATGTCCTCTAAAGAAGAAAAAACAATAAAGATTAAAGTTCTCTAATATTATTTGTATATAGGAGAACTTTAGTCTTTATTTTTATTCTAAATCTCAGGTTACTGTTGAACCTGAGATTTTATTTTATGTATACATTTACTTTTTAGTAAATAGATTAGTGCAGTTAAAGTGACGATATCTATTTAATAATTGGACCTGGTGAAGGGTAGATTTGTCTACCAAAAGCGGTATTAACAATAATTGCAGCGGCAAGATAAATTCCTAAAATACCTGCTATTAATAATCCAAAGGCAGGTATATTTGAAAAAATCTTTGGTAATACTCCTAAATCAATTAGAGAAATACAGAGCGAAGATAGATCTAAAGCAAAAACGATTAGGGATAACACTAATGGTGTTTTGAGGAATGCTGGTGTCCACATGATAAGTGAAATACTAAGTACTAACCATGCCCAACCATCCATGCGCGTATCTAGAGAAATTCCGTTAGTTACTGCATTAAATTTAATGAGCATTTCAATTCCGCCTGTTAACATAAAAAATGCACTAAAGAATAAAAATGTGTTTCCCCCAGTAGTATTGCCACCTTTTAAATCGATTAAAGCAACTACAACTTGTACGACAAAACCTCCAATAAGCCAGCATCCAAGAAGTGGCAAGGCTCCGCTTGTTACTCTTCCTGATAATAAGGCAAAAAAGCAGAAACTTGCTACTGCTAAAGCAACTAGGCCTGCGGGACTAGGATTAGACCATTCTTTTGTTCCGTTTACCTGGTTCAATATGATATCCTCACTTTCATATATTATTTTAAAGTTTGGAGAAAAGATTATTTTTCCATCCTTTAAAGATAATTATATAGAATATATTACAATTAATCAACATTTTTCGAGCAAAATTGTTAATTATTTATCACCTTTAATAACCTTTTTTTACTTTATAAGTTAATAAGATAATATTTGTATCGAAAAATACTAATACATGAGTTTAACCGCCATTTCATTAAAATTTAGAAGGAAAATTAATAATATGTAATATCAAATAATTCTATAGCAATATCGTTCATTTACGATATTGCATAAAAAGCGTGAAATTTATTGTTAAAGTTTTCTCAATTCATTTTATTAAATATAAATGGCTCAACATTTCAGATAGACTTACGGACTTTGCAAAGAATATGTATACAGTAGAGAAATTTTTCCTATATACTAAGTATTAATAAAATGCAATAAATTATTAGAAGCAATATACAAATAATGAAAGCTGTGCTATAATTTTATCGATAAATAATAATCATTATCAATTAATAAAATTTATAAGCTTTGATTGATTTTACAAAAGTAACATATAATAAAATGGAGAAAATTTAATCAATATATTTTTTAAAAATTAGATAATTCTAACTTGATTGATATTATAGGGGAATTATTAAAGACTATTTATAAATTATATGAAGTATCAAGGGAGGTTACGAAATGGAAAAAAATAATATACTTAAAATAAGCAAGCTAAGTTCACAGTGGCAGACAAGTGATCCTTTTATATTTTGTGCACATCATAAGGATGCTTATCCAAAGGGCAATAGTGAGATGGGACCAGATGCATCTTTGTATGGAAGAACTATTGGAAATGACTTTAGAGGAATTGATGGATGGAACATGTATCATGGAGATACCATTCCAGGCTTCCCTCAGCATCCTCACAGAGGGTTTGAAACAGTCACAATAGTTCTAAATGGATATGTTGATCATGCTGATTCAGCTGGTGCTACAGGACGCTATGGAGCTAATGATGTGCAGTGGCTGACTGCAGGTAGAGGCTGTAATCATACGGAAATGTTCCCTTTAGTTAATACTGAAAAGGAAAATCCACTAGAATTATTTCAAATCTGGCTCAATCTGCCTAAGAAAGATAAATTCGTTGAACCACATTATAAAATGCTTTGGGCAGAGGATATATCCGTTATAAACTCAAAAGACAATAATGGAAAAACAAGTACTGTAAAAATTATTTCTGGTACTTATAATGGTACTAAAAGCTTAGAACCTTCGCCTAATTCATGGGCAAGTAAAGAGAATAATCATGTAAGAATATGTATTATACGTATGGAACCTGAAGCAAGTATAGAACTTCAAAAGGTATCTTCAACATTAAATAGAACTATTTATTTCTATGAGGGAGAGACAATACGGATTGAAGGAACTGATATTGATGTTTATAATAGTGTAAAACTTACAGGTGATGAAGTTGTAAAAATAGAAAATGGTGCTAAGGAAAGCTGTATTCTGCTTTTAGAAGGAGAACCTATTGGAGAGCCAGTTGTAAGTTATGGACCTTTTGTTATGACATCAGATAAAGAAATTATGGATGCTTTTGCAGACTATAAGAGCACTGGTTTTGGGGGCTGGCCATGGGAACGTGACGATTTTGTTCACCCAAGAGAAAAAGGAAGATTTGCACAATATCCTGATGGAACAACAGAATTTAGATAATATCTTTAAAATAAAATATTATTAATAATCTATAAGAAAAAAATTTAGAAACAATATACAACTCATGAAAATTATGCTATAATTTTATTAACAAATAATTATTATTAATTAATAAAGTCTTGTGAATGGAGTGAGATGTATGAAAACAATGGATAGTTTTAAATTCTTTTCAAGATTTTCTGAAATAGATGGAATGAAAGATGTAGATGCTAGCAATAAAGTTTTGAGAAATTTAATAGATTATGATGATGAGGTTTGCTTAGGACAAAGACAAGTAGGCGAGAGAAGTTACCATATCTTTTATTTAAATAAAAGACAATTTTGTGTTTACTATCATGGTGGCGGTACAGATGCAATGTGTTGTTCAAAGAAATTAGATGATGTTCTAGGGTATGTAAACAGCTTAAAGCCTGAAGATTTCAAAAATTAATAAAATCAGATTCCGAAAGGAAGCCTTAGGCTGTCGATAACTTCGACAGCTTTTCATTTATGTATAAAGAAAAAATTAAAGGCGTCTAAATTTACTAGACGCCTTTAATTAATGTGCAAATATAGACTATTTATCTTAAAGATATAATTAAAATCTATTTTATAGATTGTCAGAATCACCAATCACTTCTGATGAAACTTTAAAGTTTACTTTAAAATTTTTGTAAGTGTAAATGCTAGTAAATAGGGCGCCAATACTTCCGCAGATAATGTCTCCCATAGTATCCACTAGACTATTATTTTGGCTTCTAAGTCCAAATAATCTGTCAGTTGTAAACTCGTAAATTTCCCAAACTCCAGCCATAGCTATTGCAAAGAAAAGGCTAAAAAGGATAATTGTTTTTATATTAAGCTTATTTGTTTCATTTTTATTTATAAGTTCCAATATTAACGAACCTATATAGAAGAGTATAACCCCTGACGACAGATGTTCTATTTTATCAAGATAAGGTATAAATGAATAACCTTTAAATTCATTAGCAAAAAACATAGTAACAAAAATAAATGCTAAAATAGAAAATCTTAAACCAGTCGAAATTGGAATTCTACTTTTCTTTATTAATACTTTTATAACAGTTAACACTAGGATTATTAATATGGGTTGAAGTGTTCTTTGCATATCGCCCTTAATAAGAAAATAAATAGAACAAATTACAGCAAGAGCACATAAAAACAACTCAAAGTAGTCATTGAAACCATAGTTTCTTTTAGTTTTCATTTTCTATTCTCCTGTCTTAGAAATTTTTATTTAATATCATACAGTAATCAGATTTCTACATCTTATTTTAAACTCAGCAGTTGCTTTACTAGGATTTTGAATGTATTATTTATCATTAAAGCAGTTTACTGAGGGGTAACAACAATATTATACTAAAATTAATTAACAATCAATTATATTTTAAAGTCAGATTTACCACATTTTTCTTAACGAAAGAATATTAAATCAGCTATTGGCAAAAAGTTCAATTTGTTATAATATACATATATTATATAAATTGTTGATGAGGTGGTTGCAATGATGGGTTCTGTTGAGGAATCTTCAAAAATGAAATATAGAGAAGATAAAAACGGAAATAAGTTATCAATATTAGGTTATGGCTGTATGCGTTTTACTAGAAAAGGAACCAGCATTGATATAGATAAAGCAGAAAAAGAAATTATGGAAGCAATAAATAACGGTGTGAATTACTTTGATACGGCTTATGTTTATCCAGGTAGTGAGGCTACACTTGGGGAAATTTTAAAAAGAAATAAATGTAGAGAGAAAATATTTATTGCAACAAAGCTCCCACATTTTATGGTTAAGTCAAAGAAGGATTTAGAAAAGTATTTTAAAGAACAATTAAGAAGACTCCAAACAGATTATGTTGATTATTACCTTATGCATATGCTTACTGATGTGCAGACTTGGAACAGATTAAAAGCATTAGGAGCAGATGATTGGTTAAAAGAGAAAGTTCAAAATGGGCAAATTCGTAATGTTGGCTTTTCCTATCATGGAAATACAGAAACTTTTATTCAGCTACTAGAGGTTTATGATTGGGACTTTTGCCAGATTCAATATAATTATTTAGATGAACATAGCCAGGCAGGAAAAAGAGGATTAAAGGCTGCTAATAAAAAAGGTCTTCCTGTAATTATAATGGAGCCATTACGTGGTGGAAGATTAGTTAATTTATTACCTGAAAAAGCTAAGAACATAATAAAGGAAAATTCAAAGAAACGTACTCCAGCAGAATGGGCATTTAGATGGCTTTGGAATCAGCCTGAGGTTACATGCGTATTATCAGGAATGAACTCACTTGAAATGCTTCGTGAAAATATAGATATTGCAAGTAATGTGGAGGTTGATGAATTCACAAAAGAAGATTTTGACTTAATAGAACAGATTAAAAATGAGCTAAATAGAAATATTAAAGTTGGCTGCACAGGTTGTGGATATTGTATGCCATGTCCTAAGGGGGTAGATATACCAGGAACTTTTCATTCGTATAATCTTATGTACTCTGAGAATAAAAAGTCAGGCAGGCATAATTATCTAATGTGCACTGCAGTGCGTAAAAATCCAAGCAGTGCTTCACAATGTGTTGAATGTGGTAAATGCGAAAACCATTGTCCACAGCATATAGAGATTCGAAAAGAACTTAAGAATGCAAGCAGAGAGCTTGAAACACCTGTATATAAAATTGCAAAAACAGCAGTGAAATTATTTAAGTTATATTAACATTATAGAAAGTCATCCAGTGAAATGGATGGCTTTTGCATTTTTATAAGAATTAAACACACATTTTTAAGAATAAAAAGAATATTTACAAAAAACACACTGTAGATTTACGTTTTATTCTAAAATATATACGTTTAGAGAAAGGGGTGTTTACTTTTTATTCTAAAATATGTACGTTTAGAGAAAGGGGTGTTTACTTTGGATTTTTATCAGAGTATTATCAAGATATAAAGTAAAGCATACACATCACAAGCATCATATCATAAAAATAGTTCTTTACGTAACTATAAAATTCTCGTTTATAATGAAATCACCAATGAATAAAGCAATATTATTGATAGCTTATTTTCAAATGTTTTCTCCATATTATGACCCTTGAGGTTACAAATATATTTATGATTTCTAGTGAAGATATAAACTTAAAGTTTTAGCAACTTTGTAAATATAGTCATCTAATAAGTCAAATTCTTGTTATCTAGTAAAGGGAAGTATTCTATGTATACGTTTCAATTAAATTCTCGACATAAAAACTACTTCCAGTTACTAATTAAATAAATTCAGTTAAATAAGTTTAATAATTCGATATTTACCTTCATCATGCTTAATGCTAAAGCGCTTTAGTATTGGGTATAAGTGAAGTAAAATATAAAACTTAACCTCAAAGCAGTTAAGTAAATTAATGTCTTTGTTGCAACAAAACAAGTAGAGTATTTTAATTAAGAAGCTAAATATTCAAAATATAAGGTTAAATTGTATTTTTAGGAGGTAGTTTAATAATGATTAGGAGAAATAAAAGAATTTTATCATTAACTCTTTCAATGGCTGTCTTTACTACTATGTTTATGTCAACTTCATTTATCACAAAGGCTGAAACTGTAAGTTTAGGAGCAAACAGTGAAATTACCTCAAATGCATCTACAGAAAGTGCAGCAGTAGCAACTAATATTGCGTTAAATAAGCCGGCAACTTCATCTTCAGTTACAGGTGGAAATACTGCTTCTTTAGCTGTTGATGGAAATGTAGGAACTAGGTGGGAGTCTGCTCAAGGCAGTGATCCTCAATGGATATCTATTGATTTAGGTGGAAGTTATAATATATCAGGAGTAAAACTAAATTGGGAAACTGCTGCTGCAAAAGATTATAAGATACAAGTATCAACTGATAATAAAAATTGGATAGATGCTTATACAAAAACAGGAGGAACAGGAGGAGTAGAAAACATAACTTTTAATTCTACTGCAACTGGAAGATATATAAGAATGCTTGGAACATCAAGAACTACACAATATGGCTACTCTCTATGGGAATTTGAAGTATACGGTACTCCAGATGGTAATACAGTTAACAATGTAGATTTGGGTCCAAATGTTAAAATATTTGATCCATCAATGCCAAGTTCTGATATCCAAAATACTGTTGATAGCGTATTTAGTAAGATGGAGACAAATCAGTTTGGAAATGAAAGATATGCCTTTTTGTTTAAGCCAGGTTCATATAATGTAAATGTAAATGTAGGTTTCTTTACATCTGTATTAGGACTTGGAAAGACACCAGATGCTGTTAATATAACTGGTGCAGTACGTTGTGAAGCAGATTGGATGGGAGGAAATGCGACTTGTAACTTCTGGAGATCGGTTGAAAATGTTGCTGTGACTCCAACTTATTCTTCTAATAATTTAGCGCCAGCAGGAACCTTAACTTGGGCAGTATCACAAGCTGCACCAATGAGACGTGTTCACATTAAAGGTGGATTGTCTTTATGGGATCCACTTGGAACTAATTATGATGGAGCTTGGTCTAGTGGTGGATTTATAGCTGATTCAAAGATTGATAATTCAATTACTTCTGGATCACAACAACAATTCTTTACTAGAAACAGTCAAATGGGAGCTTGGAATGGCGCAAACTGGAACATGGTTTTTGTAGGGAATAATGGAGCTCCTACAGATGACAATGCATATCCATCAACACCAGATACAGTAGTCAGTCAAACACCAGCTGTTAGAGAAAAACCATTTCTTTATATTGATGATAGTGGAAATTACCAAGTTTTTGTTCCTGATCTTAGGAAAAATTCTCAGGGAGTAACTTGGGCAAATGGTTTAGGACAAGGTACATCATTATCTATAGATCAGTTCTATATAGCGAAACCAGATACATCTACAGCTGAAAGCATAAATGCAGCCCTTAGCCAGGGAAAGAACATTATATTTACACCTGGAGTATATCATCTTAGTGATGCTATAAATGTAACAAAGCCTAATACAGTTATATTAGGTCTTGGACTTGCAACTTTGATCCCAGACAATGGTACTGCTGCAATGAATATTTCAGATGTTGACGGAGTAAAAGTTTCTGGAATTCTTTTTGATGCTGGAGCAAAGAATTCACCAGTATTATTAAAAGTTGGACAAGATGGAAGTTCTTCTGATCACTCAGCTAATCCTACAAGTCTTAGTGATTTATTCTTTAGAATTGGTGGGGCAGCAGTAGGAAATGCTGATACCAGTCTAAAAATAAATAGTAATAATGTTATAGGCGATGATTTCTGGGTATGGCGTGCGGATCACGGTACAGGAGTAGGCTGGACAGTTAACAATGCAAAAAATGGTGTTATTGTAAATGGTAATAATGTAACACTATATGGATTGTTTGTAGAGCACTTTAAGGAGTATCAAACAATATGGAATGGTAATGGCGGAAAAGTATACTTCTATCAAAGTGAATTACCATATGATGTTCCAAATCAAGCATCTTGGATGAGCAATAATGGTACTCAAAACGGATATGCTTCTTACAAAGTGGCTGATTCGGTTACTTCTCATCAGCTTTTTGGATCAGGAATTTACTCATACTTTAGGGATGCTGTAGTATCAGAAAATAATGGAATAGAGGTTCCAAACACGTCTGGAGTTAAAGTACACCATGCATGTTCAGTATTTTTATCTGGTAATGGTGAGATAACACACGTAGTAAATAATACAGGTAATACAGCAAAGTCTGGTAATATTAAGCAATCAGTTACTGACTATCCTAATTCTTAAAATTAAAAGGATAGAAATTTCTTAATTTTCGATTCGTAAAAAGAGCTCTCACTCTATGTGGGAGTTCTTTTTCTATTTTACAAACTACCCCTGAAAGTAAAGTCTTTACAAAGTATAATAATTTTATTTTCGTAGAAAAATATAATGCAATTAAATCTGTAGGCAAATTATTAAACAATATATTGAAATAATCTTGAATACAATCACGAGAATAAAAAAATAAATTCACCTGTCAGATTTTTTTTATATACATTAAAAAGTGCAGAGGGCCACAGAATATCTAGCTTAGAAGTATCATAAGACTTTATTACTAAACTATTAGGGCATTGACAGCATTTTAGTAAATAATGTATAGTATAATATGAGTTTATATTTGTAAACTATTAATGTGGTTTACAATACAGCGCCGGAGGGAGGGATAAAAGTATGTCAGAAATTAAAGTAGGAGAAAACGAATCTCTAGAGCAAGCATTGAGAAGATTTAAAAAGAAATGTTCAATGTCTGGAATCCTTTCAGAGGCAAAAAAGAGACAACACTATGAAAAGCCAAGCGTAAAAAGAAAGAAAAAGTCAGAAGAAGCTAGAAAGAGAAAGTTTAAGTAATAAATTATAGCGTTACTAATAGTATTAACTATTATAATATAAAACTATTTTACTTACAAAAAAGCGACTTCCACATTTTGTGTCTCGGAAGCATTCTTGGGGAAATTAAAAATTTACAGGTAGTTATTATTTAACTACCTGAATATTAACAGACTAAAAATTTTAGCCTAAAGTTGAAAGTATTTTTTGAAAATTTTCTGCTTTAGGCTCTTTTTATTAAGAAAAAATAATTTGAAATAGAGGAACTATAAAATGAAATTACTATTTGATGACGAAGGAAAAGTAAATTATGATAAAATTACTAAAAATACAACAGTTAAAGATGTGTTAGATGCTATTGATATATTTTTAAGTAATAATCCTCTTGATTGTAATGGGTGCGAGGAGAGCTGCTGCAAAAAGTCTTGGTCTGTAGAAATGGATAATGTATGCGTAAATAAACTAAGTAAGTGGGATAATGAAGCAGCTTCTAATTTCGTGGAGGAAAAGTTAGTTAAAAAGAGAAATTACTATAGGGATTTTGATCAGTACGTATTAGATAAGAAAACTGACTGCAATTTCATAACAGAAACAAATCTATGCACTATATATGAAGAGAGACCAGTAATATGCAGGCTTTATATATGTAGTGCGAGAAGTTATAGATATAATGTGATTAGAGAACTCATAGGAAGTACATATTTAAAAGCACTTGTGCTTGAAGAGAAGATGAGAAAGAACGATTTCCCAGAAAAAACGATTGATAAATATAAAAGAAACCCAGCAGTTTTTGCTAAAGAATACAATATACTTTTAGAAGAAATATTTGATTATGCAGAAGATGAAGGATGGCTTTACTCAGATGAAAGAGATGAATTGTACGAAGAAATATCCTTAAATCTTTAACATAATTTTCAATATAAAAGCATTGTGCTAAAGTCATATACGCGCAGTGCTTTATTGTAGTACAGATCTTCTTCACATGCAATTACAAGTCGGGTGAGCAGAAAATAACTATAAAAATGTAACTTTAGTGGAAATTAATTGAATAAAGGTATACAATAGTAATGTACATAAAAAATAAATAAAAGGACTTGATAAAATGGAATATCTATATTCAATATCTACAGTATTAAGCTACATATTTCTAGTATTATTTTTTATCAGAGTATTTATAAATAAGAAAGAAATAGACTTTAAAAGTAATAAAATTGAATGGCAGGTGCTTGCGAGTCTAATAATTTTAAGTATTGTACCAATGGCAAACACATTCTTAACTGGTTCAAGCATTTACTTTTCAATACTAATGAAACATGATAACTTTATAAAGCTTATGAACAGAGAGCTTTAGAAGAGTTTCACGCTATCTATTATATAGATAGTAACCCAGCTATTCCGACTTCAGAAGTATCAATAAGATCTTGTTGAAGAAAGAATAACTGAACTTTGTATAAGAAGTTAAAGTAAATTTATTTCAATTTAAATTATCCTCTTTAGAATTATAATGTTTTATTGAGTTGTTTTACCATTATCTAGTAACATTCGTCCAATAACCTTTTTAGGTCTTTTATTATTTTTAGTGTTATTTCCCTTTTGTTTCTTTTCTTCTATTAATTTCTTCATCATTTCTATTTGTTTCTCATTCATGTTTATCCCTCCAGTGCAAGGCCTATTCATAAAATAACAAGTCGTAACTCTCGTATATTTTCTTTCATATGCCTATAATAAATCATATAATCCAAATGATTTTACAATTTTATAATTGATTGTATCATAGATTCAAAAGTTTATAAACTAAAAGAAATATATATGTTGCAAAAATAATTTTTCATGATAATTCTAAAAAGTGTTATAAGATATTTAACCATAGCTGTGAATTGTGAAATGTGCATTGTGAATTGCAACAAATACATTCTATTTATTTCTAGAGATTATAAAAAATGTATCCAAATAACTTCAAAAGTTACTTAGATACATCTCGTTTTTATAGATATGAAATTTAAAGATTTAGCTTATTAGATAAACATATTTATAAAGTTGTTAAAACTTTAAGTTCATATCTTCACCAGAAATTACATGTTGTTTATCTATATAATACTAGAAGTAAAAAAATAGGCTCTATACTTCAGGTTCCTTTGCAGAAATGCTATCTTTCTTCTTAGCTATCTTTGATTCTTTAGTAGAACTATTATCTGATTGATTAGTTATATCAGAATGTGCAGGAGTAACAGTATTTACTATTGATCCATTAGCACTAGCCATGTTAGCTAAAATCATACTTAAAATTCCTTCCATAGCATTAGGAGTTTTTCCATCAGCACCACCCATAATTACTGTTTGTGGTACAAGAGGGGATTTGCTTATCTTTAATGCTTCTGCAAAAGCAGTTAATACGCTTTGTTGTACTTGTAATTCAGGACCGCCATAAGCATCAACTAAGGCTTTAGCAGCAGTACCTTTTGCAAGACCAACCTTTGTTTCTTGTTCTGCAGTAGCTTCTGCAACAGCTTTGATATTTAAAGCTTGAGCTGCACCGACTTTTTCAAGTTTGAAAGCTTCAGCGCCAGCTTGTAATTCTACTTGTTTAGCATTAGCAGCTGCATTAAGTTCAGTAGCTTTAGCGTTAGCAGCAGCTTCAGCTTCTTTTGTATATCTTAAAGCATCAGCTTCTTGAGTTCTCTTGTACTTATCAGCTTCAGCAAGTTTTTGAGTCTTTAAAGCTAATTGTTCAGCAAGTTTTAATTCAGATTTACCTTTGTTATCAGCAACTTCTATATCGATACTTGATTGAGTAAGCGCTGCCTGAGCTGCACTTTTAGCAATTGCTTCATTAAGTTCTCTTTGTTTTTCTGCTGACTTTTGTTTTGCTTCATTTGTTTTAATTTCTTCCAATGCAACTTGTCTATCTCTAAGTTGTGCAAGGATTAGATCAATTCTCTTATCTGTTGAAGAAGCAGCAGGTGTACCAATTAATACTTCCTGTAATTCTAAATCATATAATTTGAATTTTTCCTTCATTTCTTTAGAAGCTTGTTCTTGAATAGCGCTTCTATCTTGTACCAATTCAATTAAAGTCTTAGTTTGTCCAATATTTTTGAAATAACCTGCAACCATAGGATCTAGTGATTGTTCAATAAGAAGTTTAATATCCCCAAATCTTTGGATTACTGAAGAAGCTTTTCTATAATCAATATTAAACACTACAGTAAGTGGGAGATTAGGTTCAAAGGCATCCTTAGTTATAAGATTAATTTCTTTTAAATTATCATCTAGTTTATGATCTCCAACCTGACCGCTAATCCATTTTAATATAACATTAGTAGTAGGAACTGGAATGATCTTACCTGCATAAGTATTAAATGGATACTTACCTGGCATCATACATTCTCTCCAAATACCTTTCTTGCCTTGCTCAACAAGTTCTCCATGAGAGTAATCTGATCCAGATACATCTTCACCTTTTTCACCAAAGTAACTAACAACAACACCTACATAACCAATATCTATAATACTTTTTGGAACTATGTCTACATTAGCAAATAACCTATTAATAAAGTAAACACCATCTGTTAATACCTGCATCTGCTTACCTTTTCTACCGCCAGCAGCTAAGAATTTTTCAGGTTCTTGGAAGTTACTATGGTAATATTCATTTGTAATACCATCACCAACTATTGGAGCGATTATAGCTCCGTTATCTGGAGTAGGTCCTTCATTAACAGTTACTATACCAATTGTATCTTTAGTTTTAATATTATTTCCATATTCATCTTGTTCAAGATTTTTTGAGCTTGAGATAACTACAGGAAGAAATCCATTAACTCTAAGTAAGTCACTTCTCATAGTTTCTATTTGCTCTGATTCATCCTTTGAAGTAAATATTGAATGTACTTTATCCTTTGTAATTATGATAAACTGAGCTAGATTAAATGCATAAGTACCTTCACGAAGAATTTGCCTCTGAGGACCTTTTTGTCCTCTATTATTTAAAAAAGCTACTACATCCTGAAAGGATTTACACTCAGGAATAACTTTTCCTAAAGTTTGTCCATCAGCAAGGCTTTCTCCTGATCTTGCAAATACATAACCTATCTGTCCTTGTGGGATAGTTACAAGTCTTACTTTCTTAACCTTGTACTTAAAAGGAGTTTTAAAATGCACTCCAGCTCTAAGTACGTTTGGCTGATAACCAGCTTCACCCTTCAATGCAATTAAACCATCAGCAGGTACAGACCCTTTTAAACTCCACCATTTTTCTACTATACCTACCTCATCGGTTCCGATACTTGTAAATCCTATGCCATAGAGTAATATAAATAGCGCTAAGATTCCAATACCCACATAAATTAGAATTGATATTGTTTCTGAATTCATAAAATTCCCTCCATAAATTTATTGTCTTTTTGTAAGACATTTACTTGTTTGATTGGTATAGATAGTAATATATTATATTAGGCATTAATTGTAAATGTCCAAATTAGTCAAATTTCTTCATTAGATTTGTTGCCGTTACCAATTAGAATAAACTAAACTTTATTATCTTTCGCAATATCATTCAATCGCTTTAAATCTACCTCCCATACATTTACTTTTTAAGAATATTTTAATACATGCTGATTTATGAGCACTTTTCAGTAACTATTCTCTTAAATAGTCCAATTATTAAATTTTTTTAATGTTATGTTTGCGTAAACTAATTCAATCGTATCGCGGCTTTTAAATGATTATCTTTTAGGTAGAAAGGATTATTCTCTATTATCATTGTCTATTGTTCGTCAATGATAATAGAGATTGTATGAATCCCACAAATAAAGGCTTATAAAGTTTTAATACATTATTTTGTTATTTAGGGGTATAATGGAAGTGGGGCGTGTTGAGAAACAGCTTTTATTTTACTTGGGAATATTTAAGACAATTTGAAGGGAATATTAATATGAATTATATATTGAAAACTGATAATCTAACAAAACAGTATGGAACACAATTAAGTGTAAGTAACTTATGTATTAATATCGAGGAAAGGGACATATATGGATTTATAGGAAGAAACGGAGCAGGAAAAACAACTACTTTGAAGATGATCTTAGGATTGATCCCTGCAACTAGTGGTAAAATAACGGTTTTGGGAAAAGAAGTTAATAAAAAGGATATTTCTTATTTAAGAAATATAGGATCTATTATAGAATTTCCATCGTCTTATGAGAACCTAACTGCTTATGAGAATTTAAAACTTCATTCTAATTATATGGGGGTGGAAGACAAGGGCATAATAGATGAGTGCTTAGATAAGGTTGATCTTTTAAATGATAAGAATAAAAAAGTTAAAGAGTACTCATTAGGTATGAAACAAAGGCTTGGTATAGCGCGCGCAATTCTTCATAAGCCAAAGCTTTTAATTTTAGATGAGCCTACTAATGGATTAGATCCACTAGGAATAAGAGATCTTAGAAATTTCATACTAAGACTTGCTAATGAGGACAATATGACTTTTATAATATCAAGTCATATATTAAGTGAACTAGAACTTACAGTGACTAAGCTTGGTATTATAGAAAAAGGGATCTTATTAAAAGAAGCTTCAATGAATGAGATCAATGATAGTTACGAGGAATATGTTGATGTTAAAGTTGACGATGTGAAAAAAGCGCAAAAAGTATTAAATGAAAATTTGAACTTAGATAGTTCATTAATTGATGACAACTATTTAAGGCTTAATATAAAAGGAAAAGAAATGAAAACAAACTATATAAGCAAAGCACTAGTAAATAATAGTGTGGAGTTATTTGAATTAGTTAAACATAAGGAAGGTTTGGAGGATTATTTTGTAAGGATTTCAGGAGGAATAAGGTTATGATGAAGTGTATTTTAGCAGAGATTTTTAAGTATAGAAAGGCAAAGATTAAATTCTGTACAATAGTTCTATTTATTCCAACTGTTATTGCATTTATAATATATGGCTTTAATAAAAAATATAATTCCATACTTCTATGGGAAGATTATTTAAATACTATATTAACTTTCCTAAATGATATTGTAGCTACTATAATTTATGGAATAATAGCTGCTTATATCTTTGGACATGAATATGAAACCAAAACTATGAACGTAATGTTTACTTATCCTATTAATAGAATGAAGCTTTTATTTTCTAAGCTTGCATGCATTCTTTATATTATAGCAATTACTTTAATATTAGTATTCTTCACTTCAATAATTTTAGGATTTTTACTAAAGCATGAAAGCTTAAATATGGATTTACTTATATATTATTTCATATCACTTTTAAAGATGATAGTATATCACTTTATGCTTGTTTGCATAACTTGTGCAGTTGCTATCTACACGAAAAATGTATTGCCAAGCATAATATTTGTTATTTCAGCTACTTTTGCAAATATAGTAGTAGTAAACACACATCTATCAGCATTTTATCCATGGAGCGCACCAGTCTTGCTAAGTCCACATGAAGGAGTGGGAAGAATCTTTATTCCATATACTTTAAGCACGATATCTCTAGTAGTTATTTTTTTAATTGGGCTCGCTATATCAATTAAAAAATATAGATATGTTGAGTAAAGATAGCTATCATATAAATCTAAGCTTAATGTTGATTGTATATGGGTAGGGGGTTGCATATTGAGAGTCGAACTTATGTGTATATCAGCCGAAATTGAACATATATTTGTTCAATATGACTATGAAAATTTCTCTGCTCCAATATATTTCAGATTTTCAATTAGGAAACCTATAAATGATAAACACAAAGACTTAAAGTAACTAACAGATACTTTAAGTCTTTGTTTTTATAAAAATCTAATATTTATGGCGAATTAAATCTTAATAATTTATATAGATATCCAATTTAAGAATTCGACTTATTAGATGAATAGATTTACAAAATTGCTAGAATTTTAAGCTCATATCTTTACTAGAAATCATAAATATATTTGTGAAGAAAACATTTGAAAATGAGCTGTTAAAGGTTCTTAGCGGTAGGTTCTTCCATTTTAGCTTGTCAAACTGAAAGTTGGAGCATGCTAAAGTGGATACAACCTTCTGCTTAGAATCTTCAGCGATATTTTCATAGCTTTTCGGAACAAAATATTTATGATTTCGGTAAGTTACCACATAAATTAAATTTTAAAGTTGTTTATCTATATATCTCTAATTCTATTTATAGATTGTGATAAGAAATCTTATTAGGTTTTAATCCTTTTTCTAGTGAAGTATATATGCGTTTATTTCTTGGATCTATTAATTCCTCGTTATTATAATAGATTCTAGGAGTTTTCCAAAGAAGCTTCAAAGCACTTAAAAGAGGCATTTGATGATATCTATCTGGCCATAATTTTAATATTTCTTCTTTTACTAGAGAATAGTATTTAGGATTGATTCCTGGAAATAGATGATGCTCTGTGTGGTAAGAAAAATTAAAATGTAGAACATCAAGCCACTTTGGAACTGTTACTGAAAGACTATTAACCAAAGGATCATTTATAGGTACAAGGGGATTTAATCTATGATTACTTGATATATAACACATTACAATGAAATTTCCTATAAGGAATGGAAGTAAATATGAGAAAATCCATTTATCAGTCTCAACTAAGAAGAATAAACCTATCCATATAATCCAAGGGAGTATAAACTGAATCCATAGTTTTATGCTTTTTTGTCTTTTAAATTCCTTAACATATATAAAAAACATGCGAGTTCCATGAAGTGTAAACGAAATACTTAATGCTGAGAAACTAAATAGTGAGCGAAACCACAAAGGAAGTTTATAAATGTACTTTATAAAAGATCTATTGCTAAATTGCTCAAAGCTCATCCAAGCATCTGGATCATTTATTTCATGTTGAGTATTAGCATGATGACTCATATTATGCCACTTAATCCAAAGGTTTGGACCTATGCTTAATGGCAAAAAAGCTATCCCTCCAAGCAAGTTTTTTAACCAATGTGTTTTTACAACAGTGCCATGTAAAATTTCATGGCCAAGAAAGCCTATGGATGCAAAACTAAAGCCTAAAACTAAAGATATTAAAAAGTTTATAATGTTATTAAATCTACATAGAGTAATTGTGAGTATTCCACAAATTATAATAATTGCATATGCAAGTCCTCCAAACAGCCTTGAAGGTACTGGTTTAAATGCATTTTTAGGTAGTTTGGGGGATATCTTACTAGCATACCACCCTATATTATGAAGTTCTTTCATCGATTTTACCGCCTTTCGTGATCTATAAAGTATCAATAATATTTATCTAATCAACGTACATGGATTTAAAATATAATTTCCAAAGTACTTAATTTAAGTTAACAATAATCATTATCAGTTGTCAATAATTATTTGTTAATATTCTTTTGCAAAACTTAAATTTGCTAATTTATGAAACAAAATTTCAAACATAAGGATTTTTTATGAAATTTTATTAAATTAAAACCAAAAGCGGGTAATAATACGGTTAGCACTAAAATACATATATTGTAAAGCAGCATTTAAATATATTGCTAATTGAAGGGGGATATTGTTATGAAAGTTTTAATGGTTTGCTCCGGGGGAATGTCTAGTGCAATTGTTGTACAAGCGATAAAAAAGGAAGCTGATAAAGAAGGATTTGATCTAGAAATCAAAGCAGTAGGAACTAGCGATTTTGAGGATGAAATTCAGCAAAATAAATATGATTTAGTTTTAGTTGCGCCTCAGGTAAGACATAGGTTAAATGGTTTTAAAGATCAAGCTAATGAATATAATCTTGAAGTAACTGCTATTGAACCAATGGGATATACACCACTTGGTGGAGCAAGAGTTCTTAAGCAAATAAAGAGCTATTGTAAGTAAAAACGGTAATAAAAGATAAGGAGGAAGTATGAATAAATTTTTTAATTGGCTAGAAAAGTACTTATTGCCACCAATGACTAAATTATCTGAGCAGAGGCACTTAAAAGCTATTAGGGATGGTATAGTATCTACTATTCCACTAATAATAATTGGAAGTTTTTTTCTCGTAATTGCAGTTCCGCCAAATGACTGGCTAAAGCAATTAGTATCTCCATATGTTAATCAGATAATGTTTCCATATCGCTTAAGTATGGGCATAATGGCTTTATATGCATCTTTTGGAATAGCATATAATCTAGCAAAGTCATATAAGCTAGATCCTTTATCTGGTGGAAGCTTAGGTCTTGCAGCATTCCTGCTTACAAATGTTCCATTAAATATTGATCCTAACGGCTGGATGTTATCGTTATCTAGCTTAGGCGGATCTGGTATGTTTACTGCTATTATAATGTCTATTTTTGCTGTAGAAATATTTAGAGTATGCAAAGAAAAAAATCTAACTATTAAAATGCCAAAAGAAGTTCCAACATCAGTTGCTAATTCTTTTGCAGCTCTTATTCCAGCAGCTTTTATTATAGTACCAATATGGATCATAAGAGATTTATTAAATTTTGATATTCAAAAATTTGTGCTAAGTATATTTACGCCTTTGGTAACTGCAGGTAATTCACTTCCTGGAATATTAGTTCCAATCTTACTTATTACACTTTTATGGGGATGCGGAATACATGGAGATTCTGTTGTTGGTACTGTTGCAAGGCCTATATGGCTTGCAATGCTTGATGCTAATGTGGCAGCTCAAGCAGCTGGACAGCCTATTCCTAATATAGCACCAGAGCCATTTTTTCAATGGTTTGTATGGATTGGAGGATCAGGAGCAACTATAGGCCTTGTAATATTAATGCTAGGCTCTAAATCAAGATACTTAAAAGATATCGCTAGAGCAAGCTTAATTCCAGGAATCTGTAATATTAATGAACCAGTCATATTTGGAGCTCCAATTATGTTAAATCCATTATTAATAATACCATTTGTTCTTGGACCATTAATTTGCGGGTGTGTATCATACTTTGCTATGACCTTAAATTTAGTATCTAAACCAGTTATTTTGGCACCATGGACATTGCCAGCACCTATTGGTGCGTATCTTGCAACTGGTGGAGATTGGAGAGCTATAATTTTAGTATTGATAAATATAGCCATTGTAACTGCTTTATATTTCCCATTCTTAAAAGCATATGAAAAGAAACTAATTAAAGAGGGCATGGAAAATAATTAGTAAAAATTTATTATAAATTTGT
The DNA here is from genome assembly GCF_045310795.1 of Candidatus Clostridium helianthi. Lineage (NCBI taxonomy): Bacteria > Bacillati > Bacillota > Clostridia > Eubacteriales > Clostridiaceae > Clostridium > Candidatus Clostridium helianthi. Next base: position 71,455 of record NZ_JBJIAB010000027.1, read on the forward strand.
TATGCAGTTATTGCATAAATACTGCATAACAAAATCAAGTTGGAGGCGCAAGATGAGTGAATTGAAAATTGTAATAATTGGTGGTGGAAGCAGCTATACTCCAGAAATAATAGAAGGCTTTATAAAGAGAAAAGATGAACTTCCAGTTAAGGATATAGTTTTAGTTGATATAGAAGAGGGTAAGGAAAAACTTAATATAGTAGGAGCTTTAGCAAAGCGAATGTGTGAAAAGGCTAATTTAAATATTAGAATTTCGCTCACATTAGATAGAAGAGAGGCTCTACAGAATGCAGATTTTGTAGTTACACAATTTAGAGTTGGAGGATTAGATGCAAGGGCACGAGATGAGAAATTCCCTTTAAAGTATAACGTATTAGGTCAGGAAACAGTTGGCCCTGGAGGTTTTGCAAAAGCTCTTAGGACAATTCCTGTAATTTTAGATATTTCAAGAGATATAAAAGAATTATGCCCTAATGCATGGCTTATTAATTTTACTAATCCATCAGGGATTATAACAGAAGCTGTATTGAAATATACAAATATTAAATGTATAGGTCTATGTAATGTTCCAATACACATGAAGATGGACGTAGTTTCAATGTTAGATGTCAACAGTAAAGATGTTTTTATAGAATATGTAGGACTTAATCATTTAGTATGGGGACGAAATGTATGGTATAAAGGCATAAATGTAACTGATAGAGTTATAGAAAAATTAAAAGATGGTGCAGAACTTACAATGAAAAATATATCAGATTTAAAATGGCCAAAGAAATTTTTAGATGCTTTAGGAATGATACCATGTCCTTATCATAGATATTACTATATGACAGATAGATTGTTGAAAGAGGAAAAAGATGCAGCCAAAACTATTGGGACACGGGCAGAACAGGTAAAAAAAATTGAGGCAAGCTTATTTGAAAAATATAAGGATAAAAATTTAGACTTTAAACCACCTGAGTTAGAAAAAAGAGGTGGAGCATATTATTCGGATGCAGCTGTATCACTCATAAGTTCAATATACAATGATAAAAAAGATATTCATACAATAAATGTTAGAAATAATGGAACTATTAAAGGAATTCCAGACGACTCCGTTGTTGAAGTTAACTGTTTAGTAGATAAAAGAGGTGCAACTCCACTATCTTTGACACGACCTGTAGAAGAAAAAATTTTAGGCCTTATTCACAGTGTAAAATTTTATGAGATATCAACAATAGAAGCTGGAGTACATGGAAATATAAATCAAGCTATAATGGCACTAGCTAATAATCCACTAGTCCCATCAGTAGATATTGCAATTAAGCTATTTGAAGATTTGTATTCATTAAACAAAGGATATTTACCGCAATTTAATAAATAATATTAGGAGATGAGCTATATGGAACAAGAAATATTTGAAATAATATCACATGCAGGAGATTCAAGAGCATATGCCTTTGAAGCTCTCGATGAAGCTGAAAATAAAAACTACGATAAAGCAGAAGAATTTTTAAAAAAGGCTAGAGAAGAGCTTAAACTAGCTCATAGCACTCAGACAAAATTAATTCAAGCTGAGATAAATGGAAAAGGAATTAAAATAACATTACTTATGGTTCATGCGCAAGATCAATTAATGACTGCTATGTCTGAAAATGTGCTTATTGAAAAAATGGTAAGAATGTATAAGATTATGTATGAAAAGTAAAATAAATTAAATATTATGTAATTAAATGAATAGTCCAAACAAATTTATGAAAAAATAGAATGAAAAGTCTATATAGGATATAAAGCAAAAATGTAGTGGAGGTAAGTATTTATGAAAAAATTTAGATGTATGGTCTTTGGGATTTTTTTAGTCTGTGCTTTTATACTACCTTTTTCTTATTGCAATGCAGAAGAAACTACTACTACTGAATCTAGCAATAGCAAAGTTTATGATTTACAACAAGATGCTTTTAAATATTATCAAGTTGAACATAAAGGAGCATTAGGAATTCCGGTGTCCTACTCAAGTACAGAATCTGAGGCAGGAGATATTAGAAAATATACCGTGGAGCCTAAGTATTCTGAAAGCATTGACGGAAATAAAGTTGAAATAATTATTTCACAGGTTAATGTTACTGGTGCATCTGATAACTTCGATTCAGTTTTAAAAGATAATAAATATATAAAGAATATAAAGCTAGATAAACTTAATAACAATACAGCAAAAGTTGATATTGAGACTTCTGGAAAACTTAATGTTAAAATAAATCCTGTAAAAAAGAGATATTCTTCCTTAGGGGATAATAAATATGAGTTTAAAACATTTATAGATGTTACATTTGAAGAAAAGGTTAAAGATAACTCGAAAATAATAATTATTGACCCTGGTCATGGAGGCTCAGAGCTTGGAGCAACAGCTAATTTCACTTATGAAAAGCAGTTAAATTTGGATATATCTAAAAGAGTAAAAGAAAACCTTGAAAAAGCAGGATATCGTATATATATAACTAGAGATGATGATAGAAATGTTGGATTATTAGATAGAACAGATCCAGCAAATCTTTTGAATGCAGATTTATTTTTCTGTATACACAATAATTCACTTCCATTGGATGTTAATATGCAGTCTGTTTATATGTTTAGGGGAACTACCGTACTATATAATTCTACTGCTCCAAAGCCAGGAAGAGAATTTGCAACAATACTCATGAGAGAAGTTTCTAGTACCATAAAAACTAACACATATCCACTTCAAGATAGGCCAAATCTCGCAGTGTTATCATCAGCATGGTGCCCCGCAGTGCTCATGGAAACGACTGTTGAGTGCGATGATGGAGATGCAAAGATGATGATGCATAGACTAAACAGCCAAAAAGTTGCAGATGCATCACTTAGAGCTGTCAATAAATATTTTATAAAATAAAAAGAATCAGGGGTGGATGTATAGATGTCAAAAAAGGTTATTAATAGATTATTCTCAGTCATTACTATTACATCATTGATTTTTATGACATGTAGTACAAGTGCAAAAGCCGATACAACTGAAACTGATTTTTCACATACGGATTTTGGTACAGTTTCAGGTTTATCAGTTGAAAAGCAAAATCCATATGTCGAATATGCAGGAGTTGATCATTATCCAGTGCTAAGTGGTGACACCATCAAGATAAATATGAGTTCCAAGTATGATGGAGATTATTCTGACTACGGCAATTATGATCCAGTTCAGTATAGAGTATTTATAGCTAAGAGTGAAAATGAAGATTACACAGAATTAACCAATGGATATTCAAATGCAATACCTGCATATAATGAATTTATAATAGAAGATAATAATGCATTAACTGAAGGTAAATATAAAGTTATGATTTTTGTAAAAAAGTCTTCATCTAATGGAACAGATCAAAATTCATATGGAACTTATGATAAAATATATAATTTTAATTTTATTTGCTACAATAGCTCAGATGCGCCTAAAAATGACGATTCAAAAATTTCTAATTCATCAGGCAATATTGTAAATGATGGAATGGCTGTAGAAGATAATGATTATATATATTATATCAATAGGGTAGGAGATGTCTATGGAGCTGCTCCTGATTATTTGTATAAAGTAAAGAAAAATGATCCTCCTAGGAAAGATTTATGTGATTTAAGCTACAATACACAATTAATTCCCAATAGAGTATGGAATCTTAATCTTGTAGACGACTGGATTTACTATAGCAATTGGAAAGATGCTTTTCATCACAGTATAAATAAAGTTAAAACAGATGGAACAGAGGACACATGCATAGCAAATGAAGCAGTAGGAAATATGTTTGTAGAAGGAAATTGGATATATTATGTTAAAAGAACTAATTCACATTCAATTGATCTAAATAATATATACAAAATATCTTTAGATGGCAGTTGTAGAATTAGACTTAATTCCTCTGCTACAGAGGATATGACTGTAAGCAATGGATGGATATATTACACTAATATATCTGATGGATATAAAATTTACAGAATGAGATTAGATGGAAGTGAGAATACAAAAGTATGTGATGATGAAACTTTATTTATGACTGTTTGTGGAGATACCGTTTTTTATAGCAACAAATCAGATAGTGATAAGTTATATAAAGTAAATGGAGATGGAACAGGAAAAGCTAAGTTATCTAATGACAAAGCTACTTTTATAAATGCAAGCAAAGATTATGTCTATTATGTGAATTATTCAGATAATGAAAATCTTTATAAAATTCCAGTTGGAGGAGGAAGATCTGAAAAGATCACAAAAGAATATGGAACTAATATAACAATTTTAGACGATAAAATATTTTTTAACGGTATGTTTTATGATAAATAAATCATATCAATTAAATAGAGAAACACTATATTTAAAATACTTGTTAGTGAAAAGCTATAAGAAAATATAGATAGACCAAGTTGATACATGAATCTATTCTATAGATCTCCGAAATAAGGAGCATGATGATGCAGTTTAGCTTGTCAGACTAAAAGTTTGGGCAGGTTAAAGTGGATATACCCCGCTGCTTAGAACTTTCATGGATATTTTCATAGTTTTTCGTAATTAATATGCTTATAATTTTGGTGAGTGATAACACAAATCTAGTTTTAAAGTTGGATATATATAGATAAACAATTCAAGAATTAGACTTATTAGATGAACATATTTACAAATTTTCTAAAACTTTGAGTTCATATCTTCACTAGAAATCATAAATATATTTGTGAAGAAAACATTTGAAAATGAGCTGTTAAAGGTTCTTAGCTGTAGGTTGTTCCAATTTAGCTTGTCAAACTGAAAGTTGGAGCATGCTAAATTGGATACAACCTGCCGCTTAGAAACTTCAGCGATATTTTCATAGCTTTTCGGAACAAAATATTTATGATTTCGGTAAGTTATCACATAGGTTTAGTTTCAAATTTGGATATCTATATAATAAAAATTATAATAAGGGAGATTTTTTAATGAGAAGGCTAGGAATATCAGTTTATCCTATGCACAGTAGTGCAAGAGAAATAGAAGATTATATAAAATTGGCATATAAATATAACTTTAAAAGAATTTTTACATGCCTTTTATCATTTGATGGAAGTAAAGAAGTAATAATCAATAATTTCAAGAAAATAATACAATGTGCAAATGAAAATGATATGGAAGTAATAGCAGATATAAGTCCTAAAGTATTCGATGAACTTGGAATTGATTATAAGAATTTAGATTTTTTTAATGAGCTAGGACTTTATGGTATAAGACTTGATCTTGGATTTACTGGCTTAGAAGAATCTATTATGTCCTTTACAAGTAAAAAATTAAAAATAGAATTAAACATGAGCAATGGGACAAAATATATAGATAATATATTCTCTTATATGCCAAATGCAGATAACATATTAGGCTGTCATAATTTTTATCCACACAGATATACAGGATTAAGCTACGAACATTTTATAAAAACCAGTAAGCAGTTCAAAGCGTTAGGGATCAGAACTGCAGCATTTATTTCATCTCATAGTGCAGATCATGGTCCATGGCCTGTAAACGAGGGATTATGCACTCTTGAAATTCATAGAGAGCTTCCAATAACAGTTCAAGCAAAGCATTTATGGGCATCTGACTTAATAGATGATGTAATTATTGCAAATGCCTTTGCTAGTGAAGAAGAATTAAAGGCATTAAGTAAAATAGATCCTTATGTTTTGACATTAAATTGTGAGATAAATAAAAATGTACCTGAATTAGAGAAGAAAATAGTTCTTGAGGAGTTTCATTTTAACAGAGGAGATGTATCTGATTATTTAATAAGATCAACTCAAAGTAGAGTTAAATATAAAGACAAAAATTTTGAAGTATTTAATACTCCAGATATAAAAAGAGGAGATATTATTATAGAAAGTTCATTATATGGGCATTATGCAGGTGAAATGCAGATAGCTAAAAAGCCTATGAAAAACTCCGGTAAATCAAATGTAGTAGGAATAATTGCAGAGGAAGAACTGTTTTTGATTGATACAATAGCTCCATGGCAAAAATTTAAATTAATAAATAATTAATGAAAAAGATGTTATAATCTATATGGAGCAAATTGAAATAAAAGATGTATATGTTTCAAAAAGTTTATTTGATTCAGATTTACTTTAAACTATGGGTATGCAAATTAATAGTTATATTTGCAGAATACAGTTTATGATTTAAATTTATTAAATAACAAGTTGACATTAGGGACAAGTTTCAAGTGATAAGTTAATTAAAATTTTTTGAGTTTTTACAAAGGAAGAGATGTGACGATATATGCGATTAGATAAATTTCTAGCAGAGGCGGCTGTTGGAAGCAGAAAAAATGTCAGAATTTATATTAAAGAAGGCATGGTAAAGGTAAATAAAGAGCTGGTAACAGAGCCTGCAATAGAAATTGATGAAAACTGTGATGTCATTGAGTATCTTAATGAGATAGTCAGCTATGCTGGAAAATTATATTACATGTTTAACAAACCAGCAGGTTGTATTACTGCAAAAACTGATGAGATTCATAAGACCGTATTTGATTTTTTAGGTGAAGCTGGTACGAAAGGAATTTTTCATGTTGGTAGGTTAGACAAGGATACAGAAGGATTATTGTTATTTACAAATGATGGAGAATTTGAACATAAAGTCATGTATCCAGAAAAGCATGTTGAAAAAACTTATTTCTTTTGGGCATTAGGTTCCTTGAGCGAAGAAGATAAGAAACAATTAGAACAGGGAACTTATATTGGACAAGGTAAAATATTAACTAAGCCTGCAAAGATAGAAGTAGATAAGTTTGGCATATATGAAGATCTTAAACATGAAATGGCTACCGATAATGTGAACAATATAAACTCAAATCATCATACACAGCCAGTCGTTTCAGGATATCTTACTATTTCAGAAGGACGTAAGCATCAAGTAAAGCGTATGTTAAAGTCTGTAGGCTGCTACGTTGTATATTTAAAGAGAATTTCAATTGGTGGATTAGCTTTAGACAAATCACTAAAGAAAGGTCAGTATAGGTCTTTGACAGAGTTAGAAATTCAAAAGGTGTTAGGAAATTTTTAAATGACCTGATAATTAATAAGCTGAGATTTTTTGCATTTAAAAATCTTAGCTTTAATTTTTAAGAAAATATGTATTATAAACAGAACCTTAATTCACTAAAGTTTACCACGAAAATTTCTTAGATATTGACTTTGTTTTAGCATAAATAATGCTTAATAGGTTAATTTATGTAAGTTTATAATATAATGGGTATAAAATTGACAAGTATTAAATAAATAAGTTATCAAAATCAAGTTAAAATAAATAAAATGTGGAATTTAAGCTAAAGTAATAGAATTTTAGAAAGATAGAAAGTGGGTTAATCATGATTGGATTTCAGCTAATATTTTTTGTTTTTGTAGCTTTTATAATTTTTATAAACATCAGTAACTATATTAAAAATGAAAACTCACCAATTATATCCACTAAGGCGAAGTTAATTAAGAAAAAAGAGAAACGTGCACAAATACAGACAGCAATGGAGTTATGACAACTACTGAAAAGTTAATTTTAGAATTTGAGTTAGACACTGGGAGTGAAATGAAATTTATAGTTGGAAGACGTGTCTTCAAGAATGTTCCAGAACATGAATGGGGAACATTAACTTTTCAAGGAACACGCTTTTTAAAGTTCAACTCATTAAGTGGAGTTGTTGAAAAATAGCATCATATACCTGTTCTAAATTTTGTAGGAGTAAGAGCAGTTAGTTCTTTAAAAATTCTATTGAAATTTCTCTGACTTTCAAATCCACATTCTAAAGCTATAACTGTAACTGGAAGGTCTGTTTCGCTAAGAAGTTTTTGAGCTTTATTTATTCGTAATCTATTTATGTAATCATTAAATTGGTAGCCAATCTTATTTGAAAAAATTCTTGAGAGATAAAATTTACTAAAACCTAAATCTTTAGCTATACTATCTAATGAAATTTTCTCATGGTAATGAATCTCAATGTATTTAAGTAGATTTTGCATTGTACTATTATAAAAAGTGCTACTTTTTTTAAATGTAAAATGCGAATCAAGTTTTCCAAGTATGGTGTATAAAAGCCCTTTAATAACGTATTTGTTATTAACGCTTTTATATTCGTCATGAAGCATATATAAAAGAGAACTTATCCCATCATCGACAATATTTTTTGACATAAATGGATTCTCCAGTGTTTTGTCCATTCGTATGCCAAAGAAGCTACGTGTAAGATCTGGTGAGAATATAAATAGAATAATTTTTGAAAATCCATCACTATTAAAAGTATGTATGTCATTGGGGAAACATATAGAAACCTCACCAGCCTTAAGGCAGCATTGAGTATCGTTTATTGTAACTTCCATAGAGCCTTCAATAACATAAGCTATTTCTACATATGGATGTAAGTGTGGAGGAAAACTGAAATTTTCTAAAATTTTTGAACTAAAAAAGTTTTGATCACCAGATTTATTCGCTTCAAAAAAAGGATACATATAAGACCTCCAAATATTTAATATATATATAATTAGTATGTAGATAGTTCAATGGTATTACAAGATCTTGATAGAAACACAATCCTTGCGAAATTCTAAGAAGATTTATTGTAAAATAATATAGGCTTAAATTAAATTTAACATAAAAAATATAACATGCACTGCAATATATGTCTATATTGGGTTAATATATTGCCAGCTTAATTTGTTAAATCCATGTAATATTGAAGTAAACAAAAGAAGGAGAGTTTTTAATTATGTCTGTAAAATATGTACATGATATGACTGAAGGTAATGAAGTTTCCCATATTATAAAATTCACTTGGCCAATGCTTATAGGCAATGTATTTCAGCAGTTTTATAACTTGATTGATTCAATAGTCGTAGGAAAGTTTGTTGGTGCTAATGCTTTAGCAGCAGTAGGTGCTTGTGGATCTCTAAGTTTTCTTTTTTTCTCTGTATGTTTGGGATTGTCTGTTGGCATAGGTATAATCATTTCTCAATATTTTGGAGCCAAGAAGGAAGAACAAGTAAAGATGGCCATTGCCAATTCAACTTATGTGATTGGCGCATCTGGTGTTGTTATGAGTATATTAGGAGTTGTTTTTGCACGTCAGGTTTTACAGCTTTTGAATACACCACCTGAAATTTTAAATGATTCTGTAGCTTTTTTAAGAATAGCATCAGGAGGAATGATAGCTGTAGCAGCGTATAATGCTATAGCAGCCATACTTAGAGCATTAGGTGACTCTAGTACACCTTTAGTTTTTCTAATTATTTCTTGCGCAATTAATGTTTTATTAGATTTAATCTTTGTGCTAAAATTTGGACTTGGTGTATCAGGTACTGCCTATGCTACTGTTATTTCTCAGGCATGTGCAGCAATTGGCTGCTTGGCCTTTGCCTTGATTAAGAATCCATATTTTAAATTAAAGAAAGAACACTGGAAAATAAGTGAATCAATCATAACTAAATGTATAAGGATTGGAGTACCTGTAGCAGCTCAGAATTCACTGATTGCTGTTTCATTAGTAGCGCTTCAGAGTGTAGTAAATGGATTTGGAGAGACAGCTGTTGCAGCATTTACAGCTACTAGTAGAGTAGAACAGCTAATACAGCAGCCGTTCAATTCATTAGGGGCAGCTATGTCTACATTTGCAGGTCAAAATATGGGAGCTAATAAACTGGATAGGGTAAAAAAAGGATATCACAAAAGCATTTTAATAGTTGCAGGATTTAGCCTTTTAGCTTTTCTTGCAGCTCAATTTGGCGGTCAAGCTATAATGGAAGTGTTTGTTAAAGATGAATCAGTAATAAATCTTGGAGATAAGGCAATAAAGATTACAAGTTGTGCGTACTTTCCTCTTGGAATGATTTACGTTACAAGAGGTGTACTAAATGGCACAGGAGATGCATTTTATGCTATGGTTAATGGTTTTGTTGAAGTGGCTGGAAGAGTTGGATTTTCGAGTGGACTTGCTATGATTCCTTTCCTAGGAGTTTGGAGTGTGTGGGTAACCAGTGGACTAACTTGGACTATTACAGCTATAGCAAGTGTAATACGTTACAGGCAAGGTAAGTGGCAAGATAAATCCATAGTTAAACCAGTTGAAAAAACTATAGAGTACAAAAAGTGTGCTGAAGGTAAGTAAATGAACATCAGATAAAGTTCTGTAAGCAAAAGAAAAACAAGCTAAAATAATTTTAGGTCAAATATTGACTACAAAAAGACTGCGTTTTACGTAGCCTTTTTATTTGGATATTTACGCTTTATCTGTGCCATACAGTTAAATATCCCAACTAGAAATAAGAATTATGATTTTTGGGGTCCAGTATCTTGGATAAAACTTGTATATATATAAATAATTTAAGAATTTGATTTATTAGATGAACATATTTACAAAGTTACTAAAACATTAAGTTCATATTTTCATGCTTTTCAGAACAAAATGTTTATAATTGTGTTATCACATAAATCTAGCTTTATAGATAACACAATTATAAACTATTAAATATTACTCATTTCTGTGATCTATACTCATGAGTATAGATTATAGTTGGTTTATCTATATACATAAATTAATTAGAATAGTATAATCATTCTGTTAATGATATTTTAGTAAAAGTAATTTTTAACTTTACTTTTAGGGAGGAATTGTTTTGTCAGAAAAAAATAAAAAATATAATATCACTAAGGCTTCAAATTTGAAAGTTAACGAGAGTTCTGGAGCTGTAGTTGAAGCTGAAAAGCCTTTATCACAGTCAATGTTATGGAAACTGCAGACAGAATTCTTTGCAAACCAAGGTCCAGAGGCTTGGATTAAAGGGATTGTGCCACAATATATAACAACCAATCCGTATATCGCAAATCAATATGCTAAAACTGTCTTTGGATATTTGCGAGACTATGTTGCAAGAGAAGATGTAGATAAAAATACTGTTATATATATTATGGAGCTTGCAGCAGGAGTTGGACGATTTACTTATACGTTTCTAAAAAGATTTTTACATATGATTGAAAATTCTTCGTTAAAAGATATAAAGTTTAAATATATAGTAACGGATTTTGCTGAAAGAAATATTGAATATTGGCAAAATCATAGCTTTTTAAGTCCTTATTTCGAAGCTGGAATACTTGATTGTGCAACTTTTGATATATCTAAGGATGATGAAATTAAACTTAGACATAGTGGTGAAGTATTATCAAAAGGGAAAATGAAGAATCCTTTAATTCTATTTGCTAATTATACTTTTGACAGTCTTCCACAAGATACTTTTTATGTTAATAACGGAGAGATTTATGAAGGAGTAATAACAATAACTTCTCCAGATGAAAAAGGAGATCCTAATGATAAATCAATTCTTGCAGGATTAGATTATTATTATACAGATAAAAAAATTGATGGGAATAGTTATTACGAAGACAAGAATTTAAATGATGTTTTGATGCATTACAAAAATTCTTTAGAGGATACAGCATTCTATATGCCTATAATTGGATTAAGATGTATTTCAAGATTAAGAAAGTTGTTTAATGATGATGTAATTTTGATATCTGCTGATAAAGGTTATAAGAATGAAGAAAGTATGGATAAAAATTATCATCCATTTTTATCAAAGCATGGATGTATTTCTATGACGGTAAATTTTCATGCTATAGAGTTATATTTTAAGGAACTCGGAGGAAAAGCAATACATAGCATATATGAACACGAAAACATAAATGTGTCTCTATTTATGGTAAGTAATAGTGATAATGATTTTATTGAAACTTCGATGGCTTACAATGAAATTATAGAAAGTGTAGGGCCAGATGATTTCTATATAATGAAAAAAGCAATTATGCCTTTGAGTAACTCCTTGACCACTAAGGAACTTTTGACTTTTCTAAGATTTACAGTATGGGATTCAAGAACTTTGCTTGAATTATACAATATTTTAATTGAAAGAATAGAAAATGAAGAAAACTTCCCTAAAGATGAACTTGCTGATGCTATCAATAAAGTTTGGGAATACTATTTTCCTATTGGTGAAGAAGGCGATTTAGGATATTATTTTGGTTCTATATTAGGTTATCTTGGCTATGATAATGATGCACTAAAGCTTTTAGAATCTTCACTAGAGTTTTATGGTGAATGCCCAGAAACAAATTACGAAATTGCACTTTCTTATTATAATTTACAACAACTTGATAAGGCCTTAGAGTATACAGAGAAGTCTATTGAATTAGATCCTTATTTTGAACAAGGTAAAAACTTAAAAAATATAATTGAGGATATATTAAGCGATAACTAAAATTTAAATTAAACTTCATTTATGCTTAAAAAGATTCCAATAAACCTTTAAACCTTTTTAAGCATAAATAAGTTTTTAATGATTTAAATAAATACATCTTTAAACAAAAATGTATTCATACGAAACATTTTTTAAATAAAACAATAAAAAAAGTTAACAATATTCATTTGAGCAAATTTCATATTTGCTAAATAGCTAATTTTCTAGTTTTAAGTTATTTAAAAAAGGAAAATCACCCCAAG
>NZ_JBJIAB010000028.1:0-73965 GCF_045310795.1 Candidatus Clostridium helianthi
TGGGGTGATTTTCCTTTTTTAAATAACTTAAAACTAGAAAATTAGCTATTTAGCAAATATGAAATTTGCTCAAATATATATATTGCAAAAATAATTCTTCATCATGATTCTAAAACTACTGCAAGAATTTTAGCCGTAATTGTGAATTCTGAAATGTGCATTGTGAATTGCAACATAAATAAATAAATAAATAAATAAATAAAAGATAGGAGTGAGAAATATGAGTAGTACTCTTAATGAAAGAATTAAAGAAAGAAGATTGTTGTTAGGATATAATCAACCAGAATTAGCTGCTATAATGAACGTTAGCAAACAAACTGTTTCTAACTGGGAAAATGGAAATAGAACCCCTGATGCTGAAACGTTATCCAAGCTAAGTGATTTGTTTTCAGTATCTGTTGACTTTCTTTTAGGAAAAACAGATATTGCATCTCCCCCTTCTGCTGATGGATTGGAGCCAGAATTAACTAAAAAAGATGAAAAAGATATAGAAAAAACTTTAAATAAAACTCTTGAAATGTTAGAAAAGCAAGAAGGTCTAATGCTATCTGGAGAACTTATAGATGAAGATGATTTTGAATTAATTAAAGCTGCCATTCAAAATGGACTTGAATATGCCAAAAAGGTAAACAAAAAGAAATTTACGCCTAATAAATTCAAAAAATAAGATTTTCTGATGTCTATCCACTTATAAGTTCAACTATGGTTCAGATTAAGATCAAACTCCAACTGAATCAAGTTTTACTTAATGATTATAATGGTCAATAATTGGGGGTATTTATTTGAATAAAATTATAGATAAAAAAGTCGCGGAGCTAAAGAAAAAATATCATACGAAAAATCCATTTGAACTTTGTGAATATCTTGGAATAAAAATTTTATATGAGAACCTTGGTAAAAATATAAATGGATTTTTCCAAGCTGCTCCACGTAATAAAATAATTCACATTAATATCAATTTAGATGAATATTCAAGATATTTTACATGTTCGCACGAGTTAGGACATGCTCTCTTTCATAATAAACTTAACATATTGTTTTTAGAGAAAAATACTTTTGTTATTAAAAGTAAACTCGAAAATGAAGCCGATTACTTTTCAGCTAATTTAGCTATTGATAATGAAGATTTAAAAAGTGATAATTTTGAAAGTATGACTTTTGAACAAATAGCTGCACAGCTTAATGTACCAATAGAATTATTGAAGTTGAAATTAAGGTTTAAATAAAACGAAAAATATTAACTGCTCAATTTTGTAATTTAAGCAAAGTATAAAAAGGGATTTTCAAGACTTGTGCTTCTATACTCAAATCCCGAAAATCCCTTTATTTCAAACCTTTTAAAATTTCTTACTTCTCTTTAAATGGCATCTTTGCTACCGTCTTAACTTGGTAAAGCGAAACCTGACCTTTAAAATTCACTATAAGTTAACATCTATTAACACTTACCACTACCATCTATAGAGCAACTATTTACAACCTTCTTAGGCTTTTCTATATCCAAATAATCAAATATGTCTAAAGTTTTTGTTCCGTCTTCTAAAATAAAAAATGGGATACCTATTTTCCTCTCTTTAACAACATTAGTAAACATTTTATCATTATCACGATAAGATAGAAATTCCTTTAATATTTTAGTACTCTCAGTAATATTCTTATAATCTAATTCTATATCTTTATGTTTTTCTAAAATAACTTTTGCTTCAACACAATCTGGACAGATTGCTGCCCCATACATTGTTAGTTTCATGTTATTTTCCTCCCTTTTTTTAAGTATTTAATATGCTTAGTTTTATAAGTAATGTACTCTTCAGCAATATTTTTGCTCACAATCAATTCCTCACCTCTTTATTATATCAAATATATCATTACTAAATTCAATTATTGTTAATTTTAATTTACTATAGTGCTTAACTTATTATTTCCACTTAAATACCATAATTATTCTATAAATTGGCTTATTATAGGTCACTTGCTTTAATTAATACAATAATTCTTAAAGAAACATTTGATTGAATTATGAAACTTTTTAAACCATTTTTACATCTCTTAATCTAGAATTTTCTTTTTTTACATCCCTTAACCTAGAATTTTCTTTTATAATACTTTCTATAATTTCACAAAACAACTGCTAGAAAAGTCAACTAGATTGATTAAATAATTTAGCTTTGATATACTGTTATAAAAAACTAGGAGGAGAATACATATGTTTGAAGAAGATAACTATGAAGAGAATGTAAAGTTATTTGAAAAAGTAATTTCTACACAAGCAGAAGAATTATTATCTAATAAAGACTTAGCTGTTATCTATATTGGTCGTGCAACATGCCCATTCTGCCGTAAATTTGCAAAAAAATTAAGTGCCTTGACTAATAAAATTAACACAACAATTTACTATGTAGATAGTTCTAATTTTTCAGATAATTTAATTGCCTCATTTAGAGAAAAATATAATATTGTAACTGTACCAGGATTTATTGTTAGTAAAAAGGGAGAAATAGAGGTTCGCTGCGATTCTTCACTTTCAGAGAACGAAATATTGGATCTTTTAAAATAAATAATCAACGAATTTAATTATTATAAACTAAAGATATACTAATTATAATAATACAAAAAGGTGATAGTGCTTTTCTATGGTAAGCATAAAAATTTTAGCAACTTTAATATTTTTAAAGGTAACAGTAAAATATCCTAGTAAGGCATAAATAAGCTTTACTAGGATATTTTAATATGTCTAATGTCTCAAATTCGTATTATTAACCTAATGGATTTATGAATAATGATAAGTAAGTCTTCACCTATGATATAGTTCACCCTTCATTATTTGTAAATTGTGAATTGTGCATTGTGCATTGTAAAATGTACATTGTACATTGTGAATTGTGAATTTCAACATATATAAATAAAACTGCCTCAAAATACAGTTTTGAGGCAGTTTTATTATATGTTAATAACTTTTTTTATACTTTAAAGTTATAATTTTCACTTTAATACTTTTAATTTATTAACTAAGTTGTTGTTCTAATTGTTCTAGATCACTTATGACCATATTTATAACTTCTATTTTAGACTTAGCATACTCATTTTTAGGCATCGACTTCAACCCACATTCTAAACATTCCTTTGTACTCTTATATTCTTGTAATAATTGTGTTACATTTTCTACCATACCCTTAACATCCCTCTCTTTATTCAATCTCTAAATTATAATTTTCTTATTTTCTTATTTTCTTATTTTGTAAAATAAATTACTTTATTTATATTATTACCACCTCCGTATAAAAATATAATAAATTTTCAACTTTATATTTATATACGTTTATTATAGCATATATTACATTTAAATCTTATATTTTTTCTAAAAATTTTACCATTATCAAAATAATTCACCAAAAACATCCTATAATTGTAATATATATAACTGATTTAAGAACTCTATTTATTAGATTCACATATTTACAAAATTGCTAACCCCTTAAGTTCATATCTTAACTAGAAATCATAAATATATTTGTGGATACAACCTACTGCTTAGAACCTTCAGCGATATTTTCATAGCTTTTCGGAATCAAAATATTTATGATTTCGGTAAGTTATCACTTAAATTTAATTTTAAATCTTACCATTTAATTTAAAATTAATGTTTTCAAAATAATACATACCATTTTCAACTTTTAGTAATTCCCAAAATAATTTATGCTTCTTTGCTTCATTGTTAAATTCATCTTCAATACTTCTATTATTCTTTTTAATGTTGTTTATGATTATATTAATATTGTTTCTTCTCCAATTGTTATAATCAAACTCCATCTCTGAAAGTACTTTAGTAGTCGTTGAAAATTCTATACTTGGCCCATTTAGATCTCTTTCAAGATTTCTTATAGTATATGAGTTTTGCCCTGGATCTAAAATTATAAAGTATCCATAATCAAAAGTGCTTCTAATAAGTCTACCATATATTTGCTTAGCTTTAATACATACCTGCGGATAATTCACATCCTGATACCCCTTCTTCTGGTATGTAGTAATTGCTCTTAAAATAGGATATTCTGGACTATAGTTAGGAATTTTATCTAACATAACACAGCTTAATGCATCTCCAGGTACATCTATCCCCTCAAAAAAGCCCTTGCTTCCAAGTATTATAACCTGCCTATTTTTATCATTTAAAGCTCTTACTGATTTTTTGCTCATATGTACTTCTATTTTTGTTCCTCTAGTAAGCAGCTCAAGTTCTTCACTCACAGCAGTTCTCCTTGCATTATTATTGAATAAAACAAGAATATGACCATTTATTTTTAATGCGGTATTATAAATAAATTTGGAAACATTTTTTATATATGATGGTTCATCATACCTCCCAACATCTTTTAAAGCAAAGATTTTAGTCCTTTTCTTTAAATCAAAAGTTGGTGGAATTATAAATTCCTTTGCCTTTTCCTGTCCTAAATGCTTTTTCATTTTATTAAAAGAATTTTCTATTCTCAATGTTGCCGATAAGAACGTTGTACTTTTAACATCTTTTAACATATGTTCATTAACTAGCTCTCCAACATTTAAAGGAACATTTTTAAGTGTGAATGATTTATATTCTGAGTCTACTTCTAATATTTTTGCATAGAATACTGAGCTTTCTAAAAACTTATCTAAAACATCAAATGCACCTTTAAGCTTTGCTATGAAATCAGATAAATTCTTGTGGTCAATATCTCCATCTATTTCGTCATCTAAAGTTATATTATAAATATAATCATTTAACATCTTATATAGTGGATATATACTTTCTTTCAAAACTGATATCTCAGATCCTACGGCATTTGTTATTCCTTTTAAATCTTCTCTTGGAAGGAAAAATTCAGTAGTAAAATTATATTCCCCGCTAACAAGCCTTAAGCTTCTAAAATCATTTAACAATATGTTTATATTCACTATAATATCATTTGCTAAATACATAATTTTATCTTTTTCTATGGTTTCCCTATAACCAAAGCTGGCATTTAAAGTTAAAAGCATAGCTATAATACTTGGATGACCTTTATCTATAAGATCTAGCAATTGTATAAATTCAGCTGAAGAAAATTCCTCAGCAAAAAAATCATAACACTTTTCCATTAAGTTATGACCCTCATCAATAATTATGTGGTTAATTTTTTTCTTTTCAGTATATGGCCAGCATGCTAAAAGAGAATGATTAATAACTGTAATGTTTTCCTCAGGCAGCTCATTATACCTTTTTCTTAAAAAACAAGCCCTTGTACATTTATCAAGCTTACATTGTTCACTATCACAATTAACTTCCCTTATGTACTTGTCCAATTCCAGATGTTTTTGCACTAGATAATTTATATTTTCTATATCTCCATAATTACCATTTTCACAAAGTCTCCTTAGAAAAAGTAATGCTAGATTCCCTTTTTCATCCATCTGAAATTCTTCACATTTATTTATTCTTTCTATGCAAAGATAATTTCCTTTCCCTTTCATAGCACCATAATTTAATTTATCATCTAATCTTAATTTTTTAAGTATAGTAGGAATATCTCTCTCAATAAGTTGATTTTGTAATTCCTTTGTATTGGTAGATATAATAAAGCTAGCATCATCTTTTCTATTTTTCTGCTTATTTAGATACGTTTCAATAGCCGCTATTATTACATACGCAAAAGTTTTACCACTTCCTGTTGGTGCCTCTATAAATATTCTCTCACCTTTTTCGAAGTTTTCTCTTATCTTTTTTGCAAATTCCTTTTGATCTTTTCTATACTGGTATCCAAAATCTCCGCCATTATTCCATATCTCTTCATTTTCAAGTAAATCTTCATATTTCAAATAATCTATAGGAATTTTCTTTAGATTAAGTTCCTCTTCTTTGTTCTCTAGGTAATTTACATATGTATAACCTTCCTCAATGAAAAAAGGAGGCTTCAATAAATGCTTAGTCCATGGCCATTTTTGTAAATGCTGATATTCCTTAACAATTAGATTATGCAGAGATTTATTCTTTTTTCTGCTGTTTTCTTCTCTATTCCATTGCCTTAAAAGTAGTGAATTAACTACTTTTAAGGTATCTATTGAATCTGATAGTCCTCTATGTAACTCATCCTTATTTAAATTAGTGATTTCTTTAATCAAAGAATTTAAATTATATTCTTTTCTCCATGGTTCTAGAATTATTGCAAGCTCCATAGAATCCATTATTGTATTTTTTATTTCAGGAATATAAAAGGATAAAAATTTTCTTTCAAAATTTGCATTATGGCAGATTAAAGGTAAATCTTCTAAAAACTCCAGTACTTCTTTTTTTATAGAATTCAAACTTCTAGCACTTAGTAAATCTTCCTCCTTTAGATCACTGCAGAGACTGTAAATACTTATTGGCACGCGTCCTCTTGGTCTTATTAATGTATTATAAGTAGTTATAACTCCATCCTTAACTTTAACAGCTCCAATTTCTATAATTTCTGAGCATGTTTCATCAAGTCCAGTTGTTTCTATATCTAAATATATTACATTATCTAAAACACTGATTAAATCTTCTAGCATCTTTTCCCCTACTTACTCTTTTAAATACTGTTTTGCAATATTTAAAATTTTCTTAAAATCATCATTATACTTTACAACATGCTCAAATAATTCTGCATGTGCTGGTTCTTTATATCTATGTGAAATTCTATTTCTAAGCAGTCTTGATTTCTCTAAGAAATTAAACAATTCTGCATCTAGTACTTTTTCCTCTTTTAAAACTTCCAAACTATCATTTAAAGTCATACCTATTTTATACTTTTTTAATGACTTAAGAGTTACCGATGTAAAGTCTTCTAGTATTGTATTAAAACTTACAAATAATTGTCTCAAACTAGATTTTGCAAGCTTAATCATTATTTTGTTATCACTATTGTTTTTTAATATCTCAATGCATTCATCGATATCACTTATACACTCTTGAAAATCTTCAACTATCTTTATAAGTCTTTCTTGATTCATGACAACACATCCCTTCTTCTAAACCAAAAGAAATTTTCATTTTCTCTATATATTATATCAACTTCTTCTTTATACTTTTCTAAAATAATGTTATTATCATTAGAATATATAATTTTACCTTCATTTAATACATTTATCTTTAAAAATATAGTTAATTCTCTACTTCTTAAATCTATAACATCAATTTCTTTCCCTAAAGTTCTTTCTAAAAATAATTCAAGATCTAATATTTTATCTAAAGGTATCTTTTCTATACCTATTACTGCTATATCTATATCTGACTCTTGAGTGAAATCATCGTTGTTAAAACTTCCAAAAGTGAGCATACTTGAAATGCCATATCTTTCTAGAAGATTATTTACTTCTTCACTTTTTAGTTTGCTCATAATTTGTTTTTTTTCATCTGCCAACTTCATCTTGTTCACCCGCCAATTTACAATAATTTATGTAATAAATTATAACACAATTTTATTTAAACACATTTATTATTTTGGACTTTATAAATAATACTATGCAACTTATATTTTTTCAATATAGATATTTAACTTTGAACTTAGATTTATGCGTATAGCTCGCCGAAATAAGGATTATGCTGTTGTTCCAGTTTCTAAGGAAATTATGATGGATGATTCTAAGACCTGAACTTATGCATATATCTCCCTGAAAGTAGAAACATTGTTATTTCACAGGACTATGAAAACTTCGCTGAAAGTACTAAATTGCAGGTTGCACCACTAATGCTTGCTCCCAATTTCATTGTGACAAGCATTAGTGTAACAACCTACAATTAAGAGCTTTTAGCAGCTCATTTTCAATGCCTGCTGCATAAAAATGTTTCTGCTTTCTAGTATGTATTTATTGCAAAGTGCAAATCAAATTCTCAATAAGTTGTTTATCTATATAAATATCTAGCTTTGAACTTAGATTTATGTGATAACTTACCGAAATCATAAATATTTTGTTCCGAAAAGCTATGAAAATATCGCTGAAGGTTCTAAGCAGCAGGTTGTATCCACTCTAGCATGCTCCCACTTTCAGTGTGACAAGCTAAAGTGGAACAACCTACAACTAAGAACCTTTAACAGCTCATTTTTAAATGTTTTCTTCACAAATATAATTATGATTTCTAATGAAGACATGAACTTAAAGTTTTATCAACTTTGCAAATATGCTCTTCTAATAATTCGAATGCTTAAATTGTTTATCTATATATACCGAAATTGCATATATTTTTATTCCACAGGACTTAAGAAATTTTCGCTAGAAAGTTCTAAGTAAAAGGTTGCACTCATTTCAGCATGCTCCTGAGACAAGCTCATGACAAGCAGCAAATGAAATAACCTCCCATTAAGAAACATCTACAGCTTATTTCAATGCCTATTCCACAAATATGTATCCAATTTCTAGGTTTGATATACACTTAAGTATGGTAAATGCTGAATATAACACCAATCATAAGTAGATGTTATAAATATTCTTGTAGCTTCAATAGTTATGATACATAGAGAACATAAATCTTTGATTTGCTGAGAACCGATTATTCAGCCAATGAATGTAAGTTTTAAACTTGAATATCTATAATTTCCCACGCAATAAAATAAGCTTGAAATAATATCTACATTTTCAAGCTCATCTTTTTATTTATATATAATTTTAATAATTGTATTTAGAAATGTTTTATGCTATATATGTTGTAATTGAGTTTCTAAATTTTATTCTCATCTAGGCAATTGTCTTATTGGAATTCTACGTACGAATTTATTATTACAATATATATATTGCAAACAAAAATAATTCTTCATGATAATTCTAAAAATATTGCAAGAATTTTATCCATAATTGTGAATTGTAAAGTGTGCATTATGAATTGCAACATATATCTAATCCCTCAATTTTTTTATTCCTTTTTAAAAATGCATTTGATATTTTCAAAAACTCCTGCAAATTACAATTTCCTGTTCTTTCACCTATTCCCCCCAACGTGCAGTCCACATATTTAGCACCACTTTTAACTGCTTCTAGGGAAATTGGAATCGCCATTCCGAAATCATTATGAGCATGAATTTCTATTTCTATTCCAGTATTATTAATTAAAGTTTTAATTGAATCCTTTATAAGTGAAGGCATGGATATTCCTACGGTATCTGCGTATCTCGCCCGCTTTACACCCATACTCATAATTATTTCACACAAATTTATAAGATAGCTAATGTCTGCCCTAGAAGCATCTTCAAAACCTATAGTAACTTCATAACCTTTGTCCCTTGCTAAAAATATACATTCCTTAAGATTTTCTTCAACCCACTTTTTATCCTTTCCTAAATTCGAATATATTTGTATATCTGATGTAGGAACACTAATATGAATGATATCTGGCTTACACTCCATTGAGTGAAATATATCATTTTTATTCATTCTATTCCAAGTGGAAATCAGTGAATTTTTTCTTATCTCTAATATCCGCTTAATGCATTCTTTTTCTAAATCTCCCATTGCAGGTATGCCTGCCTCTATCTGATAAATC
Source organism: Candidatus Clostridium helianthi (assembly GCF_045310795.1). Lineage (NCBI taxonomy): Bacteria > Bacillati > Bacillota > Clostridia > Eubacteriales > Clostridiaceae > Clostridium > Candidatus Clostridium helianthi. The sequence goes on from NZ_JBJIAB010000028.1 coordinate 9,506, forward strand.
TTCATTTTATCCATATATTTTGCAATTTCAATTTTTTCATCAATTGAAAAAGCTTTTCCTGCGCATTGTTCACCATCTCTTAAAGTTGTATCTACAATATATATTTCATTATCCAATTTTTCATTGCAAATCAATATATCACCCCCTTATAAAATCTAGATGCACAGTTTCTTATATAATCTTTTTATTTCATCATTATTTAATCCACCACGCTTTTGTGTGCTCAATTTCCTTACATCTTCCAACATAATTGTTAAATTATCATGCTCATATTTTATGTTCAGTTCTTCCAATTTTATTTCTAATGCATTTACACTTGAATGCTTACCTATAATAATATTTCTTTTTCTTCCTATTTCACTAGGATCATATGGTTCAAAAGTTCTTGAATCTTTAGCTATTCCATTTACATGAATGCCTGATTCTACATTGAAAATATCTTTTCCTATAAAAGGTGCATTTCCTTTGATTTTACTTTCAGTAATATCTTCAAATATGCTTAATACCTTCGGAAATAGCCTATAATTACTATGATCCTTTATTTTTTCTAAAAAAGAAGACCCTCCTAATATTTCTTGAAGAGGAGCAAAGCCGCCAATTCCTGCAAAAGTCGTTACAACTTTTTTCCCTCCAGCTTTAACCCATTCTAAACTCATCGCAGTAGCTGATTTATAATTATTTTTTATACTTAGCTCTATATTATTTCCAAAGAATTTTATTATCTCTAAAAAAATCTGCTGATAATCATAAAAGATAATGTCATCAAGTCCTACTATTCTTGCATTACTTTTGTTATATATGTTTAACTTATTGTTTAATACCTCAAATAATACATTAACACTTTCTATTTCAATTTTATTATTGTTAGATATTATGAATTTTACATCTTGAGGCAATGGTGATAGTTCTTCATAGAGCTCTTGAGTAATTTCTATATAATCGCTTCCTATTATATATAGTAATTTTATCAATTCTCTTACCTGTGCGCTTTTCTCTTTTAACTTATCACCAAATATTTCTCTCAAAACAATTATTGTCCTATCTATAATTTCGATTTTTCTTTCATCCATAATTCCACCCCTTTTTAATTGCAAATTTTTTCTACATGTGAATATAATCTACCTAAAAGGAGCCTACTTAATATATCTATATATATTAAACAGGCTCCTTTGCCAACAAAAAATAGCCTAAAACAAAACTTTTTAGTTTGGTTTTAGACCACATTGTCTTCGTTAATATGCTATTTTATACTCATCTTATCATATAACCAATGATTTGTATATATAAAATATATACCTAATCTAATTTTTTATTTGAAATATCTCATGCTAGTCTTTTTTAATTCTCTTGTGCTATACAAAATTTTGTAATTTTCAATTCCTATATCATCAGCTATCTGCTTAATAATTTTGTTACAGCTTTCCTTATCTTTCTCGTGTATCATTGTGTATAGATTATAATCCCACGAACCAAAAGGTTTCCTTTCATAACAGTGTGTAACTACAGAAATAGATGCCATATATTCTCCAATTTCATCTAATCTTTCATCATCAATCTTCCAAACTACCATTGCATTAGCTTTAAATCCAGCTTTTCTATGATAAAGTATTGCTCCTATTCTTTTTAATATTCCAGTTTCACTATAATTTTTGATTTTATCTATAAGCACATCTTCATCAATACTAAGCTCTTTAGCTATATCCTTATACGGATTAGTTATTATAGGAATATCCTCTTGCAATCTACTTATTATTTTCTTATCAAAATCACTAATCATTTGTATCATCCCCTTGAAGATTTAAAGCCACTTTAATCTTAAATAACTTAACTGAAGGTAAACTCATTATTTCTTCCAAACCAGTATTTCTTTTTATTTCTTCAAGAATATTAATCAAATTCTCCTCTGAACGCGTTATCATGGTAAACCACATATTATACTCATCTTCTCTTATATAATTGTGAGTTACTTCATCATACATATTTATATATGCTGCAACTCTTTCAATTTCATTTTCAGGAACTTTAGCTGCACAAAGAGTACTTGTATATCCAATTTTTCTCGAATTAAAAATTCCACCTATTCTTCTTATTATTCCTTCATTTTTTAAATTACTTATTCTTTTTAATACTTCATTTTCTGTAAGTAATAATCTTTCCCCTAGTATTTTAAAAGGATTTTTATCTATTGGAATTTCATTTTGCATTAAATTAAGCAATTCTCTATCTGTTTTATCCATAGCAGTTCCTCCCAGCATAAAGTTTTGGAATGTCAAATAAAATCCTTGCCTTTAATTATTAAAAATGCAGATTTTATCTGATGCCATATAATCTCCGTCATTATAATATGCAGCTCTTGCTCTGCAGCCTCCACAACTTTTTTTATCTTTACAACTGTTACAAGTTCCTTTATATTCTTGAGTTCTTAAGTTATTGAGTAATTCACTATTTTTCCATATTTCATCAAATGGGATTTCTCTTATATTACCAGCTACTTCTGTTAAATAAGCACAAGCCTGAACATCTCCTTTTGGATTAATAATACAATAGCTTGTTCCTGCAATACATCCACGTTTAAATCTACTATTTACACCTAAATCTTCTGCAATTCTAACAAATTGTGGAGCACAAGTTGGTTTTATTTCTATGCTTACTTCGCTTTGCTTTTTCATTATTGATGTTAATAACTCTTCATACTCTTTTGAACTTAATAATTCATCTTCTATATCTTTTCCTCTTCCTGTAGGCAAAAGAAAGAATATATGATGAGCTGCTGCACCCATAGCTACTGAAAAGTCAGTCAAACTAATTATCTCATCTTTATTCCAATCCATGACAGTTGTGTGAATTTGAAATCTAATACCTAAATCTCTACAATTTTTCATTGCATAAATAGTATCTCTAAAGGCTTCATTATTTCCTCTAAATTTATTATGTTTTTTTGAATCAAGACTATCAAGACTTATTCCTATTGCAGAAATACCAGCAGCTTTTAATTTTTCTGCAATTTCCCTTGATATAAGAGTGCCATTTGTTCCAAGGACAGGTCTTAAGCCAGCTTTGGATGCATAATTTATTAATTCAAAAATATCCTCTCTCATTAATGGCTCTCCACCAGAGAATATCATTATTTTAAAATTAGCTTTTGCAATTTGATCTATAAGTAACTTTGCTTCTTCTGTATTTAATTCGCCTTGACTTTCTTTGCCTGAATCTCTATAACAATGACTGCACTTTAAATTGCATTTATTTGTAGTATTCCATGATATTATCATTTGCATTCACTCACCTTTACATAAAATCTCGTTTAACCCTTTGTATTTCTTATTTCATAATATTAATTTCATCATCTGTAAGATAGCAAGCAGGATCCTCTGCCCAAAAATCATTATAAACTGCTTCAGCTCTAGTTCTGAAATTGCCATTACAAACATTTAACCATTTACAAGAAGAACATCTACCTTTTAATAATTCTTTTCTATTTCTAAGACCATTTAATATTTCATTTTCAGAATTTCTCCATATAGATCCGAATTTTTCTTCTTTCACATTTCCAAAAGTATGTTGCCAAGTAAATTGATCTGGATGAACATTTCCAAAAAAGTCTACACTCGCAAAAGCCATTCCTGATCTATTTCCACCATTAGTCTTTAAAAGTTTTAATATGTTATCTGATTTATCTTTGAATTTTTCTAATGACTTTAAATATGTATAAACAGCATCTGCATGATTATCAACTGTAAGTATCTCAACACTCGGACCAAATTCTATTGCCTTACTTATGATTAAGTCTAGAGCTTGTCTTGTTTCTTCCTTAGTAATATCTTCATCTACCATTTTACTTCCTCTTCCCGAATATACTAAATGATAGAAACACACTCTAGGTATCTTTTCTTCTTTTATTAGCTTAAATATATCTTCTAATTCTTTATAATTGTTTTTATTTATAGTAAACCTAAGACCTACTTTTTGATTAACTTCAATGCAGTTTCTAATTCCTCTTAAAGCACTGTCAAAAGCACCATTAACACCTCTAAACGCATCATGATTTGATCCTATACCATCAAGGCTTACACCTACATATCCAAGGTTTATTTTCTTTAAAGATTTGCAAACATCTTTATCTAAAAGAGTACCATTAGTTGATATTGTACTTCTTATTTTTCTTTGACTTGCATAATCTAATAATTCCAAAATGTTTTCCTTCATGAGAGGCTCTCCTCCAGAAAACAATAATGCTGGTACGTTAAAATCTTTTAAATCGTCTATGAACTTTTTTGATTCATCTAACGTAAGTTCATCATCATATCTTTTATTATCTGAACTTGCATAACAGTGTTTACATTTTAAATTACAAGTTTTTGTACAGTTCCAAGCAACTACAGGTCCTCTTCCTGGACTAACTCCATACTTTTCTATGGCTGCGCCTTCTACATACCTTAAGCTATCTCCATAATTATTAGAATTACATAAAAGTTTAGTTATACTTATCATTTTCAAATCTCCTTACATCATTGATTCGTTATGATCTAAGCAATTTTTTAAATTCATAAACAAAAACAAATCTAAATTTTTTTACATGGACAGAGCTATCTTAAAATCAAAACCATAGAGATAGTTACTCTCTATGGCTTCAATTAATTATTCTTCATATAGGTTCATATGACCCCGGGATAAATTACTAGCTCTAAATAGCTACGTTTATCTCGTTTTTTCTTAGAATTATATTCTATTTTTATATAACATACAAGTAGTGATAAATGGCTTTACTACTTACTTGTCAAAGAAAGGTGGGTCAAATTTACCTATAGAAATGTCTTATTCATAAAATTCTGTCAATTCCCTTTGGTTGATTTTAGAAGTATGTGAATAACTTTATTTTTCATACTTATCCACAGAATTTATAGTTTTTTGAGTAATCGCCTCAATATCTTTGAAAAAATCTAATCTCTTTATCTTTGCTGTATCTCTGTATTCTAGATATATAGCTGTATATTCCCGTGCTGAATGCACACTTATATCAAGTAATCGAGATATTTTTATTGAATCCACAGTTTTAATTTCTTCAATTATATTTTCAACAGCTTTATATCTCTTTATATATCTATCTATACTAACTATCTTATGGTCTGTTCTACTTTGTATTTGTTTGGTTGTGTAACCATTTAGATAAAGCTCTATTATCCATCGTTTGTGTGTTGTAGTTTTCCCCATATCATGTACAAAGCCTCTTAACGGTACAATCCTACCTTCTCTTTCAAAATACTCTTTTACATACTTTGAAACAGTTGTTTGCTTTATATTCAGCAGGCTTGCAGCAACTGCGCTACTTAAAACGCCCTCTTGCTCTATGGCTTCTTTAGCTATCCTCATCAACTTGTCTTGTGTTACAAGTCTAGATGGCTTATTAGCCTTTAGTGCTTCTGTATCTTCTGAAGAATGTAGCGTTAGTGTTACTGTTACAAGCGCAGTATCTTCTATATTCTGTGACCAACTTGGCTTATCATGTATACTTGGTACTACAACTTTTATCTGTCCTAGGCCTATATCATTTTTATCCACATAACATTCTTTAGTTATATTTTCAATTTCGGTTGCTAACAAATCAAGTATTTTAGGCTTTCCCTGATATCCTAATTCTTGTTTCAACATTTGCTTTAACATTGTTGCATATGTCAGCTTCGCTCCCGGTACGTAGTGCTGCCTTGAATCATTTTTGCAATTATTTATCATACGTCCATTAGTTCCTAAAATTTTTTTCTTGTTCACAGTCAATGTACTTGTGAAATCTTTCTAGCATTTTATTTAAGGAATCAGGGTATTCCTGGCTATATTTTGTGTATAACTCTATATAACTATCTATTAAGTATTCTGAATATCCAGTTAAAGTCCTAATTAGTAGCTTATTTTTACCTTCCCTGTGGAAATATGCTATTCTCACAAACTTCTTTTCATAGTTTTCCACACTTGCCTCAGTATGAGCTGTCTGAATCATTACCTCTGAATATGTATAACCTTTTACAAGAAGTTCAATAATTTTCTCTTTATGAGTTATCCCCGGTCCAATGTCTTCAATCTGACCCCTGGTTGGAACAACTACGCCTTCTATACGATACTGCTTAATATAACGCTTTATTGTGCTTATACTTATTCCTAATATACTTTCTATATCTTCATAACTAAGAAGACCACCTTGTTCATAAGCCTCCCAAGCTAATTGATGAACTTTCATTTTCTTTAAGTAGCTGAGTCCATTTTTTTGCTCAACCTTTTCTTCACCATTAAAATTCATAGTGAGAGTTACTGGTATAAGCCTACAGTCTCTTATTCTCTTTCCTGCAGGTTCACCATTTACAACAACCTGTCTGACTATCTGATTATGGTCTCTTACACCACTACTCATTTCTTCTTTGAATAGCTCAACTCTCTTAACAAGCGCTTTCGCTTCGATAGGACTTAGTCCATATTCTTCTTTTAGTTCATTAAACAAACCTTGGTATGGATTCTTACTCTCCATTCTTTCAACTGCCATCATCCCCATTTGGTAATCCTCCATTCGTTAGCTTTCGGCTAACATTATTATATCTTACCCCGGGTCATATGACCTAATAGTATTATACCATGAATTGTTAATGCAGTAAAACAATACTATTCTAAAATATATGGTACCTTATACCATCGAGAATATCCAAATCTGTAGCATAAAATACCGCCAATACTTTTGTAATTGGCGGTATCAAATATTTTTATTTTTTCACTGTTGCTTAACACAAAGCAGTTCATAGTGTGACAGCTCACTTTTATGGACTAGTATAAAATTAATTTTTAAATAACTAATTCTTGTACTACTTTTCCACCTTCAATATGTTCTTCCACAATTCTTTCTACATCTTCAACTTTTACATTTCCATACCAAGTTCCTTCAGGATAAACAACTACAATAGGACCTTTATTACATACGCCTAAACACCCTGTATTAGTCACCATTACTTCATTTATTAAATCCCTATCTTCAACTTCCTCCATAAACTTTTGTACAACCTTTACTGAATCTTTAGAATAGCACATTCCTTTTTGCATTCCATTAACTCTACAACTTGCACAAACAAAAATATGATGTTTAATATCAATCATTTCACTCATCTCCTATTTTTATTAAATATTTATACTTTGATGTATATTCCATACCAGAAAGAAGAGGTACTCTTTTGTATAGTGTTGCATTGATAATATGGCTGTAGGCATTTCTTCAGTAGAAATTGTTCCATTTTTGCTTGTCCTTAGCTTGCCTAAGGAGCATGCAGAAATGGGTGCAACTTCTACTGTTAAGTAAGAGTCCAAATCTTGTATTTGGTTACTCGAACTTACTCAGTGAACGAATGTGAGTCAAGTTTCATTTCCCACAGATATATTATCTAGCAACCGAAACAACAGAGTACCTGTTCTTTCGCTGGATATCACATTAAGCTCTTAGCATTTCTTTAACTTCAGTTCCTTTTAATATAGCTTCTGCTGCTTTTTCAACAGCTGTTTCAATGGTTTCACATGTCATAAAAACTTCTATATTCATGCTTTTAAATTTTCTTTTTGGTTCATCACCAATTCTAAGACAAAGTACTCCATTACAGTCTGAAACAACTTTTGAGAGCTTAGCAAACTTATCTTCCTCTTCCTCACAAACTTCTTTACCATTACAATATTTTTCAACATTTCTTTTTTCCAAATATCTTGGCTCTCCATTTTTATATTCATAGATATAAAATTCAGATGCATGTCCAAAATGCATGTCCACGCCTATTCCACTTTTTGATGCAATAGCAAACTTTAGTGGTTTTTCTTCTGTAACTTCCTTTACATTTGATGGCTTATTAAATTTTTGAGATTGATCATCTCCAAGTAAACCAATAGCATCTGCCCTACATTGCTTACAATGATACATCTGCTCAATATGCTCTCCACATTTTTTTCTTAAATCCATTATCTCTTTATTACTTGTAAGCGGCATATTTTCAAAGACACTTCCTTTTACAGGAATCATTTGCATTATATTTGTTATTCCTGCTCCAAGTTCCTTTGCTTTTTTTGTTACTTCTTCTATATGATGATCATTGATTCCCTTAAGCATTACTATATTGACCTTAACCATAATTCCTCTATCAGCTAAATACTTAATACCTGATAATTGGTTAGTTAAAAGGATTTGAGCCGCCTCTTCACCAGTATAAGTAACCCCTAAGTAATCTACGAATTTATATACTTTAGCAGTTATTTTAGGATCAATAGCATTCATTGTTACAGTTACGTGACTTACCCCTAAATTAATCAGCTCTTGAGCATAAAATGGAAGCATCAATCCATTTGTTGATAGACAAAATGTAACTTCTGGATCATGTTCTCTTATAAGCTTCAAAGTTTCCCTAACATTATCAAAGTTAGCAAGAGCATCGCCAGGTCCTGCTATTCCAACAACTTTTAAGTTGTCCATTTTTGATTTTACTAGTTTGTATTTAGCAAAAGCTTCTTCTGGAGATAATACTTCAGTTGTTACCCCAGGTCTGCTCTCATTAACGCAATCAAATTTTCTCAAACAATAATTACAGCTAATATTACATTTTGGTGCTATAGGAAGATGCATTCTCGCATACTTGTGAGCTGATGAACAGCTAAAACATGGATGTGTTTTTGTTTTTTCTTCTACTTCTTCTCTGCTGATAATTCTTGCTTCCATCTTTTTCTCCCCCTCAATTGCTATATCTTTATTACTTATTTCAACTTCTTCCTTATAATATTCATTGTATAAATTCTTTCTAAAGGTCATTTCAGTCTTAGCAAGCATAACATTAGTAATTTGATCCCCTAAATTTAAAGATCCTTCATAGCCTATAGATAATATTCTCTGTCCACCAATCCTATCATGAATAGGAAATGACATTCGAATTAATGGAATCTTATGTTTCTCCTCTATTCTTCTTCCATCCGAGCTTCCAATCATTACATTTACCTTTAAATCTAAGGCGAATTTTTCTATTTCCTTAAAATCTGCCTCATCTATGATTTTGCATTCACCTGCAAACAGCTGCTCAGAAAGTTCGTTAACTTCTTCCCTTAAGCTTGGTTCAAGCTTTTTACATACATCTCCACTTGCAATAAGTACTGGAACAGCTCCGTTTTCAACAGCTAATCTTGCAGTTGAATATACAAAATCAGGTTCTCCAAATATAGCTATTCTAGCTTCTGCATTATATTTATGAGAATCAATCATAGCGTCTAAGTATCTTCCTCTTTGTTTTTTATATTTTTCTGGAATTGGATTTCCTGATATTTTAGCTAGCACTTTTAAAAAATTATCAGTATCTCTAAGACCTCTTGGAACATTAATTCTAAAATTCTTAACTCCAAAATTCTCCTCTAAATAACTTCCTACGGAATATTCTTCTTTAATAAATGTAGTTAATTCAATAGTAGCTTTTGCACCACCCATAAATTTAATTTCTTCTATACTTGTACCATTGCTTGGCAGCCTATTATATTTTTTGCTATGAACTCCATCTAAGTTCTCAGACAAATCAGGCAGCAATATATAATCAATTTTAAAATCCTCTAATATCTCTTTTATCTCTCTCATATCTGCACTGCTCATTGGCCCAGCAATAACATTTACCTTTTCATTTTTATCTGTATACATTTCTACATTTTCTACAACTGCCCTTAAAGCTGTAAAATATCCGCCATATTGAGTTCCACCGTAACCAGGTGATTGTATTGGTATTAATTTAACTTTACTATCTGGGTGCTTTTCATAAAATATCTTTGAAAGCCTTACTACATCCTCTCCTATGGTTTCTGCAAGGCAAGTTGTTGCAATACCTATAACTTCTGGATTATATAATTTAATTAAATTTTCTAATCCTTTAATCAAATTATTTTCACCACCATAAACAGTTCCTTCTTCAGTTAGTGAAGATGAAGCAATATCTACAGGCTCATTATAGTGTGTTGCCATATGTCTTCTAATATATGTACTACAACCTTGCGAACCATGTAATATAGTCATGCAATTTTTAATTCCATATAAAGCATTGCTAACTCCCATAGGCATACACATTTTGCATGGATTTACGGTTAGATTTACATAACTTTTAGATTCCTTCATTCTCTTCACTCTCCTTTACATACTTCCATACAGGACTATTAATTGAAAGATTAATTTCCTTTGCGAAATTAACAGCTCCTACAAATCCACCAAGTGGATGCTTTCTTTCATGATTATGGTCACAAAAGGCAACTCCCAATTTATAAGCAAGTGGTCTTTCCTTAACCCCTCCAACTAAAATATCTACATCCTGCTCAATCATAAATTTTTCTAATTCCGAAGGATTTGCATCGTCCAAAACTACTGTTCCATCCTTAACTAAACTATTTATAACTTCATAATCATCTTTCTTTCCAGTTTGTGTTCCAACCATTACTGTATCTATTCCAAGTTCATTAAACTGTTTGATTAAGGAGATTGCTTTAAATCCTCCGCCTACATATATTGCAGCTTTTTTCCCCTTAAGATTTTCCTTATATTTCTCTAATATAGGCATTATTTTTTCTTCTTCTTCTTTAACAAATGCCTTAGCTTTTGCTAGCATTTCTTCATCTCCAAATAAGCTTGCTATTCTGAGCAATGAATTTTTTGTATCCTCAAGCCCCACAAAACTTATTTTAACGAAAGGAATATCCATTTCTGCTTCCATTCTCTTTGCTAAATATGTCATGGATCCAGCACATTGAACAACATTAAAACTTGCGCTGCTGGCTTTGACTAATTTGGCATAACTGGAGTCTCCAGTTATAGTTGATATCACATCTACTCCAATTTTCTTTAGATACTCTTTAACAATCCATATTTCACCAGCTAAATTGAAATCACCTAACATATTAATTCCTTTTCTCTTAGGCAGAATATTCCTAGAAAATAAATTCATTAATGCATTGCAAGCTAATTTATATCCTTTAGATTTATTTCCAGAAAAACCTGGCGACATAACTGGAATAACAGGTACATTATATTTTTCCTCAGCCATTTTGCATACGGCTTTAACATCATCGCCTATTACACCAACAATGCAAGTTGCATAAACGAAAATCAACTTAGGATTATGATTCTCCATTATTCCCTCTATAGCAGCAATTAATTTTTTTTCACCACCAAAAATAACATCTTGTTCACTTAAATCTGTTGAAAAACTATTTCTATATAAATTTTCACCACTTGAAAGACTTCCTCTTATATCCCAAGTGTAACTAGCACACCCAATAGGTCCATGAACTATGTGGTATGCATCTGTTATTGGATTTAATACAACTCTTGCTCCACAATATACACACGCTCTTTGACTAACTGATCCTGATACACTATCCCCATCGCACTTCATAGATTTTTTATTATGACCTTCTTTAAAACACACAAAATCTTCTCTTTCTTCAAGAAGTGAATTAGATATCCTTTTTTCCATAATGTCACACACCACCTTTTAAATTTGTAATTATAGATTGAGAATTGAGAATAAAGGATGAAAGTTAACTTTTCTTTAAACAATGCACACAATACATTTTTTACAAATTCCTTATAACAAAATTTATTACTCATTCTACATTCTCAATTTTCAATATTAATAAGAATTAAAAGCCCTATTAATAAATAGAGCAATTGACATGTTTTATCCATGTTCAATTGCTCAATCATTGAAATTATTAACTTTTTTGAATTTAACATATCTTTCTTAAATCTTAATTGCAGCAAAGTTCCGTATTGTGGCAAAGCCACTCTTTTTATACGTGCATAGCTGCTTTTTTTATAGGGGCAAATATAATTTGGTTTATACTATTTCACACACTCTTTCCAAATAAATAAATTTTAAAAAACAAATTTAAATTTTAGATATACACTACACCAGAAATGGTGGGTACTCTTTTAAATAAATAAATAAATAAATAAATCAACATTTAAACTTAACTTGCAGTGAAGACTATATCCCAAAAGAGATATTACCCTTTTGTAATCACAGGGTTCATAATATACAGCGTTTCATTTAGAATACTGCCACAGGATTTCTTCATTATAAATTATCCATTATTACTTATCCCAAATACACATCTTATTAAACACTAACTTCACACACTATTTTTAGATAAATAAATTTAAAAAGTAAATTTAAGTTTTGAAGTATATACTACACCAGAAAGTATGGGTACTCTTTTGTGCAGTGTTGCATTTAGAATATAGTTGTAGGTATTTCTTCAGTAAAAGTTGTTCCATTTTCGCTTGTCCAAATGCATTACTTTCCAACTTACTTCACGCACTCCTTTAGATAAATAAATCAACATCTAAATTTTGGAGTATACACTACACTAGAAAGTATGGGTACTCTTTTGTGCAGTGTTGCATTTAGAATATAGCTGTAGATATTTCTTCATTAGAAGTTGTTCCAAATATGCTTGTTCAAAGCATGCTTTGATGCTAGCATTTTGGGCACAACTTCTAATGTTAGAAATTCACAGCTATATTCTATAGCAACCGAAACAACAGAGTACCTGTACTTTCGGTAGACCACCACACAACTCTAAATTCCACATATTTATCTACATTACTAATTCAAAATCTTCATCTTTTACGTCTCTATCTTGTCTATCCATTAATGCACCAAGCATTAATTCTAATAATCTCATAGCACCTCTATATCCAACATTAGGCATATATGAATGAACATATCTATCTAATACTGGGAATCCAATTCTAACTAGTGGGATATCTTCAGCTCTTGCTATGTATTTACCATGAGTTCCACCCATTAGTAAATCAACAGATTCATTCTTAATTAATTGATGTAATTCAAAAAGATCAGCATCTTGTTTAGCTATGCAGCCTTCAACACCAAATTCATCAAACAATGCTTGCATTTGCTTTTCAAATACATTGGATGGAGTTCCTGTAATTACATACTTAGGAATCATTCCAAGCTCTAATAAGAATTTAGATAAAGCAATTAGTACATCTGGATCTCCATATAAAGCTACTTTCTTTCCATCATAATATGGATGAGAGTCAATCATTATATCAACTAATTGTCCTCTTTCTTCTTCAAGTTCATAAGGAACTTGCTGCTTGCTGAATTTACTTAATTCCATAATTAACTCATCTGTAGAACCAATACCTATTGGCATTTTTAATGTAGAGTATGGAATCTTGAATGATTTTTCAAGAGTAGCTGCTCCTGCTTCTGAAGCAAAACTTCCTAGTGCTAATGTTTTTTCGCAGTCACCTAATTCAATAATATCTTGAATCTTTGTACCACCTTTTGGATACATTTCATATTTTCCAGTCATCGGAGCATCAAAAACTCCAGTTGTATCTGGTAACATTGTGAAATCTACACCCATAAGCTTTAATAATCTCTTTACTTCACGCATATCGCCAGGGTTAACGAATCCAGGAATCACGCACATTTTTCCGTTCTTTACTCCAGTTGTTTTAGATAAACCTTTAATAAAGCCAGTAACCATATTCGAGAATCCTGTAATATGTGATCCAACATAACTTGGGGTATTTGCATGTAAAACATATTTTCCTTCTGGAATATCTATAGCATCAATAAAACCTTTTAAATCATCACCAATTGTTTCTGATAAACATGTAGTATGAACTGCAATTATTTCTGGATCATACATATCAAAGATATTTTTAACAGCAGTTTTAATATTGCTACCACCACCAAATACACAAGCACCTTCACTAAATGATGAACTAGTTGCTATAGCTGGTTCTTTGAAATGTCTCGATAAAACTGTTCTATGATATGAGCAACAACCTTGTGAACCATGACTGTGGGGCATACATCCATGAACTCCAAGAGCTGCATACATAGCACCAACAGGTTGACATGTTTTACTAGGATTAATAGTAATCGCTTTTCTTTCCTTAATTTCTTTAGGAGTTAAATCTAACATTATACCTCACCTCCAAATGTTCCTTCTAATATTGATTCTGTTTTCCATGGAGCTACAGTGTATTTCCATGCTGGAGTATATAAACTCATTGTTACATCTCTACCAAAGTTTGCAGCGCCCTTAAATCCTGCATAAGGTCCACTATAATCATAAGAGTGCAATTGTCTTGATAATACTCCACCTTTTTGTATTATATATTTATCCTTAATGCCTGAGAAAAACATGTCAAGTTTTAACTTTTTAATAAATTCTTCTGTTTCAAATTCATTCAAGTCATCAACTACAATGGAACCTTTTTTCATGTCACGCATCATACCTGGATAATATTCTAAATTAATGATTTCTTTCTTTAATTCTTCTAATTCTTCATCTGTTTTAACTGGTTTATATTTACCTTCAATTTTTTCTACTTCTAATACTTCGATATTTTTTAAATCCGCATCTTCAATTATAGTTGGTATTACTTCTCTACCTTCATAATCGTCTCTATGTGCAAATTCAAATCCTGCAACTAATGTTTCTACACCTAAATCATTTAATAGCATTTGATAATGGTGGGATCTTGAACCTCCAACATATAAACCTGCTTTTTTACCAGTTAACTTGCTTCTATAATAATCCATATCATCTTTAATATCTTCAAGCTCTTCAGCTATAACTGCTTCAGTTCTTTCTGTAAACTCTGGGTCATTAAAGAATTTCGCAATATCTCTTAAAGTTCTAACAGTACAATCAACCCCGATAAAATCAACTTTTATCCACGCAGTACCATATTGAATTTTCATCATTTCTGCGATATAATTAATGGAACGGTGACATTGGACTAGATTTAAATCTGCAGTATGGGCTTTTCTTATATCGTCAATGCTAGCATCACCTGTCATGACTGATATAACTTCATAGCCTATTTTCTTTAGAATTCTTTCTATTTCCCAAGCGTCACCACCTATGTTATACTCACCAAGGATATTAACTGAATGAGTTTTTGGTGTGTAATCCATAGTTCCGATTACAGATTTTATCAGCTTATTATTTGCAATATGATGTCCTGCTGATTGAGATACACCTTTATATCCTTCACAAGGGAATGATATAACATCAATTCCATACAATTCTTTAGATTCATTTGCAACCGCTGGTAAGTCATCACCTATAAGTCCAACTGGACATGTCGCGCAGATAAATATTGCTTTTGGATTAAATATGTCTACAATTTCTTTTATAGCAGCCTTTAATTTCTTTTCTCCACCAAATACGATATCACTTTCACCTAAATTTGTAGAAAAACAATATTGTATAAAGTTTCCGTCACCTTTTTGTGGTACTGCTTTATTTCTTCTAGTACCCCATGAATAATATCCACATCCTATCGGTCCATGAGTTAAAAGTACTATATCTTTTAATGGTCCAAGAACAACACCTTTACATCCAGCATAACAACATCCTCTATGTGTCATAACTCCTGGTATAGTTCTTCTATTTGCATCTATTTCTTGAGTTTCCTGCTCAAGTTCAAGCATATGTTTCTTTCTGTTTTTATATACTTTGGCACTATACTTGTCCAAAACACTATCAACTTTACTCATTAACTTCACCTCCACACTTTAAATTGCCTCTTCACCTATTTGTCCATCTCTGACTCTGTATACTTCTTCAACTGGTAATACAAATATCTTTCCATCTCCTGGAGTCCCAGTTGAATTTACACTTATCACAGTCTCTACTACTGTTTTTACTTCGTCATCTTTTACTACTAAAGTTATAAATCTTTTAGGTATTAATCTTCCTCTTTCTGATAAATTCTCACCATACGATGTTGGTGGCACTTCACCAGTTTCCATATAAGCTTCAACTAAAGCTATATCAATTGATTTCTTGCCTCTTCCAAGTACTTTTCTGCAAGTAATGGATGGAAAGCCAGCTTCTGCGAGTGCTTCTTTAGTTTTATTAACTTTATTCAAACGAATAATACACATAACTTCTTTCATAAAGCTATTCCTCCTATTTCAATTTTATAATCCTGATTTCCCACTACTTACAGTGTATACTTCATCAATTGGTGCAACGAATATTTTTCCATCTCCAAATGCACCTTTTTCTCCAGTTCTAGAATTTCTCATTATTACTTTTATGACATCGTCTTTATCTTCATCTTTAACTGCAATCAGAAGCATCTCTTTTGGAAGTTCATCATAATATATTTCTCCAACTTTGATTCCTTTTTGTTTTCCTCTACCATAAACCGCCATCTTCGTTACTTCTGGAAATCCAGCATCCAATAATTCTGAAAGCACAGTACTAACTCTTTCTGGTCTTATTATTGCGCGAATCATATACATATCTCTCTATCTCCTTTTATTTAATATTTTGTTTTATATATTTTTCAACTTAAATTTCACATTATAAATAATTGAATTCAAAAAATCCTGAATGGAAAAGTGGTGTTCCAAAAGTGATACTCCAAAGGTGATGCTCCAAATCTTGTATTTGGATAGCAGAACTTTCCCCTTGTGGGAATCTTCTATTGGGTTAACAAAACTTTCTTTATGAGCTTCAACATTAATTAATAATTGTGCATTGATCCTAGATATCCATTAAACCATATTCCATTAAGATTTCTTCTAATCTTTCTTGTTTCATTGGTTTTGGAATAACAAACATTTTATTATTTTCTATATTTTTAGCTAATGTTCTGTATTCATCAGCTTGGTCAGCCTTTGGATCAAATTCTATAACTGTTTGTTTGTGTATTTCTGCTCTTTGAACCATATTATCTCTAGGTACAAAGTGAATAAGTTGACTTCCAAGCTCTTTTGCAAATGCTTCTAATAGTTCGTATTCTCTATCAACTTTTCTACTGTTACAAATGATTCCACCTAATCTAACTCCACCAGTTTTTGCATATTTTTGAATACCTTTTGAAATATTGTTAGCTGCATATAATGCCATCATTTCTCCAGATGCTACGATGTATATTTCTTGTGCCTTACCTTCTCTGATTGGCATTGCAAAACCTCCGCATACAACGTCTCCGAGTACATCATAAAATACATAATCTAAATCAGGTGTATATGCTCCTAATTGCTCAAGCATTCCTATTGAAGTGATAATACCTCTTCCTGCACATCCAACTCCTGGTTCTGGTCCTCCTGATTCAACGCATCTTATATTTCCATATCCTGTTTTCAAGATTGCATCTAATTCAATATCGTCTCCTTCTTCTCTTAAAGTATCTAGAACTGTTTTTTGTGCTAAACCTCCAAGAACTAATCTTGTAGAATCTGCTTTAGGATCACATCCTACAATCATTATATTCTTTCCCATTTCAGCTAAAGCTGAAGTTAAATTTTGTGTGGTTGTAGATTTTCCTATTCCACCCTTTCCATAAATAGCTACTTGTCTCATATTAGTTTCCTCCTCTTAATTAAATAGATTATATAAGCCCAAATGGGTCGTTATAACTTATTTGTATTAATATAACAATAAATTAGTTTAAAAAATAAGCCTAATTTATTTAACTATTAATAGTTATAATAAAATAGACTCCTTTGTCCTTTCATTGTAATAAAAAAATCGTAGGCGACTGTGGAGCCGTAGATTTTTTTTACGCATCTGCCTTTTTGAACGTATGTGAGAAAAATTTGGCAGGCGAATATATTTTCTTTTTTATTCTCTTTACAAACCGTAATCTTCTGAATTGGTCTTTTCTATAACTTATATACAGATTTAACTTGAATATAAATTCCTAGAGAATAAAAAAATCTAAGTCGTTAACTTCCTCATTGAGTTAAACACTTAGACTCCATTGCCTTAATGACAGGTTAATATTTATTTTTTAATTTAAGTTATATTGTTTCAAAAAAACTTGTGTACAAATTACTTTTTTATTAATTTTTGTTTTTCATTTGTTTGTTTTATTTATTGAAACTATAATATCACAAAAAACTGATATTGCAAACTATTTTTTTATTTTCTATAACTTTTTTAATGATAACGATATATTTTTATCAATTTATCAAAATCATTCGTGTTTTGTTAAATTTAATGAGAATTATTTATTTCTATCTCCATTAAGGGTAAAGTGTCTTTCTCCAAATGCTTTAATCTCAAATTTATTTTCTTTAATCTCATATTCATATTGTTTATCTATTATGACCTTATCATCAATAAATTCCACCTTTAAAGTTATCGTATCCAGAACTTCACTGTTAGAATACAATCTAATTTTTTTTGGAGAATGAAAAATCGTGTCACCTTCCGATGTTTTAATTGTAATTGTGTTAGTAGATGTGATAAGAGATTTTATGCTTCCATCCTCATAAAATTCTAAAGAATTACTATCCCCATGAATTCCCATTGCATTAACGTCATAAGCTTCGATTTTTCCAATTGGTGTTTTTATATTTGTTGCAATTAATGGCTCACAGGAGCTTATTTTTCCGCTTTTATATAAAGAGGCTCCTATTCTCCCTGCGAAATTACATTCTCCAACATTTATTTTAATTTTTTCTTTTGGCCACAATGTGATACTTTTAAGTTCTTGTGTTTCATAGAAATGAAGAGACATAATCTTAGCTTCAAATGATGAAAAATCAAAACTAAATTTATAAGCTTTTGCTAATTTATATTCATCATCTTCAGTCCAATACCCTGACAATCTTCCATCCAAAGGAAACAATCTATTTATTTCACCATCTTCATAGAATGTTATTTTTTCAACTTCAAATACACCTATACTAGTATTTATTACTGTCAAATCATTTAATGAAATACTCTTAATATTGCCATTCTTAAATACCTTTACTGGTGGAAATTCTTTTCTTCTTTCATCTACAAATCCATGCAACGGTACTAAATTATAGTCTAAAACTTTTAATTCGCTGTATTCTTCCACCTTATACGCTTCTGGTTCCCCAGTGGAATAATACTCAGCAATAATAGCATCATTTAAAATACCATACTTAGTTATTATTTTCTCCATAAATTCGCCTCCTAGTCTATTATTTTTTTCATGTGCCTCAAACATTTTTCTGTACAGTTACCATATAATCATTTCTTTTTATCTCATTAATGGATAATAAGATTTCACCCTTGTCCATTTTTGCAACCAGCCAAGGCGGTACATGACAACAGCGTACTTCTATTTTTTTTACATCTTCTTTTTCTAAATAAGGAATTATTGCCTTTTTAGAAGTTATTTCAGGATTTATCAGCTCTAATTCCTGTAGATCTATCATGAAATATCCATCACCAAGTTTCTTAGCAATTTCAACTTCTTTATTTTCATTCTCCTCTTGTACCATTTCATTTTTAATAATTTCATCAAAATAATCAAATGGGTTTCCTTCCAATTCCCAAACACTAAAATCCCCCATATAAAATACACTATACGGAATTCCAAAAGCCTTTGTTACTATTATAATTTTACAATCATCCATTTCATTAATTACATTTTTGTATTCCTGTCTGATTTCATTTATTGATTTTTCACCACCTGCCCTATTAATTAAAATAGTTTTTTTTGTTTTCCATAAATGTTTTTCTTTTGCAAATATTTTTACATATCGTGCTTCTTCAAAAGAACTTATAAGATCTTTTTCGTTTAAAAATACTCCTATTTTATCCATATACCATCACTCCTTTATTTAGATATATTCAAAAAATAATCAATCATCATCTATTATTTTCTTTCATATACCTTATTTTTTAATAACAAAAAGGCACAGTAAAATTACTGCGCCTTTGCATAAAATTATAATATTAATCTTATACTATATCATTATTTATGTTTTATCAAGTATTTTGCCTATATCTTTTAAATCATATCCGCCTAAACTTTCAATTTCCCTCTTAAACTCTTCACTTTGAATAGTTCCAATTATAAGTTGATATATAGGATATTTTAAATCAGATTCCTTGATAACTAAGTCATATCTTTCTTCCTGAATTTTAATAAAATCAATCCCATCAACCTGATTAGCTGCCTTTTCATTTCCTATCCCAACATTACCTTCCCCTCTTGCAATACTTCTTGCTACTGCAGAGTGGGATTGTTTTTCAATATTATATCCTTTAATTTGTTCTCTATTTATATTATTAACTCTTAATTTCTCGTCAAGCAAAATTCTTATTCCAGAACCTTTTTCCCTATTTATCATGGATATATCTTGTTTAATCAAGTCTTTCCAATTAATTATTTTATTTGGATTTCCTTTTGGAACATAAAAGCCAACATTCCTGTAAGCAAGGTTTATAATTAAACAAGATATACCTGGAACTAGTTTTCTTACAAAAGCAGTATTATATTCATTGGTATCTCCATCCCATAAATGTACTGACGATATAGAAATTTTATCATTATATAAGTCATATAGACCTGAATAGCTTCCTGTATTAGACCTAAGTACCCTTATATCATTTGCCTTTTCCATAATTTTTTCTGCTAAAACATCTAAAATCACATCTTGCCCTGATATTATAATATCATTTGAATTTTCCACTTTTTTTATATTACTTAGGTTTTCTTCTATTACTGGCTCATCTATTAATATCTTAATCTGATTATTGCTACCTTTTGTTACCTTTTGACTATTGATGTAATTCTCAACATCCTTTTTATCAATTCTAAGCTTTTTCCCTACTTTGTATCCAGGTAATTCACCTCTTTTGACCATTTCATACACTGTATTTTTAGTTATCTTTAATAGTTCAGCGACATCTACTGCCGTTAGGGATTCTTCATTATTCATAGAACTTCCCTCCTCCGTATAATAATTTATTCTAACATTTAGAGCTGAGAATTTCTAGCATTTAATAATATATTTTCTAAATATAGATAAACAAATATAAACTTAGACTTATGCTAAACCTGCCCAAATCGGTATGTTCCAAGTGTCAGTTAAATTCTTAAATTAGATATCTACAACATAATGTATCATAAATATACGCACATATACCACTATGCTAGTATTGTAAAGAATTATTTTTTGATAATAATTTTGTCAATATTTCTATTCAAGTACTTATTTTTACAATTACATATTGTTTTTCTTATGAATAAATGCTAGTATAATAAGCAACAAGCAAAACGTAATGAAACACATCCAAACATAACAAAACATAATCATAATAGAAATATTTTTATGAATGTGAGGTTTTATTTATGAAAAAGAAAATAGGATTATTTAGTTTAGTAACTGTTTTATTAATAACGTCACTTATTGGTTGCGGAGCTCAAAAGGCATCAACTACTCCACAAAAGGAATCTGCTACTGAAGCTTCAATAGAATTAAATATTTCCGCTGCTGCTAGTTTAAAAGAAGCATTAACAGATATACAAGACGAATATAAAAAGACTGCTCCAAATGTTACTTTAACTGTTAACTATGGTGCTTCTGGATCTCTACAGCAACAAATAGAACAAGGTGCTCCTTGTGATATCTTCATTTCCGCTGGTCAAATCCAAATGAAAGCATTAGACAGCAAATCTTTATTACTTGAAAATACTAAAAAAGACTTAGTTAAAAATGATTTAGTTTTAGTCGGACCTAGCGACACTACTATAACCGGTCTTTCTGATCTAACAAGTGATAAGGTTAAAAAGATAGCTGTTGGTGAACCTAAAAGTGTACCAGCTGGACAATATGCTGATGAAGTTTTCACTAAGCTTGGTATTAAAGATTCTATTTCATCAAAACTTGTTTTTGCAAAAGATGTAAAAGAAGTACTTGCCTGGTCGACTTCTGGAAATGCTGAAGTTGGATTTGTATATAAAAGTGATGCGTTAAGCAGTAAAGATGCTAAAATTATAGAAACAATAGCAGAGGACAAGCATTCACCGATTACATATCCAATCGGAATAATTAAGGCTAGTAAAAATGCTGATGCCGCAAAAGCATTTGAAGATTTCTTATTTACTGATACTTGTAAAAAGATCTTTGAAAAATATGGTTATGGAATAGCTTAAGACAGTAGAAAAAAATAACAATTCAAAAATATCACTTGAATTGTTATTTTTCTTATTTTAAACTATTATAATATTATCTCCAGCTTTAATATACCCCTCTTCTAGTACTTTAGTAAATATTCCTTCCCTAGGCATTACACAATCTCCTACCAATTTTCTAATTTCGCAGCCCAAATGACATTCCTTTCCTATCTGCGTAACTTCTAGCGTAACATCCCCAATTTTAAGCTTTGTTCCTATAGGAAGTTCATATAAAACTATTCCCTCAGTAGTGATGTTTTCAGCAAACTTTCCTGGAGTAAGTCCTTCGACTCCTGATGATTTCATTTTATCAATACTTTCAGTTCCAAGCAAACTTACCTGCCTATGCCACTCTCCTGCATGAGCATCCCCATCGAGACCATGATTAACTCTAAAAAAACCTTTTTCTATAGGATGTTTTATAACACCTTTTTTCTCACTTATATTCACTGCAATAACCTTACTCATCATAATCCCTTCCTTTCAAATACGCCTGATTTCCCTCCACTTTTTTTAACAAGCATAATATTGTTTATAACCATTTCTCTATCAATAGCCTTACACATATCATAAATAGTTAATGCTGCAGTGGATACAGCAGTAAGGGCTTCCATCTCAATGCCTGTCTTTCCTACAGTCTTAGTAGTTGCAGTTATTTCAATTTTATTGTTTTCAACGTCAATTCGAAAACTTATATCACAGCCAGATATCATTATAGGATGGCACATTGGTATTATTTGTGGAGTATTTTTAGCACCCATTATACCTCCTACCTGCGCTACTGATAATACATCTCCTTTTGAAATAGTACCTTCTTTTATTCTTTCAATGGTTTCTCTTTTCATGGAAACTGTTCCAATTGCTACTGCTTCTCGCACAGTATCAAGTTTTTCAGATACATCAACCATTCTTGCTCTTCCTTCTTCATTTATATGAGTTAGTTCCATTTTTCCTATTCTCCTATCTTATACTTCCTAAGTTTTTACATTCTATTGATGCATACTGCTATAACTTTTCCAACAGTATTTATCCTCCTATTTGAACCATGTTTTTTAATTCTATATTTTCCGTGTTGCTGCTATTAAAGCCATGGTGACTTGGTTTATTATATATTGCATTTTCAATAACTCTTTTTAATTGTTCTTTACTTATTCCACTACGTAGAAGAGACTTTAATGCAACTCCATTATTATAATGAAGACATAATTTCAAATTTCCATCAGCAGTCAAACGAATACGATTACAAGTGTCGCAAAATTCATTTGAAATTGCACTTATAAAGCCAATACTTCCTTTAAAATCTGATAAATTATAATACACAGCTGGTCCATTACCATGTTTAATTTTTGAGTTCTGAAGAGTTCCAAAATTCTGTTCTATCTGCTCAAATATTTGTTCATTACAAACAGGTGAATAACTTTTTCCAAAACCAATAGGCATAAGTTCTATAAAACGCACATCGATTGGATTTTCTTTAGCAATTTTCAATATATCTGTTAAGTCATCACCATTTAACTGAGATATTGGGACACAATTTATTTTTGTTTTCAACCCAAGCTCCACTGCTTTTTTCAATCCAAACTTCACTTTATCTAAGCAGTCTCTACGAGTAATTTTATTAAAGTTTGTACTATTTAATGTATCAAGACTGATATTTACACTATCAAGACCAGCTTCAGCTAAACTATCTGCCATGTCACCAAAAAGTACGCCATTTGTGGTCATTGTTATCTCTTCAATGCCATCAATATCTTTGATTCTTCTAACTAAATTTACAATCCCCTTTCGTACTAAGGGTTCTCCTCCTGTAATTTTGATCTTGTGAATACCAAGCTGTGAAACAGTTTTAACTATTAGCATAATCTCCTTAAAAGTAAGTATTTCGTCATGTTCTAAGTTTTCAATTCCACATTCCGGCATACAATATACACATCTAAGATTACATCTATCTGTAACAGAAATTCTAAGGTATTCAATATTTCTACCACTACTATCTACCATTTTATTCACCTCATATCAACCAAGTTTATCACAGATAATTTTTAAATACTTATCCAAGATATTGAGCCATAGGAACACTTTCAGGCTGACCTTGTAATATTTATCTAATATTCATATGGGGATCAAGCCCCACCTTAATCAAGTTTCACTTGATTAAGCTTTGTTAGTCTTATTTCCCAAAACCACAATTAGGGAATGTACAAATATCGCATGAAAGACACAATCCACCATGCCCAAGGTTTGCAATATCCTCTAAAGTTATTTTGTCATCTACCATAACTCTTGGAAGAACCAAATCAAAAATAGTCCTCTTGGCATACATTACGCAGCCTGGAAGTCCAATAACTGGAAGTGTACCATTGTAATATGCTAGTAAAAACATTGCACCTGGAAGCACAGGAGCACCATAGGAAACAATCTTTGCGCCTGTATTTTGAATTGCAGTTGGGGTTGTATCATCAGGGTCTACACTCATTCCACCTGTACATATTATTAATTCTGCACCTTCTTTAATAAAATCCTTTATAGCTTCTGTAATTAATTTAGGATCATCACTTAGAATCTTCTGCCCTAAAACTTCAACATTATATTCTGCAAGCTTTTCTCTAATAACAGGCCCAAATGTATCTTTAATTCTTCCATAGAAAACCTCATTACCCGTAGTTACAATCCCTGCTTTTTTGTGGATAAATGGAAGAATCTCCATTAATGGTTTATCACCTGCCAATTTAACTGCCTCGTCCATTTTCTTTTGTTCAATTACAAGAGGAATAATACGTGTGCCTGCTAATTTATCACCTTTTTTTACAGGAAAATTACTGTGGCGTGTTGCAATCATCATTTCGCCAAGAGAATTTATTTTACGAAGCTTTTCAATATCAATTTTAAACAGACCATCTTCTGCCGCAATTAATTCAATTTTGCCTTCCTTCACCTTAGTTGCACTCATATAGTCACTTTTACATATTTTACAGAGAATTTCTGCTGCTTCATTTTCATGAAGCATCCCCTCCTTTTTTTCCCATACATAAAGATTATCTTTACCTATTGATAATAAAACTGGAATATCTTCTTCAGTAACAATGTGCCCTTTTTTAAACGCAACATCTTTTTTTTCTCCTTTGATAATTTGTGTAATATCATGACAAATTACATTACCTACAGCTTCTGTAGTTTTAATCTTTTTCATTTTTGTTCCTCCATCATTATTTGGTAATTTTGTATAAGTATAACGAATTATAAGTAAAATTTTTTTCAAAGATTTTGTTACATATCTATTGCAACTTCTAAAATAACCTTTCAAATTCATTCTTTGCATACTGGTGTACATTCTGTTCAAATTGCTGATATTTTTCCAAAAATTCAGTACCTTCTTTTGTAAGATAAGTTTTCCCACCATTGCTCCCACCATGCTTTCTTTCAACTACTGCATAATCTAGTTCTTGTTCCAATTGATTTAACATACTCCATGCTTTACTATAAGATAATGCCATATGTTTGCATGCACTTCGTACAGAGTGGGTATCCTGAATCAGAATTAGAAGCAATTTTGTTCTCGAATCAAAAAACAAGGATTCTTTTTCAATGCTGATTTTAACAAAGGGATGAAGTATATGTTTATTATGTTTTATTAAAAGTTGATCTAATCGGTCAATATAATCAGTATCATATAGAATACCTTCATCTTCTACATCTATCCATTGTCTTTTAACTCCAATATTTTCAATGGCTCCTCGTAATCCCATATTCCCATTATATTTTAGAATTTTAGGAATCAATTCAGACGATATCAAAAGGGGATGCCCAGATTTTCCACGATATGCTGGTGAAAGTAATTTTTCATCATATTCTATCATCATTTGAAGCGTCTCTGGTGTAAACATAGGAATATTAACTGGAGTGAATAATACCTGGTCGCATTTATTCTGTAAAAAATCTAGTCCTATCTTTGCAGAATCGAACTTTCGCGAGTTTTCATATTGATCATTTCGCAAAAATACAACTCCATAATCAGCTAAATGATGTTCTATTTCTTCAGCTTTATATCCAGTAATCACCACAATTGGTGAAATTCCAGCTTTTTGAAAAGTTAAAACAATTCTTTTTACTACAGTAATAGAACCAATTTTCAATAATGGATTTAATCCATTTCTTTCTGATGTTTTTCCTGCGGCAACAATTATACCGCCTGTTGTTCTCTTCTCTTTACTCTTCATATCTATACCTCTTGCTCTACTTAAGTAGTATTATCTTATTCTTCCACAAAACTCAAATAGGCTTGTACATATCATTCAAACTTTAACAAATTGATTAGTATCTTATATTTGGGTTATTAGATTCCAATTTGATCCCTTAAATTAATTGGTTATATTTTACTTTTAATACAATATTATTCTACACGTTTTTATAAAATAATTAAACCCTAAAAATACATATTATGGATTATTATTATATCGGTTTGGAATATCTCCTTATTTATCAACAATTTTAATAATGATAATAAAAAGCATTCAATCCTGTTGAGATTAAATGCTTATATTCTATTTAACTTTATCTTATCTCTAGCCACTAAGATTCAGACGGGAATCAAATCCCGCCTAAATAAAATTCCACTTAATGCCAGAATCTTATATAAGTTAAATTCCATTACTTTCAAGAAAATCACGTAATAAATTCATACACACAGTTTTTCTATATTTTGCAGATACTCTACCCCTTATTGGAACAATTTCCTTTTCGTATGCTGCTAGATACTTATCCTTTAGAGCCTTAGCTTCTTCAACAGTCTTTCCTATAAGCATTGCATCAATATCTGAACGGCTTATAACAACATCACTTACTGCACCAAATGCTGTTCTAAAGTTAAAAACCTTATCATCGACTATATTAATTATGCCAACAAAAGAAACTCTTGAAATTGCTAAAGCATTTCTTTCACCAACCTTCTTGTAATAGTAATTATTTAAATTATTCTTATTCATTAGAATCTCAATAAGGAGTTCATCTTTCTCAATCGCAGTATTCTTTCTTCCAAGGTAAAAGTCAGAAATAGGAATTACTCGTTCCCCTCTGTTATTTGCAAGACGCAGTTTAGAGTCAGTGGCAAAAAAGATCAGTGCACTATCAGCCTTTGGAGAACCATTGCATATATTTCCACCAACAGTACCTAAGTTTCTTATTGCTGGTGCTGCAATCTGTAAAACTGCTTCTTTCAGTACTGCTGGAATAAGTTTATTTTCAATAATATCAGTATAAGTACATGCTGCACCAATACGAATATATTCTTTATCTTCTACAATATTTTTCATTTCTGCTACTTTATCAAGGAATAAATATGTGGCATTTTCATCTGGTTTAATCATTAAATCAGTACCTCCAGCATAAGGTGTAACACTTTCCTTTGCTAGGATGTCCAATGCTTCTTTTAAAGATGTTGGTTTATAACAATCTACCATAATCCTTTCCCCTCCTTTGCTGCAATGCCAATAGCCTTAACTATGGCATTATAACCAGTACATCTACAAAGATTTCCAGAAATGCCTTCGCGAATCTCTGCTTCTGTAGGATTTGGATTCTTGTTAAGGATACATTCAGATGCAAGAATCATGCCTGGAATACAAAAACCACACTGCACCGCACTAACTGATGCATATGCCTTATCAATAACTGCAAAACGTTCAGTTTCTCTATAGCCTTCAATAGTGACAACTGTACTGCCTTCAATACTGCCCATAGCCACCATACAAGAATTAACTAACCTGCCATCAAGGATTATAGAACAAGCTCCACATTCACCTTCTTTACAACCGCACTTTACGCCAGTAATACGAAATTCATTTCTAAGTACATCTAGTAAGCGCTCATTTGCTTTGGAATTTGATGTGACCTCTTTGCCATTAAGAATAAATTTTATCATTATTTATGCACCTCCTGCAAAACCATCATTGTATCTTCTGTTGTGAATGGAACTTTATTTAGATTTCCACCAATGGCATTTTCCATAGCTTCAACATAAGCTGGAGCTGCACCTACTAGAGGTAGCTCACCTGCACCCTTTGCTCCATATGGACCATGTGTATATGGATTATTGATTATTTCAGTAACTAGATTTGGTACATCTACTGCTGTAGGAATAATGTAATCACTAAAACTATTATTTCGAATCACACCTTTATCGTTGTAATCCATCTGTTCCATAGATGCATATCCAATCCCTTGAAGAAATCCTCCCTGCATCTGTCCTTGTATAATATTCATGTCAATAGGAACACCAACATCAAAGCTGCCCCATGCTCCTAGTATCTTTGTGGTAGCAGTAAGTGTATCTACTTCCACTTCAATAGCATTTACTCCCCAAGAATATGTTGGATATGCATCTCCCTTAAATTCATCAAGACTAAATGGAATCACAAAATCAGGTTCAACGAAATGTTCTTCTATAACTTGAACTTCTCCTGCTTTCCATTCTTTCTTAAGTCTCTCTGCTGCACGCCTTAATAATTCTCCAACTGTCATAAGCGAACGACTTGCAACAGTTGGACCTGAATCAGGAACAATATCTGTGTCTGGATTATTGATAAATACTTGTTCATATGAAATACCAAGGGTATCCGCAACAATTTTAGAGAAAGTAGTTTTAAGACCTTGACCTATATCTGAATTACTTGCAAGAATATCTACAGTATCATCTGAATTTTTCCTTATTTTTGCAACTGCTTTAATGAAATCACGTTCTCCACTGCCAGTAAAACCACATCCATGGAAAAATAAAGACATTCCAATACCTTTACGATATCTGCCATTCTGAATCTTATACTGGTCTCGTTTTGCACGGTAATTGCAAAGTTTATCAATCTGTTCAATCATTTCAGGTAGAGGTACATGGAAATGATATTTACCACTAGTAGATGTAGAATCACCTTGTTTAACAATATATTCTTCCTTAAGCTTAAGGGAATCAACACCCATTTCTTTTGCAATATGATCCATAATCATTTCTACTGCAAAGAACGTCTGTGGTGCACCAAATCCACGGTATGCGCCACAAGGTACAGTATTGGTCTTAACAGCACGTCCCTCAACGCGGAGATTATCTACACGGTATACGCCGTTTGCACAAATTAAGCCACGCTGTAAAACAACTGGAGAAAGTGTAGTGTATGCACCACTATTAAATAAAACATCAATGTCCATGCCAGTAATCTTGCCGTTCTTAATAGCCACCTTATAGGTAGATATAGATGGATGACGTTTTGAAGTAAACTCCATGTCTTCTCTTCTATCAAATATAACCTTAACAGGTCTATTGGCCTTTTTAGCAGCAACTGCAACCTGGCAGGCAAGTATTGAAGGAAATGCTTCTTTTCCTCCAAATCCTCCACCAGTAACATCTTGAATTATTTGTATATCCTTTGATTCATAACCCAATGCTTTTGAAACTGCTCCATAAACATAATATGGACATTGCATAGAACCTCGTACAGTCATTCTTCCATCATGGGGATAAGCAATCATCCCCTGAGTTTCAAGGTAAGCTTGTTCTTGATATCCAGTCTGAAATGTTTCTATGAAAACATGATCAGCTTCTTTTAACGTCTTATCTATATCCCCTTTTGCATAGTTGTAATGGAAAAAAACTGTATCAGACTTACGCATATCCAAAATAGGAACTTCTTCTTCGTATGCTACAATAATCTCATTTAAAATTCTTTCAACTTCTTTAAACTCAGGTCCAACAACCATTAAAATCGGTTCTCCAACATACTCTACAGTATCTTCAGCATAAACTGGAGTATCATCCTCAACAATATGGACACGGTTTACACCTGTTACATCTTTCTTATCAACAACAAAATAACCTTCCGGTAATTTAGGAATCGAAATATTGGTGATTCGTGCTTTTGCCTTTGCTGAATGCAGTAGTTTACCATAAAGCATACCATCCATCACACGATCATCCACGAAAAGAGCACTACCCCTTATTTTAGTTTCATGATCCTTTTTCTTTACAGATTCACTTATTTTTTCCATGCATAGCGCCTCCCATATATCTACTAATTATTTTCTGCAAAATTTCAAAGTCTTTAACTTTATGTTATCTTACAAAAATATTTGCGATGTATTTCCTTACTTAAAATCCAATTTTAATATATTAAAATCTCAATTCTTTTCATCCATATAATGTACCAACCTATTGTAATCTTCCTTTGTATCTGCATCTATCGTACACCCAAAATCCTCAACAGGAACTGTTACTATTTGGTCTTCAAGCTGATTCCATAATTCTCTAAGCCCCCCATCTCCATGAAAATTAATAATAAAATCTATGCATTTCCAAGAAATCAAAGGTGGATGTTTTCGTTGTCCATTAATAGTAGGAAAAGCCACCATAGCACCTGTTCTGCTTATGGACTCTTTCACCATAAGGAAAGTTTTTGTTTTAATTGCTGGCATATCTCCTGGAAGAAGATAAAAGGCATCACAGTTATCCAATGCTAATACTCCAAGCTTAACAGAAGCAAGCATATCCGTTTCAGCATATTTTTCATTGTATATAAATGTTAATTGTGAACAATCATATTTATTACGTAGTAAATTCTCAACTTCTTCAGCATTAAATCCCAAAACTACAACAATTTTATTTACCCCAGCATGAAACATACTATCAATACTGCACTCAATTATAGTTTTTTCTTTCAATTTCAGGAGTGGTTTAAATGCCTTCATGCGGCTAGATAAACCAGCAGCCACTATAATGCCATTAGTTTTCATCTAAGAATCTCCCTTTCTTAAAAACAAAAGAATAAATACTTCTTTTTATATATTATTTATTCTTTTGTTTTTTATAAAATGTATCTTTTAGTGGCAACTGAGATCGGAATTTTCCGTCTAATCTGTAATAAGCAAGAGAACAAGCTGGAGCTGTTGGAATCAAGCATAGTTCTCCACAACCTTTGGCACCATAAGTCTCTGGAATTTTATTTTTGCTCTGAACAAGAATAACTTCAAGCTCAGGGGCCTCAGTAGCTCTAATAAGTCCTAGCGTGCCTAGTTTTGTTTTAGGATAACTTCCTTCAATTTTAAATTCTTCTGTCAAAGCATAACCTAATCCCATAACCATACCACCTTCAATCTGACCTTCAACAGACTGAATATTAACAGGTGTTCCAACATCATATGCTGCAACTACTTTTTCAACTTTTCCTTCTTCATTTAAGATAACAACTTGAGCTCCATAGCTATAGCTCACATGACTAATTGGATTTTCTTTTATAGATCCCATTGGGTCTGTCTTTGCAGAATACTCTCCATAAAATTCTCTGCCTTCTAAATCATCAAGTCCTAAGCCTTTATCTAATTCTGCTTTCAATTTTTCAGATGCTCGTCTTACAGCTTCTCCAGTTACTACAGTTTGTCTAGAAGCTGTACTAGTTCCTGAGTTAGGTGTACGAATAGTATCTGGTCTTTCGTGTATTATAAGAACCGGATCTAACCCAGTTGTCTCACATAATACAGTAGTACACATTGTTGCAATTCCTTGCCCCATGCATGCTGCAGAAGTTCGAATATGAACTTTTCCATCTTCAATTGATAAAATACAACGCCCAATGTCTTTATTACCTACACCAGTTCCGCTATTTTTGAATCCAATAGCAATACCTGCATATGGATTTGATTCATATACATCCTTAACGGCTTCCAAACACTCTGCCATAGCAACACTTTCATCTGCTATCTGACCATTTGGCAAAACCTGACCAGGACGAATTGCATTACGATAACGAATTTCCCATGGTGAAATTCCGACCATTTCAGCAAGTAAATTAATGTTATTTTCAGTAGCAAAGCAACTTTGTATTACACCAAAGCCTCTAAATGCGCCAGATACAACATTGTTTGTGTAAACTGACATTCCTAGGATATCAATATTCTGATAATTATATGGTCCAGGTGCGTGAGTACATGCTCTTTGTAATACAGGCCCACCAAGAGATGCATACGCACCTGTATCGGCAATAATAACACCTTTCATAGCTGTCAAATAACCATTTTCATCGCAAGCTGTTGTAAACTCCATTTCCATTGGATGACGTTTAGTATGATAATCCAGACTTTCCTGTCTCGAGAATTTTACTTTACATGGTTTTTTCGTATACCAAGCCATTAATGCTGCATGATGCTGAACACTCATGTCTTCTTTACCACCAAATCCGCCTCCAACAAGTTGTGCATGACAATGTACCTTTTCTATTGGAATTTTAAGCATATTTGAAATCTCACGTTGCTCATCATAAACAGATTGAGAACCAGAATACAACAATATGCCATCTTCTCCTTCAGGCATGGCGATTGCACATTCTGGCTCCATAAATCCATGTTCCTGAAATGGTGTCTTATATTTTCTTGTTACAACATATTTAGAATTTTTAATTGCTTCATTAGCATTACCCCGTTTTAGAATATCACGGCTCATAATATTTCCATCAGAATGGATTAGAGGTGCATCTGCCTTTAAAGCATCTGTCGGACAAGTAATGGGTTCCAATTCAGTATAGTCAATTTCAACTAATTGACATACTTCATCAAGTTTGTCTTTATGGTAAGTTGCTACTAATGCCAATGCATCCCCTACATATCTAGTTGTATCTCCTTCAGCAATCATTACATCCCAGTCCTGCTTTATATGCCCAATTTTATTGTTTGGAACATCTTTTGCAAGTAAGACTTTTGCGCAGTCTGGGTGCGCTTCTGCTTTCTTTATATCAATTTTATTTATAATAGCTCTTGGATATTTTGTACGTACTGCTTTTACATATAACATTCCAGGTATTTCGATATCATCTACGAAAATACCTGTCCCATTTATTTTTTCAGCTGCATCAACACGTTTAAATTTCTGTGCCATTTTCAATTCAGTAGGAGCAGTTGGAATTTTAAGATTGTCCCTAAAATATTCTGCCGCCATTAAAATAGCTTCTTCAATTTTCTTATAGCCTGTACATCTACAAAGGTTTCCATTAATTGCTCTTTTCACATCTATTCTTGTTGGTTTAAGATTAATATCTAATAATGATTTTGCGGAGATTACCATTCCAGGAATACAAAAACCACATTGAACTGCACCTGCTTCTGCAAAACAATGTTCATAAACTTCCTTTTCTCTAGAGCTTAATCCTTCAACAGTTAAAATCTTTTTTCCTTCAAATTTTGATATCTTTTGGAGGCAAGCCTTTACTTTTTTCCCATCTACTAAAACGGTACATGCTCCACATGCCCCTTCGCTGCAACCATCTTTTACAGAAGTGATTCTCAAATCATCTCTTAAAAATGACATTAAAGATTTATCAATTTCAGATACTTCATCCTTACCATTTATATTTAATCTAAACATAAATAACCTCCCATTTCATATCTTTTAACAGTATTTACTATAAATAGTATAAATCTGTAAATAAATTCTAGCAAATTATTTCTCAAAAGAACTTGCTAAGTATAGTTTCTAACATTTTAATATATAGATAAATAACTTGTGAATTCAACTTATTAGATGAACATATTTGCAACGTTGCTAAAACTTTAAGTTCATATCTTCACTAGAAATCAAGTACATTTTTGTGGAGCAGGCATTTGAAAATAAGCTTATATAAGTACTTAATGGAAGCTTGTTTGCATTAGCTTTTCACAATGAAATTGGGATCAAGCTAATGTTAGTGTAAGCTTCCATTTAAATTTTCATAGTCCTGAGAAACAAAAATGTATTTGATTTTGGTAAGTTATCAAATAACTCTAAGTTGTATGCCAGATATCTGTAAGATTCATTCTGAAACTGAATTTTGCTTTATATTGCTTTCAATATTCCTATTGCCATGATTCAAAAATGCATTTAGAATTACGGCAGTTACTGATGCCGAAACTATACCACTACTAAAAATGGACTTGAAAAACGTTGGTGTTTGGTCAAGTAAAGTAGGTACAGCAGTAATTCCAAGACCTATACCAATAGAGCAAGCAACAATCATCATATTTGCATTATTATTAAAATCTACACTTTGAAGCATCTGAAAACCTGCGACTGCAACCATTGCAAACATTATTGTTGTAGCTCCGCCTATAACAGGCTGAGGAATAATAGTAGCTAATGCTGCAAATTTAGGAATCAATCCTAGTGAAATAAGAATAATACCAGATGCTATAACAACAAAACGGCTTTTTACTTTACTTAAAGCTAAAAGTCCTAGGTTCTGATTGAATGTTGTATATGGGAATGAATTAAAGATACCTCCTAAAAATGTTGAAATTGCTTCTGCTCTAAGTCCACGTACAATATCTTTTTCAGTGATAACCTTTTCACAAACCTTGCCAATTCCAAGAAATGTACCTGTTGATTCAATCATTACTGTTAACATAACGAATGTCATCATAATTATTGAACCAATATCAAATTTAGGTAATCCAAAATTAAAAGGATGAACAATACTTATCAATTTTGCATTTGTTACTACTGAAAAATCTACTTTTCCCATAAATGCTGCAACTATTGTTCCTAAAATAATACCATTTAAAACAGAAATTGCTTGAAAAAATCCCCTTAGAAATTTATTAGATATTAAAACAATTATCATTACAAATGATCCTAGTATAAGGTTGTCTACACTTCCAAAATCTTTAGCTCCTGAACCGCCACCAATACTAGTAACCCCTACATTTACTAAAGAAAGACCTATCATTGTAACTACTGTTCCTGTTACAACAGTAGGGAAAAACTTTAATATCTTTCCATACAATGGCGCTACTAATACAACAATAATTGCAGCTACTATTATAGAACCATACGCTGTTTGCATTCCTAAACTTTTACCAATAATAATTAGTGGACCAACTGCAGCAAATGTACAACCTAAAATTGCTGGCAACTTAATACCAACATACGGACCTATCCCAATTGCCTGTATTAAAGTTGCAATACCACAAGTAAATAAGTCTGCAGCCACCAAAAATGCTAATTGCTCGGGTGTTAAACCTACAGCACCGCCAATTATTAATGGTACTGCAACTGCACCTGCATACATTGCTAGTACATGTTGTAATCCTAAAATAGCAAGCTGACTTACTGGTAGCATCTCATTTACTTTGTCATCTTTTTTAATATTATTTTGTGACATAATCAACCTCCTCAATAAAATTTAGTATTAATTAATGTTAAAAAATTAACTTTCCCTAAATTATTTCAATTAGCACTTCCATAGTTCCACCACATGCCATACCTTCAGATTCGGCCACATCACCGGTCATGTCAACTTTCTCTATATAAAAACCTTTTTCTCGCATAATTTCTCTTGCCTTTTGCAATACACCAGATTCACTACATCCTCCGCCTATACTTCCGATAGTTCTGCCATCAGGATAAGTCAACATTTTAGCTCCCGCTTTTCTAGGAACTGATCCTTTAGAAGACAGTATAGTTATAAGTGCTTTAGGTTCTGATGATTTTTTAGATATATTTTCTAATATTTCTGCATCAAACTCTGGAATGGCAAAATTTTTACCAAACTTACTCATAGCCCCCTTATTTTTAAAGCTTATAAGCTGAGCTACTATAGAAATAGCTATTTCATCTGGAGTAATAGCATATATCTCTATACCTATTGGAGCATTAACCAATTCCAGCTTTTCTTTAGAAAAGCCCTCCTCTAATAGCTCGCTTCTCATAGCATTTACTCTGCGCCTTGAGCCTATCATTCCAACATAACTAAGGTCATGATTTAAGACTTGACGCAAAACAACTCCATCATATCTATGCCCTCTTGTTATAATAACTACATAATCGGACTTCTTTAAGTTAATTAAATCAAAGGATTTCTCGAAACTTTCACAAATAACTTTTTCTGCTTCAGGAAATCGCACTGTATTAGCAAAGGAAGGTCTATCATCTATAACCATAATAGAGAAACCTGCTCTTGATGCAAATTCTGATAAAGGTTTTGCTATGTGACCGCCACCAAAAACAATTAAACGTGGTTTAGGGATGAATGGTTCAATTAAAATAGTCTCATTTTCTTCTATATTAAAAGATTCAAGTTTCCCACTTTCTAAACAACTACATATTTTTTCGTAAATATAATCGCTAAGTGAAAGAGACTTTTTTTCTATATCTTCCTTTGTTAAAATAACTTTTCTGACAATGGAACCTTGTCTCTCACTATGCAAATCAAGATAAGTTAACATTACGCACTGATTACAGTTGTTAACTTCAATTAATATTTGCTTGTATATGTCTTCAAACATTTTTTCACCTTCTACCGTAAATATTCTCTTAATAATATTCTCACCATTCTCTTATCACTTTTTACAAATCTATCGTAATATTATTCCATTGTTGCAATGACTTCTATTTCAATAATTGCATCCATTGGTAATTTAGCAATTTGGACACAACTTCTTGCTGGTGGATTTTCTTTAAAATATGTTCCATAAACTTCATTTACTGCTGCAAAATCATTTAAGTCTTTTACAAATACAGTTGTTTTAAATACTTTATCCATACTTGTTCCTGCTTCTTCCAATATGGCTTTACAATTTTCTAAACTTTGTTTAGTCGCTGTTTTTATTTCAGTTTCTAAAACTTTTGTTTCCGGATTTAATGGTAGTTGACCTGAAGTATATACTAATCCTTGAACCACTACTCCTTGGGAGTATGGTCCTATTGCTGCTGGTGCCTTTTGTGTATTGATTATTTTTTTCAATTTTAATTCTCCTAATCTTGTTATATTTTATTTTCATTACACTTACTTTTAACAAAGATATTCATTTCCAAAATATTTTTTGATTAAATTCTATCCCATAGCTTTTGACTTACTTTTCTAGCTTCATTTAATATTTCATCTTCATTAACATTAAGAAGCTTACCATCTCTGACTAAAACATTTCCATTTACTATAGTTGTATCCACAGATTTTCCCATCATTCCAAATAAGATATGTGAATTGCAATTGCTTTCATTCATTGGCGTTAATGGATTGTAATCTACTATTATCACATCTCCATTAGCTCCTTTTTCAATAATCCCAAATTTTCCTGCAAAATGCCTTTCCGCAATACTTCTATTATTTTCAAATAGCATTAAAGGTACTTCCCCCCAAGCTACTGATGGATCTTTTAAATTATGCTTATGAATTATATTGGCAACCTTCATAGATTCAAACATATCTTGAGTATAACCATCTGTTCCAAGTCCCACAGTTACACCTTTCTTTATAAGGTCAAGCGCTGGTGATACACCTACTGCATTGCCCATATTTGATTCTGGATTATGCACTACAGATGTATTTGTATTTAAAAGTAATTCTTGCTCATTTTCATTTGCATGTACACAATGTACTGCAATTGTTTTTTCTCCCAATATATTAAAATCATTTAGTCTCTCTACTATTCTCTTGCCATGCTTTTCTATACATTGCTCTTCATCTGCTAATCCTTCAGCTACATGAATATGATATCCACAATTTAGCTTTTCAGCTTCCTTTACACATTTTTTTAAGGATTCATCAGATAACGTAAAGCTTGCGTGCATACCAAACATTGCAGACTTCATATTATCATGCTTTTCATTGCAATAATTTATATAATCTACATTTTCTTTAATTCCCTTTTCTAAGACTTCTTCTCCATCCCTATCAGATACTTCATAACAAAGCGAAGTTCTTATCCCAAGTTCTTCTGCTACCTTTCCAATTGTAAAAAGGCTGTCTTTAACAGCATTTGGACTTGCATGATGATCAAAAAATGTTGTTACTCCAAACTTTAAACTATCCATTAATGTTGTGTAAGCACTATACTTTATATCTTCTAAAGATAAGTTTTTATCTAATCTCCACCATAAATTATTTAATATATCTAAGAAGTTTTTAGATGTTGGACCATCTAAGTTCATACCTCTTGCAAATGCACTATATATATGTCCATGAGTATTTATAAGACCTGGCATGATAACTTTTCCTTTTGCATCTATATATTCTGCCTCATTATATTTATCTAAGATATCACCAGTATTTCCATAATCAATTATCTTACCATCATTTATAACTAATGCACCATTTTCAAAAAATGGATTTTCCTTGTTTTGAGTTATTAGTCTTCCATTACCTACAATTTTCATAAAAACTCCTCCATACCTTTTTATACCAGCTTTCGCCTTTTTAAATTTTGAACAACTACTTGGTTATTTATAGAACATTCATTGTGATCTAATTATTAATATCTACCATCCCAAACTATTTCTCTATATTTCTCTGGATCTGTATCTCCTTCTGTGCTAAATAAAAGCACTTTAGAATTTTCATCTAACTCTAAAGCTTCTTTTAAATCTTTATACTCATCATTAGTCATAATTTCATATAAAGCACCAGTCGTTACTGCTCCTGATTCACCTGAAATTACGCCTGTATCTCCCTTTAATGGATTTCCAAGAATCCTCATTCCTTTAGCAGCTACCCAATCAGGGCATGAAATAAATGCCTTTGAATAATTCTTTAGTATGGTAAAACCAATTGTGTTAACTTCTCCACAAGCAAGTCCAGCCATAATTGTTTGCATATCTCCACCAACTGCTCTTGCTTCCCCATCATTTGCTATTGCTGATTTATAGTAACAATCAGCAAGATTTGATTCTACTACTACAGTTTTGGGGCAGTCGTCTCCATATTGCGAAGCAAAGAAACCTTGAACAGCTCCTGCGAGTGAACCAACACCAGCTTGTACAAAAATGTGAGTAGGCTTTAAAACATCAAGTGCTTTTAATTGTTCACTTGCTTCTAAAGCCATTGTTCCATACCCTTGCATTATCCATACAGGTATTTTCTCATAGCCTTCCCATGCAGTATCTTGAATAATTACACCGTTATGTTCTTCTGCATATTTATTTGCGAGTCTTACGGCATCATCATAGTTTAGTTCTGTAATACTAGCTTCTGCACCTTCTGCCTTTATGTTATTTAATCTTTTAATTGAAGAGCCCTTTGGCATGAAAACTACTGATTTTTGTTTCAATCTATTAGCTGTCCATGCAACACCTCTTCCATGATTACCATCTGTTGCTGTTACGAAAGTTATATCTCCAAGCTTATCTTTAACTTCCTTACAAGTCATTTTTTCATATGGTAAATCGTCTATATCCTCACCTAACTTTTCTGCTAAATATTTCCCCATAGCAAATGAGCCACCTAACACTTTAAATGCATTTAATCCAAATCTATAAGATTCATCCTTTAAATATATTCCTCCCAATCCAATCTTTTCAGCTAACTCTTTTAAATCTATTAATGGTGTTTCATCATATTCTAAAAAACTTTCATGAAATTTCTTTGCCTTTGATACTTCTTCTTTATTAAGAAATTTTACACTTTCTTCTTTATCAGTTTTAGGCAATGTATTTTCTTTCCATAATATTTTTTCCATTATAATTCCTCCTATTAAATTAATTCTTATCTTACTAAAAGTTTAATTACTTTATGCTAAGCCAAATTAGCTTGTTATTTTTTTGAATTTGCCCAAATATCACTTCTTCTGCTAGATCAAAATATTGATCTAAATCAAATTTCCCCTCATCAATTAAATATTGCAGTGAAGCACCTAGCATTAAAGACACTGCTAAGTACGGTAACATGTCCAAATTCATCATATCTTTATCTTCGATTTGATCACCTTTATATAAAACTTCACGAATATTGTCACGCCAAATTTCAAATGTATTTTTAAATTTTAGTTTTATTTCTTCATTTACTGTTCCTTGCACCCAATAATCAATCTGGGTATAATCAAATTCCTTTTTGTTGAGAATATCATTCTTTTTTTGATCAAAAAAACCTCTGATATTTTCAACTACACTTTTATTTTCCAAATTAATATAATTCTTTCGATCATTAGAAAATTCTTCTTGTATCTTATCTAAAAGAGAAATCAATATATCATTTTTAGATGAGAAATGATAATGTAAATTTGCTTGACTCATATGCGCTTCATTGGCAATCATATGCATACGAGTACCACTAATTTTCTCTTTTGAAACCACTTTCATTGTAGCCTTTAGTATTTTTTCTTTAACGTCACCAGACATAATTAATCCCATCTTTCTTGTAACATTTTATTATGTAGAAATTTATGTTTATCCAATTGATTTTCCTCTTATCCGATAACTAGCATTCGTAAACTCTCCCAATAGTGAATATTTCAAACTTACAGATACTTGTTCTATCTTTAATAGAAAATATCATATTGGCTGAACTAGGTGATATAGTTTGTTTTAGACACTGAAAATAAATAACAAATCCAAAGTTGCCATGATTATTTTTTGAATGTGACTTATTAAATCTAAACACCTAGTTACCTTGTTTTGAATAGGCATTTTAACTTATCTCGCAAGTTTTGTGATTACTAATGTTTTAACTCATAATATACTTCCTAATAATCATTAACTTGTATATAAGTTACTATTCCATGATTTTATTCAAATGGAAGTAAAATATACCTAAGAATGAATAATACTGCAAGTATATATACTATTGGATGGATTTCTTTTGGTCTGCCTGTAGCTATTTTGGTTATTGGATAAAAAATCATAGCAGCTGCAATTCCATTAGCTATACTATAAGAAAAAGCCATTAATGATATAGCAAAAAAAGCTGGAACTGCTTCTGTAAAATCGCTGAAATCTATATTAACAATTGCTGACATCATTAAAACACCTACTATTACAAGGGCTGGAGCTGTTGCTTGTCCTGGAACTATACCAACAAGGCCTGAGAAGAATAATGATAAAATAAATAATATTCCAACTACTGTTGAAGTAAGTCCAGTTCTTCCTCCTTCTGAAACACCGGCTGTAGATTCAATATATGTTGAAATGGTACTTGTACCTAAAACTGAACCAGCAGTTGTTGCTACTGCATCACAAATCAATGCTTTTTTCATTCTTAAAACCTTACCGTTTTCGTCAACCATTCCTGCTTTTGTAGCTGTACCTACAAGAGTTCCGATAGTATCAAAAAGATCAACTAAACAAATAGTTATAACAACCATTATAACGCTAAGAAATGCGCCTCCTATTGATGTGCCGCCTTTTGAAAAAAGTCCTGCAAAATCAAATGCTGCAAATGTAGGAGCAAGTGATGGT
This sequence comes from Candidatus Clostridium helianthi, assembly GCF_045310795.1. NCBI lineage: Bacteria > Bacillati > Bacillota > Clostridia > Eubacteriales > Clostridiaceae > Clostridium > Candidatus Clostridium helianthi. The sequence continues at coordinate 50,653 of NZ_JBJIAB010000028.1, forward strand.
GGTGCACTGAAAACATGTAAATTTTCAAGTGATGTGATTTTGAATGGAATTCCTATTATTGTAGTTGCAATTATTCCAATTAAAATTGAACCCTTAATCCCCCTAGCCATTAAAACAGCAGTTATTATGATTCCTATTATAGTAAGCAGTGTTCCTGGATTTGCAAAGTTTCCGAATCCAACTAGTGTTGCTGGATTTGACACTACTACACCACCAGATTTCAATCCAATAAGAGCTATATAGAGACCAATACCTCCAGAAATTGCATATTTTAGATTTTGAGGTATTGCATCAACTATCTTTTCTCGTATGGATGTTACTGTAATAAGTATAAATAATACCCCTGACATGAATACGCATGATAAAGCCTGATGCCATGTAAAACCTAAGGTTAAACATACAGTATACGTAAAAAATGCATTAAGACCCATACCAGGAGCCTGAGCAAAAGGAAGATTTGCATACAGCCCCATTATTAATGTGCCAATGGCAGCTGCGAGACAAGTAGCTACGAAAACTGATGATACTATTGGATCAGAGCCTACACTAAACTGTGCTGCTGCATCTCCTACTGCATTTGCAGAATTCATACCAGCTATTTTTAATATATTAGGATTAACAAATATAATGTATGCCATTGTAACAAAAGTAGTAATTCCAGCAAGTATTTCTGTCTTTACATTTGAGTTATTTTCTTCCAAGTGAAAATAACTCTCCAAAAATGATGGTTTTTGTTTGGTTACATCTTTTTTCATGAAATGTCCTCCTTAAAATTATAGCTAGTGTTAGGCACAATCAAATAAATAACAAATTCATGTGCCTTATTGTTGTTTCAATTTTCTAAATCCTTGCCATACACTCCCCCTCTTGTAATGGTACATAACCTCTTCGCTTGCTATCTATTTAATTTTTAATACTAAAGGATATAATCATACTTATCTATACACGTTTGAATTAGACTAGCCATTTCTTTTGAAACTTTTGATTGCTGCGAAGCAGTATAACTTATAATATCGCTTTCTTCAGTTCTTACTAGACAAATTCCTTTTTCTAAATTTTCAATAAAGAATCCTTTGTTATCACTATTTTCAAAATCTTCTTTACTCCAAAAAACTGTTATTTTATCCTTATATGGATTTCCTTTATGAGGACAAAAAATACCACAATTACCGCACTCATTACACATACCATCTAAATGTATAACCTGATGATTAGAAACAAAATCACTGTTTACATTAATCATTACGTTTGCTCTATTAGGACAAACATCAACGCATAATTCACAAATGTTCTTGCACCCTAAACATCTATCAGCCTCTTCCTCGCAAGACTTTAAATCTCCTAATATTCCCTTCCTTCCATATAATATCTTTTCATCAGTACAATAACCTTTTTGCTTAAAATCAGAACTCAAATCTTCTTTTGCTAGAATATCTTTTGTAACTATTTTTGCATCTGCTATTGCATTAACAATTGTAGATGGACCTTTTTTTAAATCGCCAATAATATATACATTTTCAATATTTGTTTCTAATTTTTCGTTAACAATAGGAAACTCATTAGAATCCAAATTTATTTCATTTTGTCTTAACAAATTACTATCAATTTTTTCACCTGTTGCTATAATGACTGTATCTGCATCTAATGTTGTTATTTCTCCAGTACCTACAGAACTTCTTCTTAAGGATGCATCTCTATCACCTAAGATCATTTTTTCACAAGTAAGTTTTCCATCATTAATAGAAATTGGCGTAAGGAGTTCTTTAAGTAAAATACCTTCAGAAATAGCAAGTTCTATTTCTTCATTATCCGCTGGCATATATTTTTTAGTTCTTCTATATATAATAGAAACCTCTTCAACACCACTCACTCTTTTAGCTGAGCGTGCTGCATCCATGGCAACATCTCCTCCTCCAATAACACAAACTTTTTTACCTAAAGCAATATTTCCTTTTTGTTTCTTATATTTTTCTAAAAATGAAATAGCATTAATTGCTTTATTATCGCAATCGCTTAGTGAAACTTTTCCAGGTTTCCATGCTCCTATGGCTAACACTACATAATCATATTCCTTTTTTAATTCCTTCAAATTAATATTTTCATCTACACAAAATTGAAATTTTACTCCTTGCTTTTTAACCATTTCCAAGTCTTTTTTAATCATTTCAGAAGAAATTCTAAACTCAGGTATAGCATGTTCTACGACACCCAATGCACTCTCCTTTTTATCCCTTACAGTAACATCTACACCATTTCTCCTTAAGAAAAGAGCTAATGAAAGACCTGCAGGACCAGCTCCAATAATAACAACTTTTTTCCCAGTTCTAATATCTGTTGGTTCAATAGACTCAATAAATTTATCCTGTGCATTTAAAACTGCAATTTGTTTTAAATCTCTGATTGAAACAGATTCATCATAATCAAGTCTAGTACATTTAGTCTGGCATTTATGATTACAAATAGTTGATGTAATAGCCGGTAACGCGTTATCTATGGCAATTATTGAAAAAGCCTCATCATATTTTTTTTGTCCTACTAAAGCTGTATATTGTGGGATTTGCTGATTAATTGGACATCCTACAGAGCAAGGTGCAACTGCACAATCATAAAATTCAAGGTTAGAATTAAGTTTTCTGCTATTAACAAGTCGTAGTTCTTTTCGATAATGTTTATCATTAATAGTTTCCTTGACTATGTCCTCCAGAATTTCTACATTAATTCCAGAAATTTTACCATTAAGCTGCTTCTCAACTTTTTTAGCCATTTGAGTTATTCTTTCGTAACCACCTGGCTTTAAGATAGATGTAGCAAATGTTATTGGACTAATTTCTGTAGATAATATTTTATCAATATTAAAGAAATCAGCCCCACCTGAATAAGAAATTTGTAAATCACCATTAAATTCTTTAGCTAATTTACTTGCTAAAGATATAGATAGTGGGAATAATGCACGTCCTGACATATACATTTCTTCCCCTGGTAATTCATTATTAATTATTTTAGCTGGCAGTGTGTTAGTTAGTTTAACTCCTATTTCTAAATTTAAGTTATTTGCGACCGCCTTCAAACGTTTTAGCATTGCAACTCCATCTGAGTACTGCAAATCATTTGTAAAATGATGTCCATTAAGAACTATATAGTCATATCCCATAGCTGTTAAAGTTTCTTTAACAAACTTTTCTCCTAGTAATGTAGGATTCATTTTAATATAAGTATTTAATTTCTTTTCTTCAAGAAAATAGCTAGCAATGCTTTCAATTTCATTAGCAGGACAACCATGAAGTGTTGAGATAGTAATAGATGAACAAATAGTTGGTGAAATTTTTTCCAAATCTTCCTTTGTAAATTCAGAAAACATATCTATATGAGAAAGAAGTGTTTCTTGACATTCTGTCCAAATTTTTGTAGACGAAGCGTCTTGCATCCCTTTAATATAAGTATCAATTTTAGAAGATTTTATGCCTTTCAAGTCATATCCAACGCTCATATTGAACATAAAATCTCTTTCCTTTGCGAATTTGAGCTCTTTCATTAAGACATGAAGTAAAAACCAGGCTTTTACATATTCATCAAAGGCTTCTGACACTTTTAATTCTGTAGACCACTCTACGTTGTACCCCTCATCTTGTGCATTGATGCAAGGTTTAGACACTGTAATATCTTCTCCATCGATAACTTGTACTGTTTTTAATTCAATAAAACGACTTCCAGTTAAATATGCACAAACAATATTTTGTGTTAATTGCGAATTGGGACCTGCTGCCGGTCCAATTGGTGATGAAAGTTTCTCATTAAATAAAGTAATTGATTTTCCAGTTTCATTATAATAAAATTTATCTTTATGCACGCCAAAAATAGATTCTTTTTCTTTTAACTCTCTAGTAATCCAAGTTAACATTTTTTCAAAAGGAATGCGTTGCATTTTATCACTCATAAATAATCCCCCTATTTTCTATTTTTTTCTGTTTAAATTATAGATACCCCAGCTAAGACCTGAACTTATGCGTATGTCTCACCGAAATGAATATAAGTCAATACTTATTGACTAGTTAATCAAATTTTAGTATAAAAATATTCAATATTGTTTGGGCTCTTCTATCTTTTTACCTGCTACATATCTTTCCTTAATATTTCTGTCATCACCGGTGTAAATAAATTTTTCAAGTCTTTCTTCTATTGATAATGGCTTGAAGATGGATAGACTGCTATCGTCAATAATTAAGGCATCAAATTCATATCCTTCTTCAAAACTTCCCACTTTACCAAAAAATTTTCCTCCGCCCTTTGTTGCCAAATATAATAATTCTGCTGTGGTCAAAGGCTTGTCTTCTTTATTACTTTCTAGCCATTTTAACTTTGACACCTGAGCACAACTAGCAATTACATTCGCCATCGATACACTATGTCCACCTGATATATCTGTTCCAAGTCCTATGTTTAACCCTTTTTTCATCAATTTTCGAATAGGTGCAATACCACTTGATAAATTGTTATTTGAATTAGGACAGTGGGCAATGAAAGCTTCTTTTTTCACCATTAGTTCAATTTCTTCTTCTTCTAACCAAATACAATGGGCCATTATAGTAGGAAGATCACCAAGCAATCCCGCTTCATTATAGACACTTGCATAGTTTTTTAATTTGGGATGTAGTTTTTTCACAAAACTAATTTCGCTCAAATTTTCACTCAAATGAGATTGCACTGGAACATTATATTTTTTTGATAATTCCCCAAGACTTTTTAAGAGCTCAAAGCTGCATGTTGGAACAAATCTTGGTGTAATAATAGGTTTCACTAATTCATATTTTTGCCCATATTCATCTAATAGTTCTTTGGTATTATGAATGGATTCCTCCGTACTTTCTAATAAATATTCTGGTGCATTTCTATTCATATTAACCTTTCCTACATATGCACCTAATCCTGCTTCTGCAAACAAATCCATTAATAACTTTGTTGAATTCTTATGAATGGTAGCAAAAACGCAAGATCTTGTAGTGCCATATTTCCATAAACTTTTTACAAAAGCAGAATACACTTTTTTTGCATAGTCTATATCTGAATATTTTTTTTCTTCTGGGAAGGTATATGAATCTAACCATGGCATAAGTTCCTTATCTAGTCCTAATCCTAGATTTGGAAACTGTGGTGCATGTGAATGGATGTCAATAAATCCTGGTATTATAAGTGCATGTCCATAATCTAAAATCTTTAGTTTACTGAATTTTTCAGGCAGCTCTTTATAAACACCTTTAACAAATTTACCATCAATAATAATATATCCACTTTCAAATATTTCATATTTACCTAACTCTTTAGTAAAAATAATATTGCCTTTAACAATATACTCATCTTGCATCACAAGACCTCCTAATAAGGCACATTCAAAAATGTAATTTTCTTTCATGTACCCAAAATATACATTACTAATGATCAAAGGGTCACTTTTATAAATTAAATATAAATCTCTAAGGAAACGTTTACTATATTGTTAATTTGACAAACTAGTCATTTATTATTTTTATTATCACTAACTGACTAGTTGATCAATTCCAATTATATTCCATATATTGGTATTTTCAATCAATTTATATATGCCAGTAATATATTTCATCTAAGCTTATTTATTTTACATATGAGTTCTATTATTATATATATCTGATTTGTACAGAATTATTACTTATTAAATTAATAATCTACAGGATGAAAGACTAATTGTTCAATTTTTTATTAATCCTTTTAAATATTTTACAGTAATATATTTAATCCTCATTGTTATTTAAATAGCTGTAAAGTGAATATTTTGAAATATCATAGAACTTTGAAATTTTATCTCCCGATCTTTTAATTAAAAGCGCACCTTTACTCTCTAAATATTTAATGGCTTTCATTTTATCTTCTTTAGTCATAACTGCAACAGGTTTGCCAATTAATTGATATGATTCCTCAATTAAATCTTTAAGAAGTTGATTAACATCAGTTGGAATTGTAACATCACCTTCATCACTGCGTTCTACTTCCTTTATTGAAACAAAATCTTCTATAATCTTATTAGATACCATTAGCTGAGTGATATCATAATTAATACAAAGAAGTGCTTTCGCTTTACCATTTTCATCTGGAATACATATAGTAGTAGATTTCAAAATACGTCCATCATTTGTACGGGTACTATAACTATAATGGTCTTTATGCTGAAGATTTGAGTGAATTGTTTCCATTGCAATTCGCGATGCAACATCCCCAACTTTACGTCCTGTAACATGACCATTTTCAATCGCTATAATGCTATGTTCATATCCTGCTTTTAGATCATGAATCGCAACTTCACAATTTGGCCCAAACTCTTCCGCAATCCCTTTAATAAGCCTTTTAAAAAAATCCAAATCATCATATACATTCATATTAAAATCTCCCTTATCGTCTTATATTTACATTACAATGCAAATATGCCTCTGTTAATAATTCAAAGCATGCAACCAACTCTTATGGCTGATGTGCTTAATATATTAAATAAACAATCTAATCTTATTCAATTACTTTTCTCTTGATAAATTTTCCATCACCTTTTTTCCCTAAAAACTTATTATTTTTATAAGCTACTTTACCACTCTGTATTACAATATCAATATCTCCCTTTATTGTCATGCCTTCAAAGCATGTGTAATCTACGGCTCCATGAAGCATACTTCTTGTAAGAGTATACTCAGAATTTGGGTCAATTATAGTAATATCAGCATCCCCACCTGGAATCAAATAACCCTTTTTAGGATAAAGTCCATAAATCTTTGCAGGCTTTGTACATAAAAGTTCTACAAAACGATTAATTGAAATTTTCTTTTTCATAACGCCTTCAGAGAAAATCACCCTTACTCGTTCAGCAACGCCAGGAGCTCCATTAGGGCATTTTGTAAAATCGTTAATCCCCTTTTGTTTATCGCCTTTTAGATTAAATGAACAATGATCAGTAGCAATTACATTAATTGCACCATCTTGTACGCCTTTCCATAGAGCATCAATATCATTACTTTGACGCAAAGGTGGAGACATTACATATTTTAGTCCGTTATTGTCTGGCTCAAGATATTTTTTCTCTGTCATTGTGAGGTACTGAGTGCAAGTTTCAGAAAAAATATTCTTTTGCCCCTGCGCTCTTGCTTTTCTTATCTCATCCAATCCTTTTTCAGTAGAAATATGAACAATATAAATCGGTGCATCTCCTGCCAATGCTGCAAGATGTAGCACTCTGCTAATTGCCTCTGCTTCACAATGGTCTGGTCGTGATTTTGCATGGTATATTGTTTCTAAACAGCCATTTGAAACATACTTTTCTCTAAGGTAATTTATAACATCATTGTTTTCAGCGTGTACAGCAATAATTACTCCCAATTCTTTTGCTTTTTTTAGTACCTTTAAAATTGAGACGTCATCCAGTTTAAAATCATATGTCATATAAATCTTAAAGCTAGAAATTCCTTCTTTAGCCAAAGACTCCATTCCAGATAAAACCTCATCATTTACATGCTGTATTACTCCATGAAATCCATAATCAATTACTGATTTTCCATTAGCTAATTTATGATATTCGTCAATTTGATGACGAAGAGCACAATTTTTAGGACCAAAGGCTACATGGTCAACAATACTTGTAGTTCCACCGCAAACAGCTGCAACAGTTCCAGTATAAAAGTCGTCTATTGAACGACTATTTCCAGATTGCAAATCCATATGAGTATGCACATCCACTGCTCCAGGAATTATATACATTCCCGAAGCATCAATAATTTCAGCATTATCATTGGACAAATTTGTTCCAATACAAGTTATTTTATTATTTTCTATCATAATATCTGAACAATAACTTTCTGATTCAGTAACAATAATTCCATTCTTAATAATAATCATTCATAAGCACTTCTTTCATTTTATGTTTTTGTGATTATTCCTTATATGTAGTTGTATTCCTCTCCTCCTAAATCTCTAGTTAAACTTATATCCTCAATGAGTACAATTTCCAACAGCTAGCTGTGGGGCAAAATATTTATGATTTCAGTGAGTTACTGCATAAGTCTAGGCTACGATTTTGATATCTATAGATATCAAATTTGAGAATTATACTTATAGATTGAAAAATCTACTATATCAGAAAGGACAGGTACTCTTTTGTAACCACAGGGGTCATAATATGCAGTGTTACATTAGAGAATATGTTGCAGGCATTTCTTCATCATAAGTTGTTCCATTTTTGCTTGTCACGAGCTTGTCTCGGGAGCATGCTGAAATGGTGCAACTTATGATGTTAGAAAGCCTCAACTTATTCTCAGTAACCGAAACAACAGAGTACCTGTCCTTTCGGTAAGTTATTGCATAAGGCTAAGTTTTGTTTTGGATATCTATAGCATAATGCATAAATTTAACTTTACATTTTAAAGTGAGTTCCTGTTTTGCCTAAAATTCCATCATGTACTTTGCTTAGAAGCGTAATAATTGCAGTCCTTCCTTTACCTGAAGAAACAAATTCTAAAGCTGCTTGCACTTTTGGCAACATAGACCCTGGTGCAAATTGGCCTTCATCAATATATTTTTTAGCTTCTTCTACAGTTAGTGAATCCAACCATTTAACATCTGGCTTTCCAAAGTTTATAGCAACCTTTTCTACTGCGGTTAGTATAATTAAACAATCTGCATCTATCTCTTTAGCTAATAGCGCAGCTACAGAATCTTTATCGATTACCGCTGGTACACCTTTTAAATGATTGTTTTCTGTTTGAATAACTGGAATTCCACCACCACCACATGCAATAACTATTTCCCCAACCGATACTAGTTCTAAAATCGTTTCCTTTTCAATTATATCAATAGGTTTTGGAGAACAAACAACTTGCCTATATCCCCTACCTGAATCTTCTTTCATCACTATTCCAGTCTTCTCTAATTTTTCAGCATCCTCTTTTGAATAAAAACCTCCAATTGGCTTTGTAGGGGTTAAAAATGCTTTATCATTTGGATCCACAAGAGTTTGAGTAATGAGAGTTGTGACAGGATTATTTAAATTACGTGATAAAAGTTCTTCCCTAATCGCATTTTGCAAATCATATCCAATATACCCTTGGCTCATTGCAACACACATTGTTAATGGTATTTGAGATTTTTTAACAAACTCCATTGCTGAGTTTATCATTCCCACTTGCGGTCCATTTCCATGAGTAATAACTACCTGATTTCCACTTTCGATCAAATCTACAATACTTTCAGCAGTTAATTTAACTGATTTCATTTGTTCCTCCAGTGTATCTCCCAGTGCATTTCCTCCTAACGCTATTACAATCTTACTCACCATATATCACTCCAATTCTCTTTTTAAATATTTAGGTACATGAGAATAAATAACAAGTCTAAACTTGCCATGAAATGTTCTTATATTCAGCATAGCTGCTCTTTTTAAATAAGATGTTCTTATATGCAGCATAGCTGCTCTTTTTAAATAAAATGTTCTTATATGCAGCATAGCTGCTCTTTTTAAATAAAATGTTCTTATATGCAGCATAGCTGCTCTTTTTAAATGTGTATATTTTTTATTAGTTACTAACCCCTGAATCTTATATCCTCACTTTGAGCCATTTTTTCTAAAACTTCTGCAGGATTCTTTACCTTTGCTAGAAGAATCATTGCCGCTATAATATATGGCTTATAGCTTGCTTCTTTATAAAGTGGAACTCTGTAACGATCAAATACAGAATCTTCAACTTCACCTTTCTCACATGACAAATTACTAATATCAGCTGGTAAGCAATGTAAATAAAGTGCCTTTCCAGCTTTAGTTGTTTTCATTAATTCCTCTGTACATTCCCAATCTTTATGTTCTGCATTTTGAGCAAGAAGTTTTTTCTCTAATTCTTTAATACCTTCATAATCACCTTCTGAATAAAGATCAGTACGTTCTTTCATTGCTGCAAAAGGAGCCCAGCTCTTTGGATATACTATATCTGCATCTTTAAATGCTTCTGCCATATTATTAGTTTTTGTGAATGTTCCACCTGATTCCTTAGCGTTATTACGAGCTATATTTTCAACTTCTTCCATTACTTCATAGCCTTCTGGATGTGCTAAGCAAACGTCCATACCAAAACGTGTCATTAACCCTATAACCCCTTGTGGTACAGATAATGGTTTACCGTAAGATGGTGAATAAGCCCAAGACATAGCTATTTTTTTACCCTTTAAATTTTCAATGCCACCAAACTCATGTATGATATGCAGCATATCTGCCATAACTTGAGTTGGATGATCAATATCACATTGTAGATTTACTAATGTTGGTTTTTGTTCAAGAACTCCATCTTCGTATCCTTCCCTTACTGCATCAGCAACTGTATGCATATATTTATTTCCTTTTCCAATATACATATCATCACGAATTCCGATGACATCAGCCATAAATGAAATCATGTTAGCTGTTTCCCTTACAGTTTCACCATGAGCGACTTGACTTTTACCCTCATCTAAGTCTTGTACTTCAAGACCTAAAAGATTACATGCACTAGCATAGGAAAAACGAGTACGTGTTGAATTATCACGGAATAATGAAATTCCAAGTCCACTATCAAACAATCTTGTTGATTTGTTATTTCTACGTAATTCTCTTAATGCATCTGCCACTTCATAAACTGCCTTTAACTCATCTGTAGTTTTTTCCCATGTAAGAAAAAAGTCATTTTTATACATTTGATCAATTTCTAAGCTTTTTAATGCATTAACATATTTATCGACAATATTCATAATTTTAATATCCCCCTTAATTTTCGCTGACAATATTTATTTATTTGAAATATATATAGTTGGAACAGCAGCATAAACTGCAGCACATTTTACTAAATCTTCTTTCCATGTCTTTTCATTAGGAGCATGTGCTTGAGCTTCTGCACCAGGTCCAAATCCTATTACAGGAATTCCATTACGTCCCATGATTGAAACACCGTTTGTAGAGAATGTCCATTTATCAGTAAGTGGACGAGCTTTTCTCATTGCTTCATTTTCAGCAGCACCGATTCTTGTTGTGCCGTAAAGACCTTTATATGCTTCTTCTAATGCTTTTGTTACAATATGATCTTCTGGAATTACCCAAGTTGGGAAGTAGCATTCAATTGGGTATGCTAAACCAGTGTAGCTTGGTCTATCATAGTTATACATACTTACTGTTGCATTGTATTTTTTAACAGCTGGAAGTTGACGAATTTCTTCTAAACAGCTTTCCCAAGTCTCACCTGCTGTCATACGGCGGTCTAATGAAATTGAGCATGAGTCAGCAACTGCGCAACGGCTTGGTGAAGTATAGAATACTTGAGAAGTTGTAACAGTACCTCTTCCTAAGAAGTTAGCCTCTTTAAACTCTGGGTTGTATTTTTCATCTAACATTTTTACTAAGCCTTTGATTTCTTTATTATCAGCTGCATCATTTTCGTTAAGGTCACGAATGTTCATTAATATTTCAGCCATTTTATAAATTGCGTTGTCTCCTCTTTCTGGAGCTGAACCGTGGCATGAAATTCCTTGAACATCAACACGTATTTCCATACGGCCTCTTTGTCCTCTATAGATACCACCATCTGTTGGCTCTGTAGAAACCACAAATTCAGGTCTGATTTTACTTTCTTTGATTATATATTCCCAGCAAAGTCCATCACAATCTTCTTCTTGAACTGAACCAACAACTAATGCTGTGTATTTTTCATTTAAAAGGCCTAAGTCTTTCATTATTTTTGCACCATAAACAGATGAAACGATTCCGCCTAATTGATCAGAAGTACCACGTCCACCTATTTCAGTTTCTGTTTCATATCCTTCGTATGGATCAAAGTCCCAGTTATCTCTGTTTCCTATACCAACTGTATCAATATGAGCATCAAAGCCTATTAAAGTTTCTCCTGTACCCATATATCCTAAAATATTACCCATTGGATCTATTTCTACTTTATCAAATCCAACGCTTTTCATTTCTTGTTCTATTCTTTTTATAACGCCTTCTTCTTCTGCACTTTCACCAGGTATTGCAACTAAATCACGAAGAAATTTGGTCATATCCTCCTTATAGTTTTCAGACTTTGATTTAATTTGATCAAAATTCATATTCTCTTCCCCTATCTTAATTAATATTTTATTTGAAATCATATTTATCTGATGTCTATCCGCTGTAACACTTGCACTCACAAACCCAACCTGAGTCAAGTTTCACTTGATAATGGAAATAAATGCTTGTTTACTTTGTTTGTAATGATATTTAGTAGCCTATAAAATCCACTTCTGAAATATTATTATTAAATTAATCTCTTATATATTCTACAAATCATTTTATTTCCTAAAAAAAATTTTTTATGTCAAATTTATTTTTATGGTAATATCATACATCTTTTCAATTAAATTGTAAATATTTTCAAATTATCTTTTTTAATAATATTTCTATTATTTTTTTACTATCAGAAAACAAAATTAAGCATATGTAATACACTATTGTATTTTTATAGAATTAATGCTAATATTATAAAAATCATAATAAAACCGAACTAAACATTATCAAACATGACTATATAAAACATATTTAAATATTGTATTATATATTTATTCTATTTTGCATGGTTTTTTAACAATAATAATCTACTACAATTAAAATTTTTAAACTGGCTACCACTAAATTATGCTATATCTTTTAACAATTTTTTAGTCTGTCTAACTTTTGAGGAGGAATTAATATGGATTTTTCACCTTTATGGATTTCTATAAAAACTGCTACATTATCAACAACAATAACATTCTTTTTAGGAATTATAGTTTCTTATTGGATGTCAAATTTTAAAGGAAAATCTAAAGGAATAATAGATGGGTTATTTACTTTACCTTTAATTCTTCCTCCAACTGTTGTAGGTTTCTTTTTATTGCTTATCTGTGGTAAAAATGGTCCTATAGGAAAGCTACTAGACCTCTTCAATACTTCTTTAATTTTCAGCTGGAGTGCTACGGTTATTGCTGCTATAGTGGTTTCATTTCCTATGATGTATAGAACTACACGTTCTGCTTTTGAGCAAATAGATATTAATATTCTTTCTGCTGCCAGAACTCTTGGACTTAGTGAATTTAAAATATTTTATAAAATCGCTATTCCATTAGCCATGCCAGGTATTATAGGTGGACTAGTTCTATCTTTTGCAAGAGCTATGGGTGAATTTGGTGCAACACTTATGCTAGCAGGTAATATCCCAGGGAAAACTCAAACTATGCCACTTGCAATATTCTTTGCGGCCGAAGGTGGAGATATGCAAAAAGCAATTCTTTGGGTTATTATAATTGTTACTTTATCATTATTTCTAATTCTAATATTAAACTATTGGTCAGAAGTTCAATTAAAACTTATGGGAAGGAGTGCTAAATAATGTCCTTATACGTAAATATAGAAAAACATCTCTCCTCATTTAATTTAAATGTGAATTTTGAGCAAAAAAGCGGTGTTCTAGGTTTCTTAGGTGCATCAGGATCTGGTAAGAGTATGAGTTTAAAATGTATATCCGGATTAGTTACTCCTTCTAGAGGAAAAATAATTGTAAATGATAAGATTTTTTTTGATTCAGAGAATAAAATTAATTTAACTCCACAGAAAAGAAAAATCGGTTATCTATTTCAAAATTATGCTTTGTTTCCTAATATGAATATAATTGATAATATTGAAATAGGTATTTCTAAGATGGAAAAAGATCAAAAGAAATCCTTAGTCAGAGAATATATAGAAAGATTACATCTTGGTGGACTCGAAAAACGCTATCCTTGGCAGTTATCTGGTGGGCAGCAGCAAAGAGTAGCTTTAGCTAGAGCACTTATAACGTCTCCTGATATTTTACTTTTAGATGAGCCTTTCTCTGCTTTAGATCAACATTTAAGAAATGATTTAGAAAAAGAGTTAATGTCTATAGTAAAAGATTATAGTGGTAATGTTATCTTTGTTACTCATGATATAGCTGAAGCTTATAGAGTTTGCGACAATATAATTGTTTATGAAAATGGAGTTTCTTTAGAAAATCGAGAAAAGAGAGACTTATTTAAACATCCTAAAAGTCTTACAGAAGCTACATTAACAGGATGTAAAAATATATCTAAAGCTAAAAAGACTGGGAAAAATACCATTTATGCTGAAAATTGGGGGCATGAATATGTTATTAATAAGGAGATTCCAGACAATATCCAATATATCTGCATAAGAGCTCATGATATCGAAATATGTGGAAACAATAATAAAAACATTAATACTTTTCCTTATACTATTGATACTATTATAGAAAATCCCTTTGAATTCACTATATATATGAAAAACAATACTAAAAAAGATGCAAAATTGATTGAATTTAAGGTAGAAAAAAAGAATATGAATTTCTCTCTAAACACTAGTGTATATCTCAACTTTCCAAATGACCATCTATTTTATTTTTAGACTTAAGTCATTTACTACTATACATAATTAAAAAGACCCATTTTAAATTTATGTGAATATACAAAAGGTGATGGATAAGCTTAAGTTAACTTTTCCATCACCTTTGCATAAAACTGCAAATCAAGACTACAGAAATCTTCTTATCTAAATAGAAAAAGGTGAATTTTAATATAATTTCTAAATTCATCTTTTTCCTAATAAATACTATTTAATAACCTTAAATTCATATCCCTGCTGCTTTAAATATTCTATAATTCCTGGTAATGCTTTTGCTGTTTCTTCTTTACCATAAGTATCATGCATCAAAATTATTGCCTTTTCCCTTCCTGCTGTAGTTTTTATAACTTCCTGTTTTAATTGCTCTGCATTCTTAGGTGTACCTTCCGCATCTTGAGATAATGAATTCCAATCTATTTGATGATAATTTTTTTCATGTAAAGCCTTGTCCATAGTATCCATACCAACTGAATCTTTATTCTTCCAAGTCATATGCCCACCCGGAAATCTAATAGCTCTAGTTGAAAAATCTTCTCCTAAAACCTTTTTTAGTGACTCATTTGTTTTTTCAATGTCAGACATACAATTCCATAAGTTTATCTTTCCATTTGGATATAAATAATTATAATTATGTGAATAAGTATGATTACCTATAGAATTTCCTTCAGATAATTCTCGTTTAACTATATTTTTAGTGTTCTCATCTTTATCTAGTGATTTTCCCACAATAAAGAATGTTGCATGCACATTCTCCGACTTCAAAACATCTAATATTTGAGGTGTAACTGTTTCCGATGGACCATCATCAAATGTTAAATATACTACTTTCTTACCGTCTGCTCCATCTGGCTTTTGCCCCTTCATTTGCTGATTCAAATACTTTTCAATAAATGAAGAATCTTCTACTTCTGAATTACTCTCAACATTCAGAGAATCTCGGTTATCCTTTTTATCATTTGAATTTGAATCTGAATCTCCACTTTGCTTAGTGTCATCAAGTGCTTGTACTTCTTGTCTATTTTGGAAAAACTTCGCTGCAATGAGAGAGCTACCTCCGACTATTAAAAAAACTATAGTCATAAATAAAATAATTATTCTAGCTTTTTTTATGTTATTATCTTTACTTTTATTATACCTATAATTTTTTCTCATATATTTTTTCCTCCTATAGCTAGATTAATTTACATTTGTATAAGAATATCCTATTTATTTTACTTATTGCACAGAAGTTCGACTTAAATATAAATTATGTATTTTTTCGTAATAATTTATATATTTCCTCTTACTTTATTGTATAATTTCCCCAGAATCATTTCACTACAATATACAACATTATTTATACTAATTTAGCTATTTGTAATCCCTAATATATGTTACTAATAGTATTTACTAACTCAGCATGTACAATACAATTATAAATTAGTATTCTAATTCCATATTACTTTAAAATAACCATAAATAATTTATTCAAATCTAAAATTGCTATTAAAAAGGTTCTAATTTTTCTTTTATTTTTTTAGTCTGCCATCATACTGACACAATGATATACTAAAATAAGTACATAAAGTTAATAAAATCTTTTTTTCATAAATATTTACCCTATAATATAAAGAACAAAGAGCAACATTCATATTACCCCTATGTATGCTGCTCTTTGTTTTTATAGTTTTAAATAATAATGCTAAAGCATTATTACAGTTTATCTTATTTATAATAAATATCATGTTTTTATATTTAAAACCGAAGTGATAAGTGTTTTAAGCTTTATATACAATCTAAAGCCAATATACGCTGACGACTTTCTAGCTACTTCTTTATATTGATTGTCAAGCCATTCGTAATCATAAATTTGAAAAAACATATCATCAATTTCTTTATCATTCATTATCTCACCTGCTTATATATGCTCTCAATAAAATTGATAATTATTAATAATTTTCATATTTGTTGCTATTTATATAATAATCTCCCTTTGCATATCCTTCTTTTTCTCCTATATAAATGTCAAGCGCTCTTATACCTCTATTAGCTAGCTTTATAAATAATATGAATGCATATATTGATAAAGCAAATATTACTATTGATAATATTAAATATACTATAATTAGTATGGCACTTAATATTGTAGTGCTTGTTGGATGCATAAAAAATTCCTCCCCAATCTATTATTAATTAAAATTGCATTTAAGATTATACCATTAATTACCTATAACCACAATCATCTATAAATATTATTATTAAGTTACTTCTATACTTTTTCTATATCAATTTAAATTTAAAATAAAATTTTATAACGTCAAAAAGAACCCTATTTCTAGAGTTCTTAGTTAAGTTTACTCTCTATATCATTTCTCATTATTACACCTTGGCACAATAATATAAAACTTATTTAAAGCTTTACATTTGGGACATTTCACTTTAATATCATATTTCCCCTCTTTAGCACTTACTAGTTTAGCACTAGCTATTGATGAAGTCTCTCCTTCAAAATTCAATACTCTGTCTGTTTCTGGAGTCGTGTATTCCCATGCAAAACTTATATCACACTTAGAGCATTTCTGTATTGAACTTAATAACATTAATCTTCCTCCTCTTATATAACTAATTGTATATAAAGCTTTCTCCTCTTATACAGCTAATTGTATATAAAGGCTACTCTATCCATATGCACCTTTCCTTTTTGACCATAAATATTGCCTCCTCTCATATAAGTTAATTATACAAAAGTTGGAATATTCCTTCTGTAAATTTTAATAAATAAATATTAATCTACAAACACAAAAATTCATCCTTAAATAAAACTTGCCACCAATTTGATAAGTGGTGGCAAACGGGTGGAAACTCCCGTAATATTTTTAATTAATTCCTTGTACAAATAACTATTCTCAAGCTCTTGGATGAGTATGCATGTATATATAGTTTATTTTATCATTATTGATTATCTCATAGTACGTATCCATATATGTTAATACCTGATTACCGAGTAACTTCTGAACAGCCCTAACATTTGCTCCATTTTGAAGAAGATGAACAGCAAATGAATGTCTAAAAGTGTTTAAATTAACGTCTTTATCTATACCAGCTTTTCTAGAGTATTCTTTAACAATTCTCCAAATACCTTGTCTTGTAAGCTTATTACCATTTAAATTCACAAAAAGGTTAGAAACACCGCACTGCGCTATCTTATACCTTATGCTTAGATATTCTGTTAATGCTTTACAAGCACTTCTTCCTATAGGAATAAGCCTTTCATAATGCTTGTTATCTGTACATTTTACAAAATTTAAATCAAGATTGACATCATCTACATTTAATGCAATAAGTTCTGAAACTTTCATTCCAGTAGCGTACATCAACTCTAACAATGCATTATCACGAATTCCTTTTGAGCAGTCTTTTTCCACTATTCTAATTATCTTATCTACTTCTTCAATGGTCAAAATTTGTGGCAATTTTCTATTATTTTTTGAACTCTTATATTCAATTTTAGGAACTTCCTTAATTAAAGTTTCACTTTTCAAATATGAATAGAAATTCCTTAGACTTATAACTATTCTATTTATAGATCTTTCTGATTTTCCTTGATTAGTGAGATTTTGTATATATGACATAACTGTTGATTTATCACTTTCATATAAATCTATCTTTTTTCTATTTAAGAATTTTAGATAGAGACTAACATCTGTTACATATGCATATATAGTATTCTCACTTTTACCACTCTCAAACAAATAATTTTTATAATTATTTATACTATTTATCATTATTAACTCCTATACCATTGATTATGATTAGCATTCGACCAATCGTCATTTTTCCTTCCTTATTTAAAATCATCTTTTGTTTTATAAATAGAATTTATTAGCCACAAATCTTATCAGAGACGGTGATATATAAGTTTCAACTAATATGCCTATTACAAATAATATTAGGATGACAATTAATTTATTTAATACACCATCTAGAAAAGGATCTTTTATCTTTCCATGTTTGAAAAATCTTCCCTTAAACCTTTCTGCAGACATAGATAAACTAATAACACTTAATGCTATGAAACATGGAATATATATTAAATTCTGAGGAACAATAGATACTAAGGCTAGTCCAATCCCTTTTCCTTGAAAAGTAGTTATCATGAAAGAAAAAGTATACCCTAATGTAAAACCTTTTAATAAGTCCAAAATTAATATTACAGGAGCTCCAAAAAAAGTTAAACCTAATATAAATATAGGTATAATAATTAGTATATTTTTCTTTATAACCTCGAATAATAAATTTCCATAATTAATAGGATGGCTACCTATAGAATTAGTAAAACTAAAAAAATAATTTGTTAAATCCGTTTTATCTGATTCCCCCATATATTTAACAGTGTAAAGCCCAAAAGATATTCCTAAACAAAACATTATCAGTACAATGAAAAAATAGGCTTTCTTATCCCTAAAAGTATCATTTAGCTTAGTAAGTAAAAAATTCATCTCTTATTCCTCCTTTAGTTACTCTACTTTATACTATGTTTTATATTTGAAGTTTATTCCAGCACCTAATTATAAATATGTAAATCCGAGAAAAAAAATCTTATGCATATAGAAAATAACTTCTATATACATAAGATTTAAAATATTTTTATAACGTATTAAATACTAATTATTATCATATTTCCATCCATTATCATCGTTATATATCATAAGTTTTGTCATTCCGCCATCTATATTAATATTTTCTCCATTAATAAAGCTATTTTCTTCATTACACAAAAACATAGCTGCTCTCGCTATATCTTTTGGATTCCCTATTCTGCCTGATGTATGCTGCAATAAATCACTCTCACTATACTTTGGTACATATTCTTCATCATAATAAGCACCCGTATCAATCCAACCTGGGCTAATCGAATTCACCCTGACTTTATTAGAAAGACTAACAGAAAGTCCATGAGTCAATGCCAAAATTCCGCCTTTAGCAGCTGTATAACTTTCTGTATCAGATTGTGACATATAGGCTCTAGTAGATGAAATATTTACAATTGCACCATTTTTATTAAAATTATTCATAAGTAACTGGGTTAATATGTATGGCGCGGTTACTCCAACTTTGAGTACATAATTAAAATCTTCATATGAACATTTAGAAATAATTCCTTTTTTATTAATACAAGCATTATTAATGAGATAATCTATATTTTTATATTTTTTTATTATAAACTCTGCAAACTTATATAAAGTATCCTCTTCTGCAATATCGCCTAAAAAGAATTCAATTTCTCCACCTTTTCTTTTTATATATTCTACGTTTTCATCCCCTGCTTCTTTATTTTTATCAATGAAGATAACTTTAGCGCCGACGTTTGAAAATTCTCTTGTTAAGCATCTTCCTATCCCCAAAGCTCCTCCAGTAATTACGCATACTTTATTTTTATAATCCATAATATATCTTAGTGCAAGAATTAAATCACACTAAAAATTCACCTCCATAAATAAGTCAAAATAATAAACTATTATTATATTTGCTAATATTATAACACACTAGTGAATTTTTAAGGATCAATCTTATTTCCTACTAAATAATCATATTCGTGAACCATAAATGAATTATTTAAGAAAATGCATTGCATACCTATTATATATTCTTCTGAATATCTTACACAGGTTGTAAAACTCTTAACTTTTCATAAGCTTTTTGAGTATAAGGGGTAGGAACTCCCAAATCTTTTCCCATCCTACATAAATCGCCGCAAAATAATTCAAGCTCAAATTTTTTCCCAGATACAACATCTCTATGCATTGAACTTATACTTTTTTTAGATAAGCTTTTTAGTGTATTGATTGCATTCTCATAAATATTAGGATGAAGATTTATTCCCTTACTTCTAGCAACTTCTTCGCATTCCTTTGCTACATTACAAAATGTTTCAAATTTCATTTTATCTTCTAATATTCCTTTTACTTTCACATCGTAGTACGAATCAGTTATATTAAAAGCACAATTAAATACGTAGTTATTCCATGCAAAAATTTCTGCATCTCTTCTTACCTCACATAAAATATTTGATTTAGTTAAAACATTATAGATCCGCTCTAAATCTCTTTTATACATAGGGCGTTTTTTATTAGATGATATAAATATTCTAGTATTTTGGCTAGTATGCTTAATAATTCTATCACCTTCAATTTTTGAGCTAATTGACATAATAGCATCTGTTACTTTTCCTTTTCTTAGATAAGAATATAGCTTATTTCCGCCGTCTACCCCATTAATTATAGGAATAATTAAAGTATGATCACCTACCATAGGTAAAATTGCTTTTGCTGCCGCCTTTAAAGAATATCCTTTTACGCAAACAAAGATAATGTCAACAACACCAATTTCATCTGAATTATCTGTTGCGAGAGTAGGAAAAACAGTAAAATTTCCATTTATTTCACTTTCTAATGAAATTCCATCAGTCTTTATTTTATTTAATGTTTTTCCATACGCTACAACATTAACATTTTCTTTACTTCTACAAAGCATAGCAGCAATATATCCACCTATCGCTCCCATTCCAATTATTCCAATCTTCATAATATATTCTTCCTTTCTTTTATATTTTTAATATAAATTCAAATATTTTTCTAGCTTATTACTATTTTAGCTTATCTTAATGTATAATAAAAATATATATTAGTTATGAATACTATAATTAGGAGTTATACTATGATTTTTGATCTAAATCTTTATAAAGTCTTTCTCACAGTGGCCAAATGTAAGAATATATCACGTGCAGCTGAAATTCTTTTTGTTTCTCAGCCTGCTGTAAGTAAATCAATAAAAACATTAGAAACTTCTTTTAATGTAACCTTATTTTCGAGAAGTTCAAAAGGTGTGACCCTAACACCAGAAGGAAAAATATTATTTGATCACATAGAAAATGCTTTTGATGAACTTAACCTTGGAGAGAATATTTTGAAAAAGCTAAAAAATAAAGAAACTGGTACAATTAATTTAGGTGTAAGCACAACAATTGGAAAAAATTATTTTTTGCCTAGATTTCGAGAATTTATAAAAGAATATCCTTATTTTAAGACTAAGATAATAAATAAACCTACTTTGGATACAATAAAGTTAGTTCAAGAAGAGAAATTGGATTTAGGCATAATTGGTACTACTTCCATCCAAGATGATCTTAATTTTATAAGGCTTTGCAAAATTCAAGATATCCTAGTAGCAAGTAGTGCTTATTTAGAAAAACTAAACTTGAATTCTGCTGACGATACATTATTAGCTGAAGGATCTTTTATGCTTCTTGAAAATCCTAACGCTACGCGAGAACATATAGAAAGCTATTTTAATAAACATAATATCAATATCATTCCGGATATTGAAGCCAGCAATATGGATTTTTTAATTGAATGCGCAAAAATGGGACTTGGTATTACTTCTGTTATAAAAGAGTTTTTAAATGATGAGCTTGAAAATAAAATCCTTTTAGAAATTCCTCTAAAAGATGAGATTCCTCCCAGATATATTGGTGTGATCTATAAGAATTCAAATAATCTTTCAATAGCCGCTAAAACACTTATTGATTTCCTAAAAAAGTGATTTAAGTAATTATATAAAATTAAAAATTATGTAATTGAACTTTTATTCTAATAGCTTTAAAATAAATATAAGTTATCAAATAAAAAAATTTATAGGAGGCAATCATATGTCATTCAAAGAAATTGAAATTAAAAACCTAAATATAAATCCATTCACTCTCATCGGACACGAATGGTTATTAATCACAGCTGGTACTGAAAATAAATTTAATACCATGACAGCAAGTTGGGGAGGACTAGGCGTATTCTGGGGTAAAAACTCAGCTACTGTATACATTAGACCTGGACGTTACACAAAACAATTTGTAGATTCAAATGATACATTTACATTATCATTTTTTAGCGAAGAATACAGAAAAGCTTTAAATATTTGTGGAAGTCTTTCTGGAAGAGATAATAACAAAGTTGAAAAAGCAAATTTAACTCCAATTTTTGATGAGAATAATACTTACTTTAAAGAAGCTAAAATGGTCGTAGTATGCAAAAAAATGTATCATACAGAAATTAAACCTGAAAACTTTGATAATCCTTCTTTTGATGAGAAAATTTATCCTGAAAAAGATTATCACACAATTTATATTGGAGAAATCGTAAAAGTATTGGTTAATGAATAAACCTGCTACAAAACAAAGATCATATCTAAAATTCTTAATTTAAGATATGATCTTCTAGATTCACACGATATATTTTATATTAAAGATTCTAACTTATTAAATATTTCTTTATTGACCTTCTTTAAGTTAATTATCTTAAAGTCATTGTTAACAAAAACATGTAATGTACTTCCTTTAGCAATTTCTTTTTGATCATTTTCTCTGATAACGGAATAATTAAACTCTACCTTAACAGGTGTTAGTTGCTTAACCCATGTTTTTATGATTAATTCATCTTCATATTTTGCTCCTATAATATATTTACAATTACTTTCAGCTAAAGGTATTAGTATGCCATTTTCCTCCATTTCACTGTAACTTATATTACTTCCTTTTATGAAATCAGTTCTCCCTGCCTCAAACCAAATAAAGTAATTAGAATGGTGAACAATTCCCATTTTATCTGTTTCTGCATATCTTACTACAATCCTTGTTTCACTTATATACAATTAAAGCACCCCTTCTTATGATAAATATACTATTTATTTCATAATTTCTGTATAAAAAAAAGACAGCCATTATGACTATCTTTAATACTTACCTCGCAACGTCCTACTCTGCCACACAGTCTCCCATGCAGTACCATCGGCGCTATAGACCTTAACTTTCC